>WLQG01000019.1 GCA_009698445.1 Actinomycetota bacterium
AAGAAGTGAATTTGGATCAACCATGCGGATGTACCAGAAAGTTGTAAGCAGAAGTCCGTTATCAACTTTCTTGACTAGATCTTCAAGTGATCCACTGCCACCGTCAACGCTCATGACTAAGTTTTCACCAATGGGAGTGAAATCTAAGTTAGTGAGTTTTGCAGTAGCGCGAGTCTGAATCAGTGCTTGCAGTACGCCATCTTTGAGCCAATCAACGCGCTTAATAGGTTGACCATTATCAAAAACTGATGAAAATGGAGAACTTACTGCTGTTGCAACAAAGTTAGATGCAGGAAGAGATTTGTATTCAGGATCTGTAAAGAACTGCATAGACACATTTGAAAGCTTTTCGCCGATACGTGTTCCGCCACCCTTTTTAGAAAATACAGATTGGCCTTCATGAGCATCGCGCGCACTTGAAACCCACATCATGTAGGTAAATAGATCGGCAACTGAACCTGAAGGAAGAATTGTGTCGTAACGCCCAGCTGGCAGATCAACTTTGGTGCCCTGCCAAGTTAAACGTTGGCGAATCTGTGCATCAATATCGGCAACCGATACATCTTTAAAGTCACGAGTTTCAACGCCGGCCCATGTGGAACGAGAGCGGTCATGAGACTTACCGGTCATTTCTACGCGGCCAACTGGTGAATCCTTACGCAAACGCAATCCACCCTTTGAACCAACCCAGGTTGTTTCACTTGTATGTTCTGAATATCCGAAGAGTTCAATCTTGTCAGCAACAGAGCGTGAAAACATATCGCCAAGGGCTGGAGCAAATGTTGAAAATACTTCTGGTCCAGTTGGAACGTGATCTGCTGACCAATCACCAATAGATACATTTGTAGCAAGGGGTGCGTAATCATCGGCTGGTCCTGAAGCCTTTGCTGCGGCAATTGCTTCTTCTAAAATCTTTGGAACATCGGCCAATGAAACATCAGTGCGTGAAACTCCACCAGATGCCATACCGCCGTCAACGGCAACAAAAGCAATAACAGTGACGCTTCGTTGGGTAATGACACCGTTAGTTGTCAGCGTGCTGCCAGCCCAACGCAAGTTAGCTTGAGTCTTATCTTGTACAACAACAATGCAATCATCGCATGGTGCAGCAGATGTGATCTTTTCAATAAGGTCTTGAGCAGAAATCATTTTCCAGCCTCCGCAACAGTATTGAGAATATTTACTTTGTCGAAGATTGCCGCTGGGCAACCATGACTTACCGCTGCAATCTGACCTGGTTGAGCTTTACCGCAGTTAAAAGCACCGCCTAGGACATAAGTAGAAGGTCCACCAACAACCTTCATTGATCCCCAGAAATCAGTTGTTGTTGCTTGATAAGCAACATCCTTTAGTTGACCAACAATTTTGCCGTTCTTGACACGGTGGAACTGTTGACCCGTAAATTGGAAGTTATAACGTTGCATATCAATGGACCACGACTTATCGCCCTTGATAATGATTCCATCTTCCATTGATGCAACCATTTCGTCGTAGGTAGGTCCAGTTGGGTTAGGTTGCAAAGAAACGTTCGGCATGCGCTGAATTGGTACGTGAGATGGTGAATCGGCAAATGCGCAACCATTGCTGCGATCACGATTAACTCGCGCTGCAATGCGGCGATCTAACTGATAACCAACAAGCACACCATCTTTAATGATGTCCCAGCGCTGTGCTGCAACACCTTCATCATCAAATCCCACTGTGCTCAGACCATGAGGAGTAGCTCGATCTCCAGTGACATTCATGAGCTTTGAACCATATTGGAGCGTATTTAACTTATCGGGTGTGGCAAAAGAAGTTCCGGCGTAGTTTGCTTCATAACCAATGGCACGATCTAGTTCGGTTGCATGTCCGATTGATTCGTGAATTGTTAGCCACAAATTAGATGGATGAACTAATACGTCATAGCGACCAGGTTCAACTGAAGGCGCTGCGACTTTCTCAGCGAGAAGAGTTGGAAGTTCGGCAATTTCGCCATCCCAATCCCAATGCTTATTTCCCATCCACTCCCAACCAAATCCAGCGGGTTGTGCCAACGTGCGCATTGATTCAAATCCATGATCGCCAATTGAAATCGCTTCAATCTGGGTCTGCAGGCGTACTCGTTGCTGCGTGGTGCTAGTGCCATATGAATCGGCGTAATGCTTTTGTTCCTTAACAAACATTGTGTGAGCTGATGTGTGGTTGACGCTTCCACTTTTTAATAAGCGATTGCTCAGATCGGCCAAGCGGTCCTTCTTCTCTGAATCAGAGACTGAGAATGGATCAATTTCATAATCAGATACCCAGGTTTGGTTTGCATACACTGGTTCAGTAACAAGTGAGACTAATTCTGTAGATAACGGCTTTGATGTTTTGGCCATTGCAACTGCAGTGAGTGCAAGTTTCTTGGCAACATCGACAGAGATTTCAGGAGATGAAGCAAATCCCCAAGCGCCGTTCACAATAACGCGAACACCCACACCGGCATTAGTTTCATCGCTTTGAGTTTCAGGACGCGCATCTCGCAATGACAATAAACCATTTCGTGTGCGTTCTATCCGCACATCAACATGGGATGCACCAGCATCTTTTGCTGTACTGATCGCGGCATCGCTAACTGCTGTTAGCGGAAGGGCTAGAAAATCTGCATCTACGTTTTTGTTCACCCGTGAACCTTATGTCAAATTCCCTTTTGGGGCTACCTCTCTTCGGGAAAAATCACAGAATTTATGTGACCCAGAGAATAAAACAGGGGTCGAAAGTGACCCACTAGATATTCGGGCAAGGGGTAGCCCTCGCAAAAATCCTCGATAAAAAATATTGCGATGAAACGATTCACTTGTAAATAAAAAGGAATTCTTCAGGGAGAGATGAGAGAAAAATGAAACTACACACAAGAAAATTCATACAAATCCTCGTTGCAATTGCAGCGTTTTCACTAGTAGCAGGCAACGTAACCGTCGCTAATGCTGCAGCCAAGAAAACAATAACTTGTTATAAGGGAACGGTGGTTAAGAAAGTAACTGCAACTAACCCAAAGTGCCCAACTGGTTATTCAACAAAAAAACCAGCGGCAAAACCTGCCGCAACAACAACTGTGACAAAAGCTGGATCAGTAGCTTTTGCAGGAACATATAAGGGAAAAATTTCAATCTTGTTTGGTGATGGCAATCTCATTCAAGTCACCAAAGTTGACGGAACCGGGACAGGCAACGTCAGTGGATTAAGTGCGATGAGCGGATCAGCTTCTTCAGCCCCAGCAAATCTGTGTGACAACTTTGATGGCAAAGGTGTCATTAGTGGTGGTGGAAATACTCTGAACTTAACCTTTGATTCTTCATCGCAAGGGTGCGCAGATTCTGATTCAGCACCAGCAACAATCACAATCAAAGGAAGCGCAAAAGTTACGGGTGGAACTGGCAAATTTGCAGGCGCCTCTGGAACGCTCACTGTTAAAGGAACCTTTGATATCAACAGTAAAGGCATCGTCAATACAACTGAATCAACAAGTTTTTCATTGGACTTATCAGGAAACATCGCAACTAAATAGTTTGACCTACGCACAATAAGGAGACAAGAGATGAAGAAGTTAATCGCAGGAATTGCAATCGGAGCAATGGCTTTGGTTGGTGGAGCATTTGGTGCAGGGGCAGCTGTAGCAGCTCCAGCAGAATCAACGCTTGTACTATCTGGTGGCAGCGGTGTTTTCCAACTTGATCCAATCGTCATCAATGCAACTGCAAGTGCGGCCGGTACTGTTGCCTTCAAACTTGCTGGCACAGAAATTGTTGGTTGCAGCGCAGTACCTACAACGACAGTTGCACCCTTTATTGCTAAATGTTCTTGGGTGCCTGCAGCAGCAGGTGCAGCAGCACTCTCTGGTGTTTTGACTCCAACAGATGCAGCAAATTTTGCACCAGCAACTTCACCAACTCTCAACGTGAAAGTTGGCGTACCTACTCAAGGCGTTGTTTCACCTATTCATATCTATGTAGATACTGTTTTAGCTAGCGGTACTTCTGGCGCACTTGGACCACGTTTTGGCGTTAGCTGCGCAATCACAAACGAATACATCGTTGGCCAAGGAATTGTTTTTCGCGTCTACGCCAATAATTCTGACCAGGGTGGGGCAGTGATGGATTCAAAAAACACAGCAAAGGCTTATATCGAAATAGCTGGCGTTAAAGATCCAATTGCACTTTCTTATGGCAATCACAGCGGAATCGCATTCTGGACTGCCGTTCTAAAAACAGGTGCTGCTCCTTTGTATAACACTCTCGGAGTTATTAACTACAAAGTAACAATCATTGCTAAAGATTCATCAACAATGAAGGTGCTTTCTACAAAGCTTGCTGCACGCGTAGTAGATGGAAAGCGCGTCATCGGTGATGATGGCCGTCAAGTTTATGATCGAGTCAGCTATTACCGCACAGTCACAGTGAGCCCTGCACTCAAGGGTGCTACAGGAACATTCATACCAAACTGGACAGTTGCATCAATGCTCACACTCTTTGCACTTCCAAAGGCATAAAAACCACATTCAAACAAAAAGATTAGAACGGAGAGATCGTGAAGCTAGAATCAAAAGCTCTAAAAGTACTAAGTACAGCGGTGCTTGGGTTGGCAATAATGTCGCCGGCACAAGCTGCTGATACTGCAACAACGTTGATCAATTTAACGGCTCCATCAGATATTGCTGGAGTAGCTGCTCTTCCTTTCACGGGAACTACAGCTGAAGCTTTTACACTTGCAGAACCAAGTGCCAACTTAACTGTGACACCACAGCAGGGATATATCGGTGATGCCTTCTCTGTGTCAGGTGTGGGCTTAGTAACTAACACTGAGTTAACTTTGGTGTGGGGTACAAGCAATGCAACGTGGGTAGCAGATGTATTACCTAACTCAGTTAACTACATGGGAGTTAAGTTCACCAAAGTAAATATCGTGATGGCAAAGGTAACTACTGATACCAACGGAGCATTTACGTTTAAGACAAAAGTTCCATCAGATTTTGGTGGAATTCATGATATTTATGCCGTACTCAATGGTGCATCGATTGCTCATGGTGGGTATCAAATAAGTCGTAAAGTTTCGATCTCACCTGCAAGCGGACCAATTGGTACACCCATCACTGTTACATATACAGGATTAGGCGCCAGTCTTTATACCGCTGGAGGTTCAGTGCTGTGGGATAACAATTTCGCCGGTGAAGTACAAGCGTTATGGACTCGTGGAACTGCCAAAGCTGTAATCCGTGCTTCTGGCGCCGTTGGCAACCATGTGCTGCAAGTACAAGATGGAATCGGAATAACGTATTTAAACATTATTCAATCACCTGTTCCATTTGCAAATGGTGGGTTTGCTAACTTTCGAATTACCAAGGATGCAGGGGCACCAGCTGCATATATTGTCTATCCAAAGAAAACCACCCCTACAGTTTCACTACGAACAACGCTGACGAACTTAGGTCTTGATCCTGCATCAAATGCAGTTGCAACTCTTTCAAAAAATGAAGGAGTGGTTGGGTCAAAGACAACGATAAATGTTAAAGGTATGGTCTCAACTGGAGTTCATACACTTGTTTGGTCAACTGTTGTAGGTAGCCGTGTTAACTGTCCAACTAGCACCTGCTGGATTTATAACCCAATTCCATTAGGAACTGTGGATGTAACTTCTGCTGATTTCTCTAAGGAAATTGAAATTCCAGATAATTTAGGCGGCTTCCATGTTATCCAAATCAAAAAGGGTGATGTTGTTGAAGCTCAAGTTCCATTCTACGTACAAGAAAGCATTTTCAACTACACAGATAAAAATGGAAAAATCCTAAGCGCTGGTATTGCAAAGGCAGATCCAACTCCAATTCCTGAATCACGCAATGGCGCAGGAGTTCCAACCAATAAGTTCAAAGTTGGTGAAGAATTCACAATTGCCATGAAAGGCATTGGCTGGACTCAGCTAGATAACACTTTGGCTGTTACTTATGACAATAGCTACATCGGTTACGGATGCGGATTTAATTCCAATGGTTATATGGTGATTCACTTGCGAGCCACAGGCGCTCCAGGCACTCACATCATTGATTTGCATCCACTCATGTATACCAACCAGCCATCATTTGCCGGCACTCCTTATGGAATGCTTCCAATCTTGACTGCCGATCGTGATTTTCCAGGTTTAGCACTTGGTTATCAGCTTCCATCAGTTCACTTCGCAATCACAGTCACGAAGTAGTTTCTACCTACGTTCTAGCCTCGCTTCTGGTAACTCCAGGGGCGAGGCTTTAACTTTTAACAACACTGCAATTCTTTGTGGTAACCACCAGTTCCAGCGGCCGAACAAGACCATAGAACTGGGCAGAAGAAGTCCACGAATGATTGTGGCGTCGATAATAATTCCAACGGCTAATCCAATTCCTAACTCTTGCAAGCCAGCAAAGTGACCAAAAACAAAACCACTTAATGCCCCAACAAGAATTATTGCTGCACCGGTAACCACCCCACTTGTATTAGCGATTCCGGTAACAATTGCCTCATTATTAGATGCACCTGCATCTTTGGCTTCACGCATGCGTGATACCAAGAAAATCTCGTAATCCATGGATAGTCCAAAAAGAACGGCGAACATAAAGATCAGGACCCACGCTTCAATTTGATCTAATTGATAGGTGCCGAGCAGGGTAGATGCAAAGCCGTACTTAAAGACGGCAACAAGAATAGAAAATGCGATAGAGATTGAGATCAGATCCATAAATATTGCTTTAATGGGTAAAACTATTGATCTAAATGCTCTGGCCAATAGCAAGAATGCGATGAGTAGAACGATGAAAATGATTGCGGGCAAACTTCCGAGAATTGCATCAATCAAATCAACTCCTTGGGCAGGGGCGCCACCCAGATAAATCTGCGTGCCAGTTGGAAAACCTTTGGCTACTTGGATCTGTGTGCGGATATTGCGAACTAATTCTCTAGTTTTCTTATCACCGATTGCATCCTTACCGACAACATATAAGCGAATGAATTGCCCTGTTGTGTCCACATAATCAGATTGCTTGCCCGATGCCACCATGAAAACTTGGGGGGATGTTGAAAGTGAAGTGGCTAGCGCTAAACGTGCAGCGTCAACTTGCTGCGATGTGGCCAAATTTGGCGAGCCTAAATTAATAACAATTTCATTAGGCGTAATAACACCCGGTCCAATTTTCTTTGTTATGTCATTAAGCACAGCCCCTGATTCAAGATTTGCAGGGATGGCGGTGAGCGAACTTGGCGTGATTTCTAATTTGAAAACAAGTGATGCAGCAAGCAGCAATACGATGAGCGAGAATGCGCACACTGATTTAGCGCGGGGAACAACCCAACGAGCAAGCCGCGCCCAAATGCCTAGGACTGGATCTTTCTTGCCCAAGATGCCTTGGAATCCATCGCTAAATACTCTTTCACCCAATAGGGAAAGCAGAACTGGTTGCAAAGTTAATGCAGCGATCACACTTACAAGTGGAGTTAAAACTCCTGCAACACCCAGAGATCGCACAAAAGGAACTGGAACCAATAGCAGTGACGATAGGGCAACAGAAACGGTTAAGCCTGATAAAACAACGGTGCGACCTGCAGTTTGCATCATGCGCATAATTGCCACATCGTGGTCAACGTTATTAAGTAACTCTCGTCGATATCTGTGCACCATGAGTAGTGAATAATCAATTGCGAGCCCAAGACCTATGAGCTCAACAATATTTGGAATATATAGCACCATTAAGAATCTTTGCGCTAAGAGATAAATAAGACCAAGAGAAAACGCGACTGAAGCAGTAGCAAAAATAAGTGGAATAAATATGGCCCACGTTGAACCAAGTAAAAGAAGTAATAGCAGCAGCGCAAGAACAATTGCCACAATTTGACCACGTTGTAAATCGCGAGCTAGTACTGGTGTGACATCATGTTCGATTGCCGGTGGTCCAGTTATCTGCGCACCTACCAAACCTTGTTCAACTAAAGCTGCCCTTAATGTAGATGTGTATGCCGCGGCCTTAACCAATGAAAACGGTGTAGTGACGTTGGTATACAGCGTTCCGACTAAAGATTTTTGTGCACCAATATGTGAACCTGGAATAACTTCACTCGCTTTTTCCAGTGATCTCTTAATGTCTCCCAGCTGTGCTTCGGTTGCATTCGTGTATTTATAAATAACGGTAAAGGTGCCTTCGGTATTTTCTCCAAAATGTTGAGCAAGTAAGGTGTTCGCTTTTTCAGATTGACTACCTGGAACATTCAGCGACGTCGTTAAGTACTGATTAAGGTTTGCTGCAGCCATTAGCCCAACTACGGTGATCGCAAGCCAGATTGCCAGTATCGGAACCCGATGGCGAAGCACACGTTGGATCCAACTTTCTAGCACTTTAGTAGTGTATTGATTTGCAGTTGCTGGCTATTGGCTTTACGATTTAGGCGTTTAAGGGGAGTACCTCGCTACAGCTACCTCGTCAATACGGTGTAAAAACCCGGGGCGCTGGCCGTTCATTCGGTTAGGGAGACCTTGACCATGTTCTATTCATGGCTATCAAGGGAGAAATTCATGCAGGTTTCAACACTTATCTGGGCAGTAACTATTGCACTGATTCTGGGTTTGATTTTAATTGATCTATTTACATCATCTCGCAAAGCTCACGATGTTAATTTCAAAGAAGCGGTTGCTTGGACAGTTTTTTATGTCAGCGTTTCAGTCGCATTTGGGCTTTGGGTCTGGTCATACTTTGGCTCCACCTCTGGAACAGAATTTTTTGCCGCATATTTAGTGGAGTACTCACTCTCCATCGATAACTTGTTTATCTTTGTTATTATTTTGGCTCAGTTTGCAGTTCCTAGTATTTATCACCAAAGAATTCTTCTTATTGGTGTCATGTTGGCATTGGTCTTTAGGGCTGTCTTTATTTCAATTGGCGCAGTTGCAATTTCGGCATTCTCTTTTACCTTTGCAATATTTGGCGCAATCCTTATCTGGACTGGAATTGGTCTATTTAAACATTGGCATGAAGATCCTGAACCAAATGATAATCTGATGGTTCGCACCTTAAGAAAACGCATGTCTATGGTGGATGAGTTCCATGGCTCAAAACTGTTCATCGCAATTGGCGGCAAACGCTTTGCTACCCCAATGTTCTTAGTCATTATTGCTATTGCATCAACGGACTTGTTATTTGCTCTAGATTCGATTCCAGCAACTTTCGGTGTAACTTCCCAAACTTTCCTCGTGTTTACCGCCAATGCCTTTGCCCTACTTGGACTACGCGCTTTGTACTTCTTACTCAAAGGCCTGCTGGATAAGTTAATTTACCTATCACTAGGACTTTCATTTATTTTGATGTTTATTGGCGTTAAATTAATGCTTACTTACGCCCATGAGGTCTTCCATAATGTTCCAAAAATCCCAACGCCTATCAGCCTTGCAGTTATTGCAACAATTTTACTGATATCAACGGTTGCTAGTTTGATTAAGAGCAAGCAGCATCCTGAGATGAAGGCTCACCCTGGACGTATCACCGGCCATAAAGAAGTGGATGACAAATGAAGAAGAATTGGTTGCTTTTGCCTAAAAGATTGAGGCAGGTGATCGCTTTTTCAGTTGGGTCATTCTTGGTTTTACTTGGCTTGGTCCTGGTTGTTCTTCCGGGCCCTTTTACTATGCCGCTAGTTATTGCCGGATTATTTGTTCTAGCAGTGGAATTTGCTTGGGCTGAAAGACTTTTGATCAAAGCTAAACATCATGCGGGCAAGATTGTGCCCAAGAAATACAAGAAGTAAGTAGGGCATAATTGCCCAATGCCTCAAAACATCGCGTGCAATGAACTACATGCTGATGATTGGGCACGGCTGCGCGATATTCGGCTAAAAGCGCTATTGGATAGCCCACATGCATACGGTGGCACCTATGAGAATGAAAAGCTCTTTGATGAAGCCAGGTGGCGTTTAGATTTTGATAAACAAGCGTTCATAGTCGCTACCGTTGATGGTGTTGATGTAGCAATGATGTATGTAGAAAATCTTGAAGGAGATTTTGGCGCAACGTGCTGGATAGGTGGATGTTGGTCTGATCCTAATCATCGCGGAACCGGCTTAATGCGTGCAATGTTTGAATTCTTGGACAAGCAAGCAACTGCACGAGATTGGTCAGTTCAAGGCCTTGGTGTATGGACGGATAATGATTTGGCAATTAACGCTTATGAAAAACTTGGTTTTGTTGAGATGGGCGGCCCACAACCAAGTAGCCGGCAACCAGGAAAGTTTTATCAACGAATGATTAGGAAAACCAGCGGAGTTTAAATCTCTGAAACTTGATATGTAGCTTTTGCTAGCCAGGCAGGGTTTATTTCAACGCCCCACCCTGGACCTTGCGGGATCTGAACTTTCCCATCTTCAATGGCAAATGGATTTCCAAGGAATAAATCTTTTTGTAATGGATAGTAGTCAAAGCCTTCAATAGAAAACTCCAGGTACTTACCAGGATTAGGAATTGCACCCAGTAAGTGCATAGTGCAAATAGTTACAAGAGAAAGGTTGGCGCTATGTGGCGTGATTGGCATTCCTGCTTTGTTGGCCATATCTACTACTTTTAGCGTTCGCCAGATTCCGCCCATATACATAATGTCTGGCTGTAAAACATCCACGGCTCGCATATCAATCATGCGCTTCCACGTGGATAAATCCCAATCTTGTTCGCCACCAGTGACATCAATATTTAACGCATCAGTTACTTCCTTGGTTTCTTCTAACTCCCAATATTTGCAAGGCTCCTCAAAGTGGCTAATGCCGTTTGCTTCCAATAGCGCACCAACTTCAATAGCGCGTTTAGGTGAGAAGCCACTGTTGCCATCTACTAACTTTGAAATCCCATCGCCAAGTGCTTTGGAAACTACGGGTACAACTTCTTCTGTACGCCCTGGCCATTCATCGATGTCATTTCCGCACTCTGCTCCTACGCGCCATTTAAATGCATCAAAACCAAACTCATCACGTAGTTTTACTAATCGCGCGGCCTCATCTTGTGGCGAAATATCGCGGCGCATAGAAGACGCGTATGTTCGTAGCTTCTTTGCGCTTCCGCCAAGTAGTTCTACGACTGGCTTACCTTCAACTTTTCCACGCAGATCCCACAGCGCAGTATCTAAGCCGGCATTTGCACGGGCACGGTAGCTGCCTGGAAATTTATGTTCACGGGCTTCAACCAAAGTAACAAGAGCGCCAATATCGGAGGCATCTTTACCTAATACCCAGGGTGCAACTTGGCGATGAAAAATTTGTGCAGTGATGTCAGAGTGATAGTTGGATGTCTGTCCCCACCCGACGTGACCATCAGATGTAGTTATCTTTACAAAGCAGACAAATTGGTCAGTAAAAGTCTCTAGCTTTGTAATTGAGCCAAAAATCATCCAGCGGCTTTCACGAAAACTGGCATATCTAGAAGTGAGACAGTGACTGAGGCCCCTGCACCAATTCCGGCAGCATCCAAGCTAGGGAGCTGGGCGGTGACTTTAGTTCCATCATTCATGGTGATGTTTAATCGGCATGAAGCGCCAAGAAAACTTGCAGCAGCAACTTTGCCGTTACTTGAATTGCTTGCAACTACATCCAAACTTTCAGGGCGAACCAAAGCTATTCCTGTGCCAGAAGTGACTGAACCTGGAAGAGTTTTAACAACGCCACCTAGAATTTCAATTGAACCACCCGATACCTTGCCTGAAATTGGATTAGTTAAACCAACGAATTCAGCAACGAATGATGTCTTTGGTCGATCATAAAGCTCTGATGGAGCAGCAATTTGTTCTAACTGACCATTGCGCATTACTCCCACGCGATCAGCAATACTGAGTGCTTCTTCTTGATCGTGAGTCACAAAGAGTGTTGTTGTTCCAAGTTCTAATTGGATGCGACGGATTTCTTCGCGCAATTGTGTACGAACCTTGGCATCTAGTGCAGATAATGGTTCATCAAGAAGCAAAACCTTTGGAGAAATTGCAAGGGCACGGGCCAGAGCAACGCGCTGTTGTTGTCCACCAGATAATTGATGTGGGTAGTGATTTGCGTGTGTAGAAAGTCCAACAAGATCCAAAAGTTCAGCAGAACGTGCTTTGCGCTTATCGCCAGCAGTCTTATGCGCTTTGAGCTTTAAACCGTATTCAACATTTTCGCGGGCAGTCATATGTGGGAAAAGTGAGTAAGCCTGGAAAACCATTCCCATTCCGCGCTTATTAGCGCTTTGGAAAGTTACATCTTTGCCATCAACAATGAGTTGACCACGGTCTAGCTCTTGTAAGCCAGCTAGTGCACGCAGCGCAGTTGTTTTACCGCAACCAGATGGACCGAGGAGTGCGACGAGTTCACCTTGTGCGATGTCAAGGGTGAGACCATCAAGTGCTCTGACCTTTCCAAAATACTTGGCGAGATCAACTAGTTGTACATATGTCGAGGAGCTCAACTTATGGTCCTTTCGGTTCAGACGAGGTCAACGTCAAGGACTTTACCTTGGCGTTTTTTTGTAGGAATGGCTAGAAGTAAAACAAGTACAAAGAGAATAGAAGCTAAAGAAACCGCTACAGCAACGTTTCCATTGGTACGACCGATTTGTGCGATTACAACTTGGAAAGTCTTGTAATTGAGAATATTAGAAATTGTGAACTCACCCATTACCAAGGCAATGGCAATAAATGATCCATTAACGATTCCAGTCTTAATCGTTGGCATAATGATTCCGAAGATTACGCGCGATGTGTCTGCGCCAAGCGTGCGTGCCGCTTCGGCCAGAGTATGAATATCTACCGCATCAAGGGCTGCCGATAATGAGCGGTATGTATAAGGCAAAATTAACATTGAGTACACCGCAGACAGGGTGATTGGAGATTCAGTTAAGTGAATCGAAATCCAACGGTAGAGAGGAGCGATACCAACCACGATAACAATCGCAGGAATGGCAAGTGGCAAAAGACATAGCAGTTCAAATGGTCTGCGTAGAAGTGGCAGCTTTAAATGAACCCAAATGGCTGTAGGTACAATGAGAAACAAAATGAGAGACATCACAATGCCGGCTGTGACGAGAGATTTGCCGATTGCAATCATTAAATCTGGCTGAGAAGGAATTATCTGCCACGCCCTAAAAGTGCGCCCTTTATCTTGGAAACCAAAAGGTTTTGTAGAAAAATCAAACATTGCATACAACGGCACCATTAAGTAAGCACCAACTACGGAAATAATTGACCAACGCCAGATACGAACGCCCCAAGGTTTCTTCATCGGCGTTGTTCCCATCTGCTAACACGGCGGCGAAGCAGGGCATAGAAAGTCATTGCAATGATTACAACGACAACCATGAAAAACGATAAAGATTTAGCTTCAGCTGGATTAGATCCGCCAGTTTCACTTGTTAGTGCAGTTGCGATTTCAAGCGGTGTTAAGAAATCTGAGAGGTTAATAAGGGTTTGCGCAGTTGCATAAGCTGAAAATGAGTTAACAAATAGTAAAAGTGCTGCGCCTGCAAATGAAGGGGTAAGAATTGGAATACCAATTCGAAGCCAGTATTCCCACGCTTTTCCGCCTAGTGCATCGGATGCTTCACGCCATTGTGGCTTAAGGTTTTCAAGGGTTGGTAAGAAAACCAGAACCATTAGCGGGATCTGAAAAAAAGTATAAAGAATGCTCAAACCAAGCATTCCGTAGAGCCAAGAAGATTCTGCTAGAAATGAATTAGGTGCAACTTTGAGTGCAATGTTTGCGACAAGTCCGTTAAACCCGAATGTTGCTAAGAATGCAAAGGTCAACATAACGCCACCGAACTGGGCGAGCACAGAGCTCAAAGCCACTGAGAAACGGTAGAAAAGACCATCGCGCTTGCCGTTAACAATGGCCCAGGCAAAGAGGCCACCTAAAATCGCACCAGCTAAAGCAGTTTTAATTGAGATTTCGAGCGAATTAGCAAAAGCATGGCGGGCAACTTTTGAGTTGAAAACTTCCTTTAAAACAGAGGTACTAAATTTTCCATAGTTATCTTGAAATGCTCCTGATGCAACATTCCATGTTGGGTAGAGCAAAAATAATCCACTGACAATTAGAAAGGGAATTACTCCTAAGTAAGCGCTCTTACTGCGCCAATACCGAGAACCGGTCCTGCCAGTGGCAGAACCGGTTCCCTTGTATTGAAGCTGAGTCAATTTAATTGACTTCTTAGTTTGTTCCTACAGCTGCAGGCCATGCAGTCTTTAGGTAAACACGAGCTGCTGCAGTCTGATCAGCTGTTGCCTTTTCAGCAACAACCTTGCTTGTTCCGATAGCAGCTTTACCAGCTGCAGATGCGCGACCAGTCTTTAGTAGCCATACCCATAGAGTTGGAGTAGCTCCACCAGTTGCCCAGATTGTTGCTCCGGCTTCTCCTAGTGAGTATTCCATCCATAGACGTGCGCAAGCTGGGTGTGGTGCCCATGCTGAAATTGCGCTGTTGTATGTAGAACCAACTGCTGCAGGTGTGTACATCTTCCATACCTTGCCTGCTGCTGCCATGGCCTTAACAACGCCAGCTTGGATGTAACCATTATCGATTACAACTGGTGTCTGTCCTGAAGCGATTGTTGCTTCAGTTGGGTTAACGACGATGAAGTTTCCTGCATCCTTCATCTTCTTGAAGAACGCAGTTCCCTTTGTAACATCGTCAAATGTTCCGCCAAGAGCCTTGTTGATCATGAAGATACCGTTCATCGCTGCTGAAGAACCTAGTGGATCTCCATTAAGAGCAACCTTGCCCTTGAACTTAGGAAGCAATAGATCGTTGAGAGATGTGATTGTTCCCAAATCTCCGCTGTAACCAATTGTCATCGTTCCTGTGTAGTTAGGTGATACCTGTGCACTTGGATCAATTGACTGTGCGAATTGCAGGTACTGCCATGTCTTTGCCTTGTATGGAGCGAAAGTACCTGTGTTGAGGTACTTCACAGCAACTGCAAGACCGATGTCGAATACGTCAGGTGAACGGTTAGTTCCCTTATTTGTGACTGCGGCATCGATTTCTTCCTGAGACGAACCTTCTGGGTTAGCTTCATCAACCTTGACGCCGTATGCCTTCTTAAATCCTTCAATCATGTCGCCGTAGTTTGCCCAGTAATGAGGCAATGCGATTACGTTGAGCTGTCCTTCTTTCTTACATGCAGCTGCTAGACCGGCCATACCTCCGCCTTGTGAGGCAGAAGTAATCTTTGAATAGTTTGTAGCAGCTGATGCAGAAGAAGTACTTAGTGCTGGGATTGCTAGTGCAACAACAAGTGCTGCAGCTACAGATCCGCTAGTTAGTTTTGAAAACTTCACTACGTTCCTCCTAGTTGTAAGTGGTATGTGTTTTGTCATACATCCTTACCTCTTGCAATACACGTGTTGACTGCAAGCGGTCTGGAATTTTTTACTTACGTAAAACGCACTTAGTCAAAGACCAGTACGTTTCGCGCTCCTTCCCCAGCTCTTAAACGATCAAAAGCTGAATTGAGACCTTCCAAACCTATCCGCTCAGATATGAGTTCGTCTAGGAATAGTTCGCCATTTAGATAACTTTTTACTAACGCTGGTACATCTTTTCTTAGGTTTGCTGAGCCAAAGTAGCAACCTTTGATTGACTGTTCGTTGACAAAAGGGCCGGCATCGAGCGTGATGGTGGCGCCATTCTTCATAAGACCCACCAAAATCAGAGTTCCATCAACCCCTACCGTGCCCCAAGCCTGTTGGATGGTGCTTTCGCGCCCTAAAGCTTCAAAGGCGTAATCAACGCCGCCACAGATTTCTTTAACCAAGGCCACGGGATCTGAAGTTGCTCCATTGATGACGTGAGTTGCGCCAACTTTTTTAGCTAAATCAAGTTTTTCTTGAGTTACGTCCACCGCAATAATTGTTGTTGCACCAGCCATACGTGCACCTTGAACAATGTTTAACCCAACGCCACCACAACCAAATACTGCAACCGTTGATCCAGCTTTCACTTTTGCAGTATTCATCACTGCGCCATAGCCGGTCAGAACGGCGCAACTAATTAGCGCTGCGCGATCAAGTGGCATCTCTTTAGGAATGACAACTGCGCCCGATGCTGGAACAACAACGTATTCGGCAAATGATGCAACAGTTAAAAAGTGATTGAGTTTCTCGCCATTGTGCGAGAGTCGTGATGTGCCATCAAATAAGCCACCAACTGACATTGCATTACCTGCAGTGGAGCAATAGTTAGGACGTCCACTTGCGCAATATTCACATGTTCCACAGCTAGGCACGATTGACATGATGACGTGATCGCCAACTGCAACACCGCTTACATCAGGGCCAACTTCAACAACTACGCCGGCGGCTTCGTGACCAATGACTGCTGGGAAAGGAACCAATTTGCGCTTGCCATCAACAGCATTTAAATCACTTGCACATAATCCACTTGCAGCAACTTTTACTAAGAGCTCTCCAGATTTAGGTGTATCAAGTTCAACTTCTCTGACTTCAAACTGTGAACCGATGCCATCTAGAACCGCTGCCTTCATTTTCACGAACTAACCCCTTAGAAATTAATGCCTAGCTCCGATGAGAGAAAGACTAACCCTTGGGCTAAGCCCCGGCTACCAAGAAAGGGATTTAGAAACTGAGTGTTCATCCAAAATCAAGATGTGGTTCATATTGTGAAACTATCAACGATATTTTTTAGTTGAGGTCAACCCAAGTTGTCTTAAGTGCGCTGTAGGCATCAAGTGCATGCAAAGACTTGTCGCGGCCAGAACCTGAAGCACCAAAGCCTCCAAATGGCGTGATGACATCGAGCATGTCAAAAGTATTTACCCAGACAGTTCCGGCACGAAGTTTGCGTGCAAATTTGTGAGCACGTGCAACGTTGTTAGTCCAGACCGATGCTGCAAGTCCGTACTCAGTTCCATTTGCAATCTGCAAAGCTTCGGCTTCATCTTTTGCATCGATAGCAACTAGTACTGGTCCAAAGATTTCTTCCTGTGCAAGGCGTGAACCCGGCTTTACGTTATCAATCAATGTTGGCTTAATAAGTAAATCTTTACCAGAAGTTTTTTGACCACCAAAAATAGTTTTTTCACCATCTTGACCAACAAGGTCCAGATAAGCATTAACGCGGTCACGCTGTAGTTCAGATACAAGACCTGCCATCTGTGTTGTTGGATCAAATTGGTTTCCAACCACAAATGAATCCAGGAACTTATGAAGGTGCGCGAACAACTCTTCTTTCACACCTTTTTCTACGATGATGCGTGATCCGGCATTACATGTTTGGCCAGCGTTGTAATAGATGGCCCATGCAATAGTTGAAGCTGCGGCTTCTAAGTCAGTGCAATCATTGAGAACGACTTGAGGACTCTTGCCGCCTAGTTCTAGTGAAACTTGTTTCATGTTTGATTCGGCGGCGTATTGCATCATCTTGCGACCAGTAGGTCCGCTGCCAGTAAATGCAATCTTCGCAACATCCATGTGGCGTGCAAGTGCTTGCCCAGCTTCTGATCCAAGCCCTGGAACAACGTTGAATACACCTGCAGGTAAACCTGCAGCAAACGCTAGTTCTGCCATTTTTAGCGCACTTAAAGATGAATTCTCTGCTGGTTTAACAACGATGCTGTTACCCATAGCTAGCGCTGGACCAAGTTTCCAACTTGTGATCATCATTGGATAGTTCCAAGGAACAACTGCACCAATTACTCCAAGCGGTTCACGCGTCACCATTGCTAATGCATTGCGCGGTGCCGGAGCAATTTCGTCATATGTCTTATCAATAGTTTCGCCATACCACTGGATTACTCGTGCAGAGTTTGGCGCATCAACGCTTAATGCATCTCCAATTGGGCGACCTGTATCAATTGCTTCAAGCAGGGCTAATTCTTCTCGGTGCTCATTTAATAGTTGCGCCCAACGCAACATGATCGCCTTCTTATCGCGCGGATTCATTTCACTCCAGATACCAGAGTCAAAAGCTTTTTTAGCTGATGCAACTGCGCGGTTTATATCTTCAGTATCACCCGATGCAACGTTGCAAATTAAATGTCCATCACTTGGCGAATAATTCTCAAATGTTTTTCCGCTTGCAGCATCAACGAATTTTCCATCGATGAAGAGCTTTGATTGTGGTTTTAGATCAGTTGCGCGCTGTTGCCAAGTTTTTGTATCAGACATAAGAGTGATGCTATATGGTCAAAGTTAATTTCTAGTAACGCGGTAGGTCAAAAGCGATAGGTCAGTGGCATAAGCGATGCGCACTCCCGCAGCTTTTGTTGTCGCCAAACCATCAAGAATCTGTGTAGTCAGAACTTCACCCGGGGCAACCACAGCAACACCTGGGGGATACGGGGCGATTAAGTCAGCCGAAATTCGACCCACGCAATCTTTGGCTGCAACCATTTCGGTGTCAGCAAAGTAAGCCTCGCGCATGGAAATGGCAACCGTTGGAACAACTGACCAACTCAATGATGTAGCAGTAGGACGTGGGTTTGATTGAAAAGATTTAAGTATTGGCGTGAGAACGTGGGCGAGTTGATCAAACTCTTCGGTTGAATCAGCCAGCGTTGCCAAGAATACGACCGTGTCGTTATCAGCCATTTCCACACGAATTCCTTGAGCTTGTAATTTCTTCTCAATCTCAACTCCGGATGCACCTAATTGATTAGCACGCAAAACAATCTTGGCGGGATCAAAACGGCCTGGGGCGAAATCACCCGGATTTAAAAACACTGGCAAATCAAAGTGTGATTGGACTTTAGCTTTGAAGTTTTCAACATTTGTAACAAGTTGCGTGATTAATTCAGCTCCGCGAGTTTGCAGCAAAGCACGGCAGCCATCAATTGATGCCAGAGGAGCGCCAGCAGGTGAAGTTGTGTGAGTTGTTTCAAAGCTTTGTTCTATGCGATCAAGGTTGAGAAGATTTCCTTGTGCAAGCAATAACGCTGATGCGCTATATCCAGGCAAGGCTTTGTGTACGCTAGTAATTAATGCATCAGCACCCACCTGCAAGCAATGTTGTGGTGTCAATGATGAAAAACCGAAATGTCCGCCCCACGCTGCATCCACAATCACTGGAATTGAATGTGCGTGTGCGCTTTTAACTAGCGCAGGTAAATCTGACAACGTACCCAAATAGCCTGGCTCAGTGAGCAACAGCGCAATCGGTTTTTGATTAATTACCTTTTCAAACTCTGTAACCGAAATTCCTGTTGGCACACCTGTTGCTGAATCAATTTCAGGTGATAACCAGATGGGTTCTAATCCAGCTAATACAAGTGCGCTCAGAATTGATCGATGCGCTGTTCGAGAAAGTGCAACTTTGTCTCCTGGTTTTCCTAGCGCTAAGACAATTGCTTGATTGGCATGTGTTGATCCACCAGTAGAAAAGCGTGCAAAGTCGGCCTTCCACAATGTGGCCGCTAACGCTTCAGCTTTCTTAAGCGTCTGGTTAGTTAATTTAATTTCATCTAAACCACCGTATAAAGGTGTATCACCATCAACAACCACCCCTAAGCCGGCATCTAAGCGTGATGCGCGCTGCTTGTGACCTGGGATTGTGAAAGGCGTGCGCTTGGTTTCAAAGTAAGAAAGGTAGGCATCTAGAAGCGGTGCCGAATCTCTCAGTGAACTCATAGCGCCAAGGGTAACTACAAGGCGCTCTGGGCGGAAATGAGGCCTTAGACTTTTCCCATGACCACACTTACAAATCTGACTCAAGAACGTCGCTTGGTTACCGCTATTCCGGGACCTAAATCTACTGAGGCGCTTAAGCGTCGCACGGAAGCGACTTCTGGGGGATTGGGTATGGCGATTCCAGTTGTAATCGAACGTGCAAGTGACGCGATCTTGCTTGATATCGATGGCAATCAGATTATTGATTTAGGTTCGGGTATTGGTGTTACTGGTGTTGGTAACTCAGCACAACGTGTAGTTGATCGCGTGATTGAACAAGTACAGGCATTCACACATACATGTTTCACAGTTGCTCCATACATGAACTACATCGAAGTATGCGAAAAATTAAATGCAATGACCCCAGGTTCACATAAGAAAAAGTCTTTGCTTGTTAACTCAGGTGCTGAAGCAGTTGAAAACGCGGTCAAGATTGCGCGCCACTTCACAAAGCGCCCAGCAATTGTTGTCTTCGAACACAGCTATCACGGACGTACAAATTTAACTATGGCGTTAACTGCCAAGAACATGCCATACAAAGAGGGTTTTGGCCCTTTTGCCCCCGAGGTTTATCGCGTGCCTATGCCATATTCATTCCACTGGGTAGGCGATCAAGCAACGATTACTGAAGATGCCATTGAAATGGTCACACACAAAATTGATAAAGAAATCGGAGCACATAATGTTGCTGCGATTTTGATTGAACCAATTCAAGGTGAAGGTGGATTTATTGTTCCACCTAAGGGTTTCCTACCTGCGCTCGCAAAATATTCAAAAGATAACGGCATCATATTTATTGCCGATGAAGTTCAAACTGGCTTTGCCCGTACTGGACACATGTTTGCAGTAGAAGAAGAAGGCGTTGTGCCTGACATGGTTGTGACGGCTAAAGGAATTGCTGGTGGACTTCCACTTGCAGCTGTCACAGGTCGCGCAGATGTAATGGATTCAGTTCACGCATCTGGTCTTGGTGGCACCTACGGTGGAAATCCAATCGCATGTGCCGCAGCCCTTGGCGCAATTGAAACTATGGAAGAAGAAAACTTGGTTGCCCGTGCACAACACATTGGCGAAATTTTAGGATCATCACTTCGCGCACTTGCCAAGAAGTATCCAGTCATTGGCGAAGTACGTGGACGCGGTGCAATGCAGGCAATTGAATTAGTAGAGCCAGGAACTAAGAATCCAAATACAGCAGCAATGAACGCAGTAGTTAAGTACTGCCAGAGCCAAGGTGTATTAGTTCTTACCGCTGGAACTTACTCAAATGTTGTGCGCTTCTTGCCACCACTTGTTATTTCAGATGAGCTTCTCAAGGATGCACTCAGCGTTCTTGATGATGCTTTCGCTTCCCTTTAATTCTCTAACTTGTAACCTAGACCGCGAATGGTCTGAATTAAAACAGGATTAGCTGGATCTGCCTCAATCTTTGATCGCAAACGCTTGATATGTACATCTAGCGTCTTTGTGTCGCCAAAGTAATCCCCACCCCATACGCGATCAATGAGCTGTGAACGCGTTAATACTCGACCAGCATTTCGCACTAAATACTCCAAAAGTTCAAATTCTTTAAGTGGAAGTGCAACTGGTGCGCCATTGAGAGTTACTTGATGCTTAGCAGTATCTATTTTTATTGAGCCAGCGGTATGAATATCGGATGCATCAGCAGTTTCTAGATCATTGGCATTACGCCGCAGAACTGCTTTGATTCGAGCGATTAATTCTCTGGATGAATAAGGTTTGGTCACGTAATCATCGGCACCAAGTTCTAGCCCAACTACTTTGTCGATTTCGGCATCTTTTGCGGTGAGCATGATTATTGGAACTTGTGAACTCATTCGAATAGAACGGCAGACATCAATTCCTGATACTTCTGGGATCATTAAATCGAGCAGGATTAAGTCTGCCCCGTGGGCTGCAAATTTATCCAATGCTTCGCGCCCTGTTTGGGCAACTTCAACTTCGTATCCTTCTTTAGTAAGCAAAAACTCAAGGGCTTCAAAAAATGACGCTTCATCTTCAACGATTAGGATTTTTGTCATTGGACGCTTTCTTGGATTGAGTTGTACATAGGTAGGCGCAGTGAAAAAGTGCTTCCAATGCCCTGAACGCTCCAGACTTTAACTTCACCACCGTGCTTTGACGCCACATGCTTAACAATTGACAGTCCAAGTCCGGTTCCACCTGTTTGGCGAGAACGGGCAGGATCTACGCGATAAAAGCGCTCAAAAATTCGATTGATGTCATTTTCTGGAATACCAATACCTTGATCCGTAATTGAAATATCAACTATGCCATCTTCAACACTTGTATTAACTGAAACCTTTGTTCCTTCTGGAGAATAGTTAATTGCATTTTCAACAAGGTTTTGAATTGCCATAATTAACTGCTCGCGATCACCCAGAATAATTGCATTTTTAGTCTCGGTATGAGAAACCATTATTTGACGGTTAACTGCAGATATTTGGCTTTGATCTATTGCAGCGTTAATCAAATCTTCGACATCAAGTTCAACTGCAACTTGCAGTGGGTCAGAATCCTGCAGACGTGAAAGATTGATAATTTCCTGAACTAAATCTGTAAGCCGCTTTGATTCAGATTGCATTCTGGTGGCAAATTTAGTTACTGCCGCTGGATCATCTTTAGCTCCCAGAACTGCTTCGGATAAAAGTAAAAGGGCTCCGATAGGAGTTTTTAGTTCATGTGAAATGTTGGCCACGAAGTCACGACGCACTTCATGCACTCTTTCAGCTTCGCTCTCATCACTTACAAGAATCAAAACTAAATCATCTTCACTCAATGGAATAACTGTCACGGTTAATTCATGAATTCCCTCGCCAATAGGGCCACGGGGTAGATCAATTTTGCCAACCTGTTTTTTATTGGTTCTACGAACAACACGAATTGTTGCAATGAGTTCGGGACTTTGTACTTTGCCGTCTTTTAGAATTCCTAGTTGTTCTGTACCTGGAGTTGCAAAGATTGCGATTTCGCCAGGAGCTGCAATAAATGCCTCGCCCTCTAGATTTGCCAGGGTTTGAATGAGCATGTCCGGCAGTTCACGCGCCGAATCGGTGGGGGATTCACCGCGGCGAAACTTCATGAGGCCAACTCTAGCGCGGGCCTTTGGCTCTGCTTTGCTCGTTTACCTGCCGTTCACCTAACTGAGGGTTTCTATTCATCATGCTCCAATACGTTCGGCCCATGGCACTTATCCGCTCAGTTTTCCAAGATGAACTCGATGGCGTTTCCCAATCCCTGGTCGATCTCACAGAGATGGTTTCGCTCTCAATTGCAAAGGCAACGCAAGCAGTCCTTAAAGCAGATTTAGCGTTAGCCGAAGAAGTCATCGCTACCGATGATCAAATCGATAATTTCCAACACGACCTTGATGCACGCATCATTGACATCATTGCGCGTCAACAACCCGTTGCATCTGATCTTCGTGCACTTGTAACTGCATTACGCATGAGCGCAGATTTAGAACGTATGGGCGACATGTCTCATCACGTTGCAAAGATTGCCCG
>WLQG01000002.1 GCA_009698445.1 Actinomycetota bacterium
CGGCGTTAGTTTTTGGTCGGATGGCCGAGAGGCGAGGCAAGGGACTGCAAATCCCTCTACACGGGTTCAAATCCCGTTCCGACCTCCATTAGAAAAACGAGTTAAAGGAAGAGTTCATGGGCGATGACATCAGACCGTGGGGTCGCTATGAAATTTTGTCAGAAAGCTCAGATCACAAAGTAAAGCGAATAATCGTTAATGCTGGTGCTCGCTTTTCCTATCAACGCCACCAACATCGTGCAGAACATTGGTTCATCGTCAGTGGTCAAGCAAAAGTAACTCACAATGGCGTTGACATTGAAATGGCAGCTGGTGACTCAATTGATATCGCTAAAGGTGATCTACATCGATTAGCAAATATTGGCTTGGAGCCAGTTGTTTTTATTGAGGTGCAAAGCGGCTCATACTTTGGCGAAGACGATATTGAGCGTATTGAGGATGACTACAACCGCTAATTGCGGCCGTAAATTCGTGAGGTATGATTCCTCACTCAAGCAAGGATCGTTGGCTCAGCGGTAGAGCACCACATTGACATTGTGGGGGTCACTGGTTCGATCCCAGTACGGTCCACTTTAGTAAGTTCATCAAGGCGCAGAGAAAACTATCGGAGCGCGCTCATATTCAGCCGATACAATTTCACCCATGAAAGCGCCAACTAAAAAACCTATTGCCCGTGTGGTTAATACGGTCGAACGTGCCGTAGGTCGGCGCGATTTAGTTTTGGCTCGCAAAAGTATTCGTGACTCACTTGTATCACTTGCTGGATTATTGGGTTGTCCGGTCCGCAATGAAGATGGCCGCGAAATCGGGCGTTTAGTTGATGTCGTCGTTAGACACGGACAAGATGCTTATCCCCCAGTTTCGGGATTAATTGTAAAAGTTGGTCTGCGCAAATCCTTTATTGACGGGGCTCGTATTGCCAAACTGAACCGCAATGAAATCCAACTCTCTTCTACAACTATCAACTTAACTGATTACAAACGCCGCAGCGATGAGTCACTGCTAGATGCCGATGTACTTGATCATCAGATTGTTGATGTGAATGGGCTGCGCGTTGTGCGTTCATCCGATTTATATCTAGCGCCTCTTGATAAAGAGATTCGGGTTGTTGGCGTAGATATTTCCTTCGTAACGTTTCTGCGCCGTATCTTTCCGGGCGCCCTTGGTCGCAGAGCTACCCCCCAACATGTTTTAGACTGGGCAACTGTTGCATCCCTGGCCGATACTTCAGGTGTAGTTAAAACTTCAGGTTCAAAGACTGCGCTCTCCCAACTTCGCCCAGCTGACCTAGCCGATTTAATTGAAGACCTAGCTGGTCGTGAACAAAATGCACTCATCGAAATGTTGGACCCAGAATTAGCAGCTGATGCACTGGAAGAAATGGAAGATGAAGAGTTGCAAGGTTTACTTCGCGGTTTAAGCGAAGGCCGCGCAGCCGAACTTCTTAGCCGAATGGAACCAGATGAGTCAGCCGAGGTTTTGCGTGATTTAGATGATGAACACCGAGAAGATATTTTGAAAGCAATGGATTCAAAGATGGCAAAGCAGTTGCGACAATTGATTGCTTTTGATGAAACTTTGGCTGGCGGAATTATGACTAGCCATATGGTTTTTGCACAGGAAAGTGACACAGTTGCACAAGCGTTAGCTCGACTAGTCGAACACCGTGATCGCGATATTTCAGATGGCGTAATCATTGTTGATGCCAAGGGTAAGTTAATGGATCACATCGCGATTATTGAGCTGGTTGCTGCAAAATCAAATGCCTTATTAAGTACTTTGATCGGGCCTCCTTATCCAACGTCAGTACAAATTGACTCACCATTAGATGAAGTAATCGAAGAGTTTTCAAATAACCGCGGAGCCTCAATCGTTGTTATAGATGAAAAAGGTAAGCCAGTTGGACGTATCTTGGCCGATGATTTAGTTGATGCGCTAAAGCCTGAAGAACAACATGGTTTGTCTAAGGGAACTGGTGCTCTCTCATGACAACACAACGCAAAATTCGTTTAGCCGCACTTCTCTCGGTTATGGGTCCCGGAATTATTGCTGGACTTTCCGATGATGATCCAGCAGGCATCACTACTTATTCACAACTTGGTGCAAAATTTGGATACCAAATGTTGTGGGTTCTGGTCATCTCAACGATTGCGTTAATTATTTTCCAAGATTTAGGGGCTCGCATTGGTGTTGTAACACGCCAGGGTCTTATTGGTTTGGTGCGCCAGAAATATGGTGCCCGATCTGGAACGCTCAGCGCCAGTGCGTTAATCATCGCAAACTTTGGAACACTCACTGCTGAATTTGCCGGAATCGCTGTTGCCGGAGAACTCTTTGGCTTTTCACGATTTGTAACTGTTCCTGCTGGTGCTTTGGTTGTTTCATTTCTAGTACTTCGCGGATCCTTTGCCAATGTTGAAAAGGTTTTCTTCCTTCTTTCGGCAGTCTTTATTTCTTATGTAGTCGCTGGCTTTATGGCACACCCTGATTGGGGCCAAGCAGCTCGCGGAGTTCTCATTCCCTCCATGCCATTTACCCATGATGCGATTTACTTAGCAACCGCTACCTTAGGTACAACTCTTGCGCCATGGGGTCTGGCATTTATCCAGTCATATGCGGTTGATAAGCGTTTAACGCGAGATGATTTAAAACTGCTGCGTATTGATGTGTGGACGGGATCATTGCTCACAGGAATTATTGGTTTCTTCGTAATCATTACGTGTGCTGCTACCTTAAATAAGGAAGGCCAGACAAACATCACCGATGCCGCGCAAGCTGCACGCGCACTAGAACCATTAGCGGGCACCATGGCTAAAGCTTTATTTGCAATTGGCTTAGTTGGAGCGGCCTTACTCGCAGCTTCTATCTTGCCTTTATCTACGGCTTATTCGGTTGGCGATTTAACTGGGCAACCAGCAGCACTCGATGATGGACCAAAAGAAGCGCCGTTGTTTTATGCAACTTTTGGTGTGATGACTGTTCTTGCCGCTGGATTAATTCTGATACCAGGTCTGCCACTTATTAAGGTCTTAGTCTTCACTCAGATTCTTAACGCTATTTTGCTTTTGCCGCTCTTAATATTTATGTATGGCATATCTAAAGATGAACGCCTCATGGGTGAGTTCGCCTCCAGTTCTCGGATGCGCGGTGTTTACGCTTTCATTATTTCGTTAGTTTCAATCTGCGTACTTGCACTCCTCTGGTTCACAATAAAGCCTTAATTTGAGCGTTGGGTTAGCCCTTCGATAAACGTTAGCGAGTTTTGAAAAATCAATTCCTGGTCATAATCTAATGTTGCAACGTGATAACTATTAACTAATTCGATTCGTGATTTATTTGATGACCCTAAGCCAGCCATAATAATTTCAGTGTTTGAAACCGGCAAAGTGTGATCTTCCACAGAATGAAATAACTGCACTGGCACTGTAATTTTACCTAAATTTTTGCGAGTGATCTTGAGCATTTTTAAAAGTTCATATACGCCGCGAGTTGGAAGAGCGTCATATCCGTGCTCGCTAATCCCAGGACGTTTTATATCGTTTCCGACACTTGAACGGAGCTTTTGAAAATTTGAAATAACATAAGCCAATTGATGCGGCATATAAGCCACATGAATCATTGGGTTTACCAAAATAATTCCCGACAAACGGTCATTGTGGGTAAGCGAAATATTAAGAGCTGTTCCGCCGCCCATTGACAAGCCTGCTAGAAAAACGTGGTCGCAAGTTTTGTAGAGAATATCTAATTCTGCTTGAACCTTTGCTGGCCACTCTTGCCACTTAACTTTGTTGAGATCTTCAGGCTTCGTTCCATGTCCCGGAAGTAGTGGGACTCTCACTGAATATCCCTTGCCATTGAGAAACTCGCCCCACGGACGCATCGATGGTGGGGCACCAGTAAATCCATGAACTAGTAACACTCCAATACGAGCATTTTTGCCTGAACCCTGCGCTGACCAATCTTGCATCCAACCTGGAGGTGCTGTCTCAACTGCCATACCGATAACCATACGCGGACTGTCAATGACAGTGCAATCACTTACCATTGCCGCTATGCACCTTTCGCAAACAACTTTCGTTGTAGTTGATCTTGAGACCTCTGGTGCTGCACCTTCTACTGGCGCAGGTATTACTGAAATCGGCGCTGTCAAAGTATGCGGTGGAGAAATAATTGGTGAGTTTCAAAGCTTTGTAAATCCTGGTGTCCCAATCTCTGCCTTCATCACACAGCTCACCGGAATAACCGATGAGATGCTTTTCGACGCTCCTCGCATAGGAGAAATTTTTCCCTCTTTTATTGAATTCATTGGGCCAGAAAATGAGAACGTACTAGTTGCCCACAACGCGCCATTTGATATTGGTTTTTTAAAGGCAGCCGCGGTTCACCTTCAGTATCCCTGGCCCAATCATCATGTTGCCGACACTGCCCGACTCGCTCGCTATGTTCTTACAAAAGATGACGTTATTAACTGCAAGTTAGCTACGTTGGCCGAGTTCTTTGGCGCAACAACTTCGCCTACTCACAGAGCACTAGATGATGCGCGCGCCACAGTAGACGTATTGCACGGAATCATTGAAAGGTTAGGCGGATTTGGAATTACCACGTTGCCCGAGTTTAAAAAAGTTAAGAAGAGGCTAGTTTCTGGGTAAGTTCTGCCCACTTGGCTACTAGTTCGGTTGCAGCGCCACTATCAATTGCCTGTGTTGCTTTTTCGATACCCGCCGAAATTCGATCATGCAACGACATATCCATTGCACCTTCATATGCAGCTATCGCGGCGGCGGCGTTAAGTACAACGGCATCACGTGGAGCACCTTTTTCGCCGGCGAAAATTGCGGTAGAGATGCGCGCATTTTCAACTGAGTCTCCCCCGACTAAAGCCGAGATAGGTGCACGGTTGATTCCGAAATCAAGTGGGTCCAGCAGATCGCTAGATATTTGGCCATTCCCAATTGTTAAAACAGAAGTGGTTGTTGCCAAAGTAATTTCATCAAGTCCATCATCGCCACGAAAAACAAAACCATCTACACCTTTTTCGGCGAGAACTTGCGCCATGACTAAGTGCATTCGATCATTTGCTACACCGATAGCTGCAGCCTTTGGCCTTGCAGGATTTGCCAGTGGACCCAAGATATTAAAAACAGTGGGAACGCCTAACTCTTTGCGAGCTGGGGCAGCAAATTTCATTGCCGGGTGAAAAACAGGCGCGAAACAGAAACCAATTCCTAAAGCATGAAATGTAGTTTCTACTCCCTTGCCATCCAGAGTTACCGCGATTCCTAGTGCTTCCAATAAGTCAGCAGCACCTGATTTAGATGAAGCTGCGCGATTTCCATGCTTTACAACTTTAGCACCGGCAGCTGCGGCAATAATCGCCGCAGTTGTTGAAATATTTATGGTGTGTGCTCCATCGCCGCCAGTTCCCACAGTGTCAACGGCACGCTCAGTAATTGAAATAGGCGCCGAATGCTCATACATCTGGGCAACTAGCGCACCAACTTCTTCAGAAGTTTCCCCCTTTGTTTTTAAGGCAATCAGGAACTTCTTAATTAATTCAGTATCGGCATTTCCTTCAAGAATCTGCTTCATGCACCATGCAACATCTTGCGGTTGAAGATCTAGACCAACTTCTAGCGTGGAAAAATAATGATCCCACTGAGTCTGCGACATGATTTGCTACTTAAACTGTGGCGAGCTTTGTCCCGCGCAATAGTTCAGCAGCGCTCTTGGCCAAGGTAAATGGATCGATGGGATGAACAACTGATGCTTCGGCTAATGACCATGCCGCCAGCCATGCATCTTCTTTTCGCCCTGTGATCACAAGGACGGGCGGGCAGTTAAAGACTTCATCTTTTAATTGACGAGCAATTCCCAGTCCACCTTCGGGTACAGCTTCACCATCTAAAATGAATAGATCGATTGCGACTTTGGAATCCACAAAACCTCGCAATGCAGCCCCGGTTGCGAACTCATGAATCTGGTGTTCACCGACATCGCTAGCCGTTTGGCTACCAAGGGCGTTAATCACGGCTTCGCGAATAGTTGAATCATCTGCATAGACGACGATCTGTTTCTTTGCCATGGCCATAAGTCTAAGCGTCTTCTGACGTTGACGCCTTCGATTTTCGACGCCCAAACCATGTGGCCTGTTTCACCCCTAATGAGAGGTAATAAACCGGATGAAAGGGGGTTCGGGTAAGACTCAGGCGTGGTTTTCGGGAATAATCTCCTCCATGTCAACTGCATCCGTATCGGCCCATCACAAGATCACCCGCCCCAATGCAGTTGCTGTTGGAACAATCGTGTGGCTTTCTAGCGAACTCATGTTTTTTGCCGCACTCTTTGCGATTTACTTCACAACGCGCGCAGTTCAGGGTCCAACTATTTGGGCAGAGTCAAACCATATTCTCAACATTCCTTTTGCAGCACTCAACACAACGGTGCTGGTTCTTTCATCAGTAACGTGTCAGTTCGGAGTATTTGCTGCTGAGCGTTTTCAGAATCGCCGTACCGGATCCATTATCCAAATGAACAAATGGGGAATGCGTGAATGGTTTGCTTTAACATTTTTAATGGGAGCATTCTTCATCGGCGGACAAATATTTGAATATGCTTCTTTGGTGCAGGAAGGCTTAACTCTTTCATCAACTGCATATGGTTCTGTATTTTTCATTGCTACAGGTTTCCACGGTTTACACGTAACTGGTGGCCTTATTGCTTTTCTTGTCGTAATGATCCGCGTTTCTAAAGCCCGTCGCTTTACACACCAGCAAGCAACAACTGCCATCGTTGTTTCGTATTATTGGCACTTTGTTGACGTCGTATGGATCGCCCTCTTCTCTGCTATTTACCTGATTAAGTAAGGGAGTACATACATTTCGTGAAACGCTTATCACGCTACCGCAGACATAAGGCGGCAGGTCCAGTCCTTCTTATTATCGCTCTTTTGGCGATTGGTACAACATTTTCAGTAGCCAGCGCTACGGTGAAACAGTCACCAACGACATTTGCGCGCTCTGCAGCAATCGATGAAGGCAAACAAATATTTCTTAAGGGTTGCTCTTCTTGTCACGGACTTAACGCTGAAGGTGGATCCATTGCGCCATCACTTATAGGCGTTGGCGCAGCGTCAGTTGACTTCCAAGTTGGAACAGGTCGCATGCCAATGGCCGACATGAGTCAACAAGCTATGCGTAAAAAGCCTGTTTACAACGCCGAACAAACTGCGGCCTTAGCGGCATACGTTGCATCTCTTGCGCCTGGCCCTGCTATTCCAGATGATTCAGTTTTAAATTATGAACGCGACGGCAACACGGCTCAAGGTGGAGAACTATTTCGCAACAACTGCGCAATGTGTCACAACTTTGCGGGCCAAGGTGGAGCCCTTACTCAAGGTAAATATGCACCAACACTTATGGGCGTAGAACCAAAGTACATCTATGAAGCATTGATAACTGGTCCGCAGTCAATGCCGGTATTTAGTGATAAAACAATTACGCCAGCAGAAAAGCTTTCACTTATTAAATGGATTAAATCTGCTGAAGCAGAACCAAATCTAGGTGGAGCGACAATGGGGCGAATTGGGCCAGTCACGGAAGGCCTTTTGGCATGGATTCTAGGAATAGGGCTGCTGATTGGTATTGCAGTCTGGCTAACTACGAGAGCAAGGTAGGCGAAACGTGTCTAATGAATTGGTTCCCATGGATGATTCGATTGCACCTGCCCACGCACCTCGATCTACTGATATTAATCCAAAAGCTGAAAAGCGAGCAGAACAGCAAATTGCGATTCTCTTTGGACTCTCGGGATTAGGTTCCCTCTTACTTATCTACTCATATGTTTTTGTTACGAAAGATGTTTTTATTTTCATTCCAGTAATGGGCAACCAAAATGCTCAGCAGCTTGGCATTGGTATCGGTATGGCCATGTCACTCTTTTTCCTCGGGATGGCAGCCATTCACTGGGCAAAGACTTTGATGTCAGATGTTGAAGTTGTAAATCATCGTCACGAATTTCGTTCGAGTGATGAAGATCGTGATGCATTTGTTAAGACAGTTAAAACTGGTGCAGCAGCAGCCGGTCTTGGTCGCCGCAAATTGATTAAAAGATCTCTTGGCGCAGCAATTGGTTTGTTCGCCCTGCCTCCAGTATTGCTCCTTCGCGATCTAGGACCGTTGCCAAAGAAGCAGCTAGAAACGACGAACTGGAAAGCTGGCACACGCCTTCTGACCGATCCAGGAAATCGCCCAATTCTGGCCTCGGATCTTGAAGTTGGCGCTGTTGTTCAAGTGTTGCCCGCTGTTGAGCACGAAGATGAGCGACCACTAAGTGATATTGCTAAAGATCCAGTTCTGCTCATCAGATTGCGCGAACAAGATTTTCAGTTAAACCCTGAAAAGCTAGCGATGACTCATGACGGAATCATCGCCTTTTCTAAGATTTGTTCACATATGGGATGCGCAGTTGCTCTGTATGAACAGCAAACTAAGCATTTGTTATGTCCGTGCCACCAGTCAACATTCGATGTTCCCCGTGGTGCGAAAGTTATTTTTGGGCCAGCCGCACGCCCACTGCCTCAACTCGATATCACAGTCGATGCAGAAGGATATTTGATTGCCCGTGCAGCATTTAGCGAACCGGTCGGACCTAGTTTCTGGGAGCGTAACTCACAATGACACCTGTAGAAAAAACTATTGGAAAAGTTGCCAATTTTGCTGATGAACGATTAGGGGCAGCCGGTTGGGTTAAGAAGTCACTCAATAAAGTCTTCCCTGATCACTGGTCCTTCATGCTCGGTGAAGTATGCATGTATTCATTTGTTATTTTGCTTCTCTCCGGAACGTTCTTAACTTTCTGGTTCGATCCTTCACAGCGCGATGTAATTTACAACGGCGTGTACGAGCCTCTTAAAGGTTTGAAGATGTCAGCTGCATACGCTTCGACTCTAGATATTTCATTTGAAGTTCGTGGTGGGCTATTAATGCGCCAAATTCACCACTGGGCGGCAAACATTTTTATGGCAGCTATCGTTGCTCACCTTCTTCGTGTCTTTTTTACTGGCGCATTTAGAAAACCACGCGAATTCAATTGGATTCTAGGAATTCTCTTGCTCACTCTTGGCCTAGTCGAAGGCCTATTTGGTTACTCATTGCCAGATGATTTACTTTCAGGAACAGGGCTTCGCATTACCTCAGCCATTATTCAAGCCCTACCCGTAGTTGGAACATATATTTCATTCTTCTTATTCGGTGGCGCTTTCCCCGGGACAGGATTTATTCCACGAATTTTCACACTTCATATTCTTATAATCCCGGGAATTTTCCTCGCCGTGATCACAATTCACGTAATGCTAGTTTGGTATCAAAAGCACACACAATTCCCTGGTGTTGGTCGTACAGAAAAGAACGTTGTTGGACATCCAATCTTGCCTGTCTACATGGCGAAAGCTGGTGGATTCTTCTTCGTTGTATTTGGCGTAATCGCATTCTTATCAGCCGTTGCATCTATTAACCCGATTTGGTTATATGGTCCATACACTCCTGGTCAGATTTCTGCCGGTTCTCAACCAGACTGGTACATGGGGTGGCTGGATGGATTAGTTCGTATGGCTCCCCCACTTGAAACGCATGCATTTGGACACACCGTCTCGTGGAATATTTTGATTCCAGCGCTCATAGTTCCTGGAATCGTTTTCACAGGAATGGCCCTCTACCCATTTATTGAAAGCTGGATCACTGGAGACAAGCGCGAACACCATCTTCTCGATCGTCCTCGCAACGTACCTAACCGAACAGCACTTGGTGTCATGTCCATTACTTTCGTAATGGTCGCCCTCATCAATGGTGGAAACGATATTTTGGCAACTAATTTCCATTTATCGATTAATCAAATTATGTGGTTCTCACGTATCGGCATATTTGTGCTGCCACCAATCGCTTTCGTAATTACCAAACGTCTATGTCTATCATTGCAGCGCGCAGATCGTGACTTGCTATTACACGGTAGTGAAACTGGACGCTTGCTTCGACTGCCTCATGGTGAGTTCGTCGAGGTCCACGAACCTATCTCTGCAGAAAAGGCTTTCCTTCTGCAATCACACGAACAACCACTGGCCCTTGAAATATCCGAAGTTGATTCCAGGGGTGTTCGTCGACCTGGCGCTTTGAAGAACAAGGTGCAACGACGTTTAAGTAAGGCTCATGCAGTTTCTGTTCCTAAAGTAAGTGAACAGGAACTCAAAGAGATCGAACACCACTAGTTCTTTTTACGTATTACAAGCCAAACACCCAGGGCGGTAATTCCTATTCCAAGGAAGCCTTGGGTGTTTACTTTTTCACCAAAAAGAGCATATGCCTCAAGTGCAGTAGCTGGCGGCACTAAGTAAAACAGTGAAGAAACCGAGGCCGCGCTGCCTGTATTGAGTAGCCATAGCAATAGAAGTACTGCTCCAACCGAGAGAGCAATAATTAACCACACCATTGAGGCCGCAAATTTTGGTGTGAATTCAATATGTGTTCCATCCGTTGTAACGGCAGCTAGAGCCAACACCGCCCCTGCTGCGATGTACTGATACGCGGTGCCAGCCAACATCGGGATGCCCGCACCAAATTTTTTCTGCATCAACGTGGCAGTGGTGCTACCAAGCAGTGCCACAAATACTGCAGTGATCCCAACTTTTGAAACTGAACTATCGAAAGTAGGACCAAGTACTAGAACAACTCCGATAAGTCCAAGAACTAAGCCAATAAATTGAGTACGACGTAGTTTCTCACCCAGAATTTTCACTGCCAAGAGAGAGACAAAAACAGGCTGCAAACTTGTAATAACCGCCGCCACACCTGCCGAAACTCCTTTAGAAATAGCAAAGAAGACTCCACCTAAGTAAAAGGCATGTAGAAATAAACCAATAAGTGATGATTTAGCAATTTCATCCCTGCGCAACACCACCGGAAATCTCAGAATTCGCGCAATGATAATAAGAATCACTGCGGCGATAAAAATACGTAGCGATAGAAAAATGAAAGGATCTGCGTAAGGCAGACCGTATTTTGCTCCAACAAAGCCCGTGCTCCATAAAAATACAAATAGATACGGAGCTAAGCGCGCAGTCTTCAACCTTCGCAGAGAGCTTTCAGCGACACTAAACTCTTGGCCATCCACTTCGGATTTCTGGCGATTGAGCCAGTCTTCTTAAGCCACCATTGTGACAAAGCTGGAACTTGGCTGCCATCAAAAATTTCAGTAACTTGTGTCCCACCATTTCCCAAATCTTCCAATTCATACGACCAGGTCCACTTCATCAAATGGCACCACGTGATTTTTTTATTTTCCTCAAAGGCCACCACTGTATTTGTGATGCGATAAGGAACTTTGATTTTCATTGCCATGCCGAACTTTGCGCCTTCGAATAGTCGCGTCGGGCCAGAAATTGATTCAGTAATCGTTCCTGAACCATCAAAACTAGCATGAGCGCGGGGATCAGCTAGTAGATCAAAAATCTTTGCTGCGGGTGCGTTGATAATGATTCGAGCAGCTGCGGTGTTTGGGTAATCAATGGCAAGAATTTCTGCGCGCACCTTTGACATTAATGCGCCCCTGATACGACCGGTTTTTCATACTCCGTCACCATGCCGATGATTGAGATAACTAAAGCTCCTAGTGAGATAACAGTGAGCCACCAACCAATAACCAGTGAGAGAGTTAACGCACACATGCTCAATGCAACTGGCAGTGGCCACCAAGAATGAGGACTATAGAAACCAAGGTCTCCAGCGCCATCTGAAATCAGAGCGGTGAGGTTATCTTCAGGAAGGATTTGTCCAATACGGCGCTGTGTAAACCAGACATAAAAGCCGACCATTCCAGCAAGTGCTGCTGCTAGAAGCATGCCTCCAATACCAACTGGCTCACCACCAACTTGCCAATAGATAATCGTCATCAAAACATAAAACAGTGAAAGACCGATAAATAACTGCCAAGAAACCTTCATAGTTTATTAGTGCCCTTCAGTCTTGATATGCGGGTGGTGCAAATCAAAAGCTGGACGCTCAGATGAAATACGAGGCATAGTCAAAAAGTTGTGGCGTGGCGGTGGGCATGATGTGGCCCATTCCAAAGAAGCACCGTAGCCCCACGGATCATCAACACCAACAAGTGGTGCCTTACGAGTGATCCAGATGTTGACCATAAATGGAATCATGGAAAATGCGAGCAAGAACGAACCGATTGTTGAAACTTCATTCATGAATGTGAAGCCATCGGTTGGAAGATAATCGGCGTAGCGACGAGGGAAACCTTTGATACCTAACCAATGTTGAATGAGGAATGTTAAGTGGAAACCAAAGAAAGTTGTCCAGAAGTGAATCTTTCCCAATCTTTCATTGAGCATGCGGCCAGTCATCTTTGGCCACCAGAAGTAGAAACCACCGAACATTGCAAAGACTACGGTTCCAAAGAGAACATAGTGGAAGTGAGCAACTACGAAGTAACTTGCAGATACTGCAAAGTCGAGCGGAGGTGATGCCAAAATAATTCCAGTCAATCCCCCGAATAGGAACGTGACTAAGAAGCCCATTACCCACAACATTGGAGTTTCAAATGTTACGTGACCACGCCACATCGTTCCGATCCAGTTGAAGAACTTCACTCCTGTTGGGACTCCAATAAGGAAAGTCATGAACGAGAAGAATGGCAACAAAACTTGACCAGTTGCGAACATATGGTGAGCCCATACTGAAACAGAGAGTGCGGAGATTGCAATTGTTGCCGCAATTAATCCCTTGTATCCAAAGATTGGCTTGCGACTAAAGACCGGCAAAATTTCAGTAGCAATTCCAAAAAATGGTAGGGCCAAGATATAAACCTCAGGGTGTCCAAAGAACCAGAACAGATGTTGGAAGAGCATCGCCCCACCATTGGCTGGATCAAATAGATGTGTTCCATATATGCGGTCAGATTCAAGACCTAAGAGTGCTGCGGCTAGAGGAGGGAATGCGAGTAAAACAAGAATGGAGGTTAGTAATACGTTCCATGAAAAGATTGACATGCGAAACATCGTCATACCTGGAGCACGCATTGTGAAAATTGTTGTAATGAAGTTAACGCCGCCCAGGATTGTTCCAATACCACTGACAGCTAAACCGAGAAGCCATAAGTCAGCACCGATACCTGGTGAGTAGGTCGCATTTGATAATGGAACGTAAACAGTCCAACCAAATGAAGCTGCACCGCCTGGAGATAAGAACCCTGCAAATGCCATCAGGCCACCGAAAAGGTAGAGCCAATAAGAAAGCATGTTTAATCGTGGAAAGGCCACGTCAGCTGCTCCGATTTGTAGCGGCATGATTACGTTTGAAAAGCCTACGAACAATGGTGTTGCAAACATCAACAACATAATCGTTCCGTGCATGGTGAATATTTGGTTGTACTGCTCGGCACTTAAAAACTGCATTCCTGGTCGTGCTAATTCGGAGCGAAGTAAAAGAGCTAGGAGCCCGGCAATAAGAAACCATGCAAAAGATGTAATCAGGTACAAATAACCAATTGTCTTGTGATCAGTAGACGTTACCCACTTAACAAAAGCCTTGCCTTTCTTTGGCGGCAGCGGTGGCAAATTTGTAGTTGTTTGACGATCTGCAAATGTTGTCATGCGCCGCTCCCCTTTATGGTTTCAAGATAGGCCTGATATTGCGCTGGCGTGACTACACGAGCAGTGAACAACATTTGTGAGTGATTGCGACCGCACAAGATATTGCAACGCCCTGGATAATCTCCCAGCTTGTTTGCTGTGAACTCTAAATGATTTGTGACGCCTGGAAGATTCTGAATTTGAATCATGAAGGCGGGGATCCAGAATCCATGGACTACGTCATTAGATGTAATTGTGTAGCGTACTTTTTCGCCCAATGGAATATAAAGGATTGGTTGTTGCGCAGGGGTTCCAGTGACTACGGCCCCTGGTCCAGCCTCTGGATAACCAAATTGCCATGACCATTGAATACCTTCTACGGTAATTTCGTGTTTGTAAGTCTGAGTCTTTGCCGTAATTACTGTTTCTTTTTTAGCTGTGAAAAAGAAAAGTACAGCAACGATAATGAATGGAATGATTGTATAAAGGACTTCAATAGGAATGTTGTACTGAGTTTGCTTTGGAAACTCTGGGCTATCCTTTTTTAAGCGGTGAAAAAACGCTGGCCACATAATTAATATCAGAGTAAATACTCCAACGACTCCTGCTGTAATCCATGCACCCTGCCATAGAGATAGCGATTGATCGTTAACACTTGTTAAACCTTCTTCAAATCCAAGCCCTGATACTTTTGAACAGCCCGTCAGTAACAGTGCTGGGGCCACAAGGAGGAGGCCACGAAGAGCTTTGAGCTTTGAGAACGACATGGAGGTAAGGATAGAGCGCATTAGCAGCGTGCGTAGCACTGGTTTATAGCCTGCTCTGGTGGTTCGTGTCACAGGCCATCACAGTTAGAAATTTATGTGCGGGGCAATCTCTGCCGCCGCATCTGCTCCATAAGCCTGTTCAAAGCGGCTTACAAACTCGGCTCCTGTGAAGCGGTACTCCTGAGTTCCCATCGTTTCGATGACGTAGGTGGCAATTAAAGAACCCAACTGCGCACATCGCTCGTGCGATAAACCCCAAGCTAGGCCTGCGATAAACCCTGATCTAAAAGAATCTCCGACTCCAGTGGGATCGGTCTTAGATTTTTCCTGTGGCACCCCGACTTGAACGAATTCACCAGCAGCGCTTTCAACCTTAGCGCCATTAGAACCAAGTGTGACAACACGAATCTTTACATGTTCTAAAATTTCTCGATCGGTCCACCCAGTTTTTTGCATAGCAAGAGCAAGTTCATACTCATTTAAAAATAGGTAGGAAGCGCCGTCAATCAGGAGCTTGATCTCCTCCCCTGACATCCGCGCCATCTGCTGTGATGGATCGGCGGCAAAAGCGATGCCCTCCCTTCGACAAACATCAGAGTGATGCAACATCGCTTCCGGATCATCAGGTGAAATAACCACCATGTCGAAACGACCAGTTTTATCCATGATTGGACCAAGTTCAATATTGCGTGCTTCACTCATTGCGCCAGGAAAAAATGATGCGATCTGATTGAGATCATCATCAGTTGTCACCATGAAGTGGGCTGTATAGAGCTCTGTTGAAACCAAGGCGTGTGAAGTGTCTACGCCGTGACGTGAAAGCCAGGCTTCGTAATCTGCCCAATCTTTACCAACGGCTGCAATCAGAACTGGGTTTAATCCAAGCACGCCCATGCCGTAACAGATGTTAGCTGCACATCCGCCGCGACGAACATCAAGACTGTCAACTAAAAAAGAGAGAGAAACTTTCTCTAAAGAGCCCGCGACAAATGAATCGGTGAATTTTCCCGAAAAGGTCATTAAATGATCAAGACCAACTGAACCCGCCACACCAATTTTCATGAGGCGATACTAGAGCGTAAAGAAGGATTTGTTAGTTAAATGAATCGCCACATGCACAAGAACCTTGCGCATTTGGATTATCGATTGTGAAACCCTGCTTTTCAATGGTGTCGACGAAATCAACAGTGGCTCCCATTAAATAAGGATCACTCATCTTGTCGACGATGACCTTGACTGAACCGTACTCGCGGACAACATCGCCCTCTTGGTTGCGATCATCGAAATAAAGCTGATAACGAAGTCCTGAACATCCACCTGGTTGCACAGCAACGCGAAGATTTAAATCATCGCGGCCTTCTTGTGCCAATAGTGCGGCTACCTTCGCAGCGGCAACATCAGTAAGGGCTAATCCAGTTAATGTAACTTCTGTAGTCATTTTCTCTCCTCGTTTGAGCCAAGCCTACCTGCACCTTTGGTCTAATGCGAGTTATGGCCTATGGCTTGCCGCTTGTTTTGCCAATGGCTCTATAGTTACGGCCATGACTACTGAATCAACTGGTAAAGGCCGACCTACCCCAAAGCGCAAAGATGCCCAGGCCAAGGTTAAGGTTTCTTCACTATCCCCTGTTGTAACAAAGGAACAAAAGCGGGCACAAAAATTAGCGTCCAGGACCGATCGCGTAAGTTCACGTGCGGCTTACCTGCGCGGGGAGGAAGCAGCCCTTCCATCACGAGATCGTGGCCCAGAGCGCAGATTTGTACGCAACTATGTTGATGCTCGTCGCTCGATTGGCGAATATTTCTTGCCAATCATTTTCGTGGTGCTTGTTCTTACCTTGATTCAAGTTCCAGCAATTCAATTTGCTGCGATCGCAATAATGTATTTAGTTCTTCTTGTAGCGGTCATTGATGGCATCTTTTTGGGCCGCAGAATCCAGCGCCTTGTGCACGCTAAATACCCAACATCGAGCACTAAGGGTCTAGCTATGTATGCATGGCTCCGCTCTACACAAATGCGTCGATTACGTGCACCTCACCCACAAACTAAAGTGGGCGACGTAGTTAATTAAGCGCGCGGATTTGGGCTAATGTTTTGAGCAAGATCCATTTCTGGAAGATTTCCCAGCGCTTTATCAATAGCTTTCATCATGTCAGCATCAAGTTTGATTCCTGAGGCTTTGACGTTTTCTTTCACCTGAGATGGTTTAGTAGCCCCAACGATGGCACTAGAAACATTTGGGTTTTGTAATACCCAGGCGACAGATAACTGTGACATCGTGATACCGGCTTGGTCGGCGATTGGCTTGAGTTTTTGGACTGCAGTTAAAACATCATCTTTCATCCACTTTGAAATCATTCCAGCCCCACCTTTTTTGTCAGTAGCGCGTGAGCCGGCAGGTGGTTTTTTGCCAGGAAGATACTTGCCTGTGAGGACTCCTTGGGCCATTGGGGACCACACTATTTGGCCTATTCCCTCTTTAACTGAAAGAGGAACAACTTCGGCCTCAATGACGCGCCACAGAGCTGAGTACTGAGGCTGACTTGATACAAACCGGTTGTAGCCGCGGGCATCTTGAATTTTAAGTGCGTCAGTAATCTGAGCAGCTGACCATTCCGAAAAACCGATGTAATGCACTTTGCCCGCGCGAATCAAATCATCGAATGCACTCAGGGATTCTTCAAGTGGAGTTTCAAAATCAAAACGGTGCATTTGGTAAAGATCGATGTGGTCGGTTTGCAAACGCTTTAATGAAGCGTTGCAGGATTCAATGATGTGCTTGCGAGATAGCCCACGATCATTTTTACCGGTACCAGTTGGCCAGTAAACCTTCGTAAAAAGTTCATATGATTCGCGTCGTACACCTTTAAGCGCTTTTCCCAGCACCTTTTCGGCGCGCGTGCCAGCGTAAACATCAGCGGTATCAAAAGTTGTGATGCCACAATCAAGTGCTGTCTTGACGCATTTGATTGCAGAATCGGCTTCTACTTGTGAACCATGAGTAATCCAGTTTCCGTAAGAAATCTCAGATACATACATTCCAGTACTGCCAAGGCGACGATATTCCATGCCTAGAACTGTAGGACCATGCGCGCCTTGTTGCCAAGTCAATGACGATGTGGTTACCTACGAACACAACTTAATACGCCCTTCATTAGGGGAAGTTCGGTGAAATTCCGACACTGACCCGCAACCGTAAAGTCGGATTACCTAATGGATGGTTTCAGACAAACACCCGCCGAGGTTTGCGGGGTGTAGTCCACATGTTCAAGGGGTATTTTCTCTTATTCGCGCGGCCTGCTCCCTGTGAGTTTCTTTCACATTCGAGAGGCACCACAGAAATGAAGTTCAAAGCTTTCTTTATCACTTTAGTAATTCTTATTTCATCTGTTTTCTTTATTCCACAATCAAGCGCCGCTAGCAAAGGCTGGCGTTATTGGGGTTATTTTCAAGCTGCTCCCGGGGCAACAAAGTGGACTGCAGCAATGACAGGACCAACTGTCGATATTGCTGATGGCGCAGTTGAAGGTTGGTCTTTTGTATTTAGTAGTGATGATGTTCCATCACTTGCACCAGCGGTTAAGCCAAACTTTGCCGCAATCTGTGCTGGTGTTAAAGGTGACAAGGACACAAAACGAATTGGTTTGGTCATTGAGTATGGATCAAAGGCTTGGGCGCCAAAAGGTGAAAATCCACGAAAGACAGTCACCACGTGCGTTCGTACTGCAAAATCTTCTCAAGGAATAGATGTCCTTGGCCAAGTAACAAAGATCCGCGCTGCTTCATCCGGCCTAATCTGCGGTTTGGGTGGATACCCAGCTAAAGAATGCGGCGTTGAAATCCCAACACCAAAAGCAATAGTTAAAACCAAGTAAGACTTAAATGAAAAGACTTTCATTTCACCCACTGACATGGTGGATTTTCTCGTGCGCAATCGCAATCGCAATCGCACGCATGAATTCGCCCGTCTTTGCTATTGCGTCAGTGGGTGTAATGGCAGTGATTGTCTTTACGCAGCGAGATGACGCCCCATGGGGGAGATCTTTTAATGCCACATTGAAGTTATCGCTATGGATCATCGCCATCCGATCGATAATCGGTGTACTCATTGGTGTTCCCATTCCGGGGACAACTCTTTTCACTATTCCCGCTGTGCCGCTACCAAGTTGGATGCCAGGCATTCGCATTGGTGGCGCAGTGACTCTAGAGCGCTTAAGTTCATCGATTTCTGAAGGAATCATCATCTGCGCAATCCTTGTTGTCTTTGGAGCAGCAGCATCACTAACAAGTCCGCATCGTTTGTTGCGCGTATTGCCGGTTTACGTCTATGAATTCGGAATAAGTGTTGTGATAGCAACTTCAGTTTTACCGCAACTAGTATCTGCGGTTTCACGTATTCGCATGGCGCAGCGCTTACGCGGTCAGAAAAGCCACGGAGTGAAAGCGTTCAAACGCATTGCACTTCCTCTACTTGAAGAGTCCTTATCAAGATCTTTAGATTTAGCAGCTGCGATGGACTCACGTGGTTATGGAATCAGTAAGAAACGATCTAAGTATCGTCCCATTAAATGGGCCAGAATTGATGGAGTAGTTGTTCTAGCTGGCCTAGCAGTTGTAGGTCTTTCATGATTAAGTTTTCTAACGTTTCACTCATCTATCCAAACTCAACAACAACAGTGATCGAAGATCTCACCCTTGAAATCGCTGAAGGTGAATTAGTTCTTGTTATTGGTCCAACAGGATCTGGAAAATCTTCATTGCTACGACTGATCAATGGTCTTGTCCCTCACCACACAGGCGGTATTTTGGCCGGAAGTATTGAAGTAGATGGAATATCAACTGCAGAAGTTAAGCCTGGTGGCCTGGCACATTTGATTGGAATTGTCGGGCAAAACCCCATCAATGGCTTTGTCGCAGATACGGTAGAAGAAGAACTTGTCTTTGGAATGGAAGCTCTCAACCTTTCTAATGAAACTATGCGAAAGCGTGTAGAAGAGGTCTTGGATCTAATGTCTTTGGCTTCGCTTCGAAACCGAACTATTGCAACCTTAAGTGGCGGAGAACAACAACGCGTCGCAATTGCAAGCGCTTTAGTTGCACATCCCAAAGTCTTAGTTCTAGATGAGCCCACAAGCGCACTCGACCCAATCGCTGCTGAAGAAGTTCTCTCAATCCTTCACCGTTTAGTTCACGATTTAAGCCTGACAGTTGTGATTGCCGAACATAAATTGGAGCGAGTCATCCAATTTGCCGATCGCATTGTTCACATCAATGGAGCTGGATCTGCAGTCGTTGGAACACCTGAAGAAATTCTGATGAACTCGCCTATAGCACCACCCATCGTTGAACTTGCTAGAACTCTCGGGTTAAAGGAGATTGGTGTTTCTGTGCGAGAGATGCGCCGACTGACACAAGAGTTTAGAGATTCACATCAGGTTGCTAAGCCCGAAGTCGCATTAACCTCATTGAAGGTATGCGCAACAATCAAAGACTTAACAATTTCCTATAGTGGTAAAAATGCGGTGAATTCGCTCTCGACAACTATTTATGAAAATGAAATCGTTGCCATCATGGGCCGCAATGGTGCGGGCAAAAGCTCGCTGCTAAGAGCCATTGCAGGAGTCAGTGATAACGCAGCGGGTGAAGTAATAGTTAGTGGTATCAATTCCCAGAAACTGCACAGTAAGCAAAGGCGAGAAAATATTGGCTATATCCCACAAGAACCAAGTGATTTGCTCTATGGGCAAAGCGTAAGTGAGGAGTGCAAACAAGCCGATAATGACAATCAAGTTGCAAGTGGCACCACATTCGCACTGCTCTCGCAACTTGTTCCTGGAATATCAGCACAAACACATCCACGTGATTTATCTGAAGGTCAGCGTTTAGGTTTAGCTCTTAGCGTCGTTCTCTCAGCTAATCCGCATATGCTTATTTTGGATGAGCCAACAAGAGGTTTGGACTATCAAGCAAAGCGCGTTTTAACCAAAATGCTTATTGATTTTGCACGCGTTTTCAATCGAAGCGTCATCATTGCTACACACGATGTTGAACTTGTTGCTGAATTAGCTACTCGAACAATCTTCATCGCAGATGGTGAAATCGTTGCGGACGGGGCAACTATTGATGTGCTGTTATCTTCGCCGGCTTTTGCTCCACAGGTTTCCAAGATCATGTCACCACAACCTTGGTTGACCGTTGCCGATGTAGTGCGAGCTATTGAGGCTGATAGCTAATGCGCACTCATGATGTAGTGAAATTTTCTCCACTTGGCACAGCAGTACTGACGCTGGCATCAGTGATTTCTGCTGCAGGATTTCTCTGGCCCTTTTTCTATAACGGCCAATCACTACCCCGCACACAGCTTTTCTTTTGGGCCGCACTTACCCTGGCATTCTTTTTAGTAGTTGTTCAGATCTCTAACTCAGCCCTAGATGCTAAATCTGTTGCACTCCTTGGTGTTCTATCTGCGCTCATTGCAGCCGTTCGTCCACTTGGCGCAGGCGCAGTCGGCATTGAACCTATGTGGTTTATCTTAATTTTAAGTGCCAGAGTTTTCGGTCCATCATTTGGATTTATTTTGGGCCTTACATCAATGTTTGTTTCTGCCTTGCTCACGGGTGGGCTTGGGCCTTGGCTTGGTTATCAAGTATTTGCAGCGGCGTGGATTGGTATGGCCGCGGGTTTTATCCCAGGAAAAAAGCTCCGTGGGACAAAAGAGATTGCGATATTGATTATTTTTGGTGCTATTGCATCTGAGGTTTTTGGGATTTTGATGGACCTACAGTTTTGGCCTTGGGCCTTAGGGTCAGATACGAGGTTGTCGTATGTTGCACACGGGGCAGTGACTGAAAATTTGCATCGTTTTATTATTTTTCACTTTGCTACATCTATGGCATGGGATATTCCCCGTGCAATTTTTACTGCCTTGCTTTTAGCTTTTTCGGGAAGATCTGTTTTATCAGCTTTGCGTAGAACTCACACTCGAGCTGCCTTTATGGCGCCTATAGAATTTATCGAACGTGCGAAGGCATAAAGGGAAGCTTTACAACTTCCACCATTGAATCACGGCCGCGCACATCGATTACCAAATGGTCTCCGACCTTGACGGTGCTCTCTAGTAATGCAATCCCAATTCCCACTTTAAGTGATGGCGAAAATGTTCCGCTGGTTACTTCCCCCAGGGCTTTGCCATCACTTGTTTTAACGTGCATACCACCGCGAGGAATTCCTCGATCTAATGACTTGAGCGCAACACTTTTGCGCTTAGCCCCTAGAGATTTTTGTGATCTTAAAACCTCTGACCCTAAAAATTCGCCCTTATCCCAACCAATTGCCCATGTTGCACTGGCTTCAACCGGATTGATTTCAAGTGAGAGTTCATGTCCATGCAGTGGATAACCCATTTCAGTTCGCAAAGTGTCACGTGCTCCAAGACCGCACACCAAACCACCGAAAGGTTGCATCGCCTCAACGATTGCATCCCAGACCTTAGAAGCATCTGCAGTTTTAGGAAGAAGTTCATAACCAAGTTCCCCCGTGTAACCAGTACGGCAAAGAATGACCTGCGCTCCCCCGATGTTTATATTTTCAAAGGCCATGTAATCAATATCTGTATTAACACCAAGTGCTTGCATGACTTGTGGCGCAAGCGGGCCTTGAACGGCAATGACTGCATAGGCTTCATGCAAGTTTTCAATAGTTATTCCTGCAGGAACATGGGCCACTAAAGTTTTCACCACATCGGTTGTATTCGAAGCATTTGGCACTAAAAAGAAATCATGATCAGAATTGCGGTACGCGATGAGGTCATCTATTACTCCACCTTCCTCATTGCACAGCAATGTGTACTGTGCAGAGCCATTATTGATTCGATTCAAATCGTTGGTAAACATTGAATTAAGAAATTCCAAAGCACCACTACCCATTACGCTGGCTTTACCTAAGTGAGAAACATCGAAAATTCCGACCTTTTCTCGCACTGCTGCATGCTCTGCCAAGGTTCCTGCCCCTGGATATTCAATCGGCATCAGCCAACCTCCGAAATCTGCCATTTTGGCGTTACGGGCTAGATGCTTTTCGTGCAAAGGTGAGTGCTTCATAGTGTGAAACCTACCAAGACATCTATTACGCTGGCACCCATGACAACACTCAAAGTTTCTGATGGCCTAGTAAAAGATGATCACCTTGTTGTAGGTCTAGCGAGCACCAACACCAAAGGTGGAATTGCCATTGAAACTGGTGATTTAGCGATGGACACTAAAGCACTTGTGGCCTCACTTATTGAAATGGGTGCCACAGGAAAAGTAGATGAAGTTACAAAAATGCCTGGCGGCCCAACTCGCATACTGGTGTTCACCGGTCTTGGACCAAAATCCAGTACCTATTCTCATGAAACCTTGCGCCGAGCCGCAGGATCGGCTGCCCATGCACTAGCTGGAAATATTGGTGCAACTTTTGCCTTGCCCACCCGCGACATTGTCGGTGTGAGCGCTGTTGCAGAAGGCGCAGCAATTGGCGCATATGTTTTCAATGAGTTCCGGGGATCTACAAAGCTCGATCACAAAGCGGCTTTAAAATCGGCAACTATTTTTTCTAAACTCGCCGAGAAAGTCGAAGCTAAAGATGCAATCACGCGCGCAACTATTATCGCAAAGTACACGCATTTGGTTCGTGATTTAATAAATACACCGCCAAGTCACTTAACGCCTGATTCATTTACTAAAAAATTAACTGCCAGTTTTAAAGCCGCGGGAGGATTAAAAGCAGGGTTAAAAATAACTATCTGGGATGAGAAGCAACTTAAGTCCCAAGGGTTCGGCGGAATAGTTGGCGTTGGGCAAGGCTCAGCTAATCCCCCGCGCCTTTTGCATATTGCTTACACACCTAAAGCTAAAAAAACTAAACGCTTTGCCTTTGTTGGAAAAGGAATCACTTTCGACACAGGTGGATTAAACCTGAAGGCAGGTTTAGGTATGGAAGCTATGAAATCGGATATGAGCGGCGCCGCCGCTGTCTGCGCAGCCACCCTTGCTATTGCAGAACTAGGTCTACCAGTCGCCATTGAATGTTGGGCGCCGCTTGCAGAAAATATGCCTAGTGATACCGCAACTAGACCAAGTGACATCATCACAATCTTTGGGGGCAAAACTGTTGAAGTCCTCAATCCCGATGCTGAAGGTCGCCTTGTCTTGGCTGATGGTTTAATGAAAGCACAGGCCAGTAAAAACAAACTAGATGGCATTATTGATGTCGCAACTTTGACTGGAGCACAAGTAATTGCACTAGGCACTCGCACCAGTGCGGTCATGACAAATAATCAAAGTTTTAGTGATTCATTTATCGCAATCACCAAAGAAACCGGCGAACAATTCTGGCCAATGCCTTTACCTATAGAACTTCGCGCCTCACTTGATTCACCGGTGGCAGATCTTGCGAATATCGGTGATAAAAATGGTGGAATGTTAGTTGCTGGGTTATTCCTGAAAGATTTTGTAAGTGATGACCTACCGTGGCTGCACCTTGATATCGCCGGCCCGGCCTATAACCAAGGCAAGGCACATGGCTACACCCCTGTCGGTGGGACAGGTGTGAGCATGCGCTCACTTGTTAGGTTGGTCGAACAGGCATAGGTACGGCAAGATAGAGCCGTTGCTTACGAACAAAAGGGGTATGCCGGGTGTCGCAATTTGATCTAGTGATTTTGGGTGGCGGTAGCGGCGGCTATGCCTGCGCTCTGCGCGGTGCACAGCTAGGTCTATCTGTTGCTTTAATCGAAGCAGAAAAAGTCGGCGGCACGTGTCTTCACAAGGGTTGCATTCCAACCAAAGCTCTCTTGCACTCTGCTGAAATCGCAGATGGCGCACGTGAAGGTTCTAAGTACGGCGTCAAGTCAACATTTGATGGCATCGATATGGATGGTGTTAATACATACAAGGACGGTGTCATTTCCCGCCTTCATAAAGGTTTGCAAGGATTAGTAAAGTCAAGAAATATTACTTACATTGAAGGTCATGGAAAGTTAGTTTCAAAAGACACAATCGAAGTAAATGGTGAGCGATACACCGGTAAGAACATCGTTCTGGCTACTGGTTCATATGCTCGTACGCTCCCTGGTCTAGAAATTGATGGAAAACAAATCATTACATCTGATCACGGAACAAAAATGGACTATGTTCCAGAATCTGTCATAGTCCTAGGTGGCGGGGTTATTGGCTGCGAGTTCGCATCGGTATGGAAATCGTTTGGCGCCGAAGTTACGATTATTGAAGGTTTGCCACACTTAATCGCGCTAGAAGATGAATCTTCCAGCAAGCAGCTAGAGCGTGCATTTCGCAAACGTGGAATCAACTTTGAACTTGGTACAAAGTTTAAATCTGCTGTGAAAGATCAACGAGGTGTCACGATCACGCTCGAAGATGGCAAAGAGTTCACTGCGCAGGTTTTGATGGTGGCAGTAGGCCGTGGACCGGTTTCAGCAAATCTTGGATACGAAGAGCAAGGCATCACAATGGATCGCGGATATGTTTTAGTAGATGACAAATGCCGCACAAATGTGCCGGGAATTTGGGCCGTTGGAGATTTGATTCCAACTTTGCAACTCGCCCACGTTGGATTTGCTGAAGGCATGTTGGTTGCAGAGGAGATTGCAGGATTAAATCCTCGCGCAATTAACTACGATGGAATCCCACGTGTTACTTATTCAGACCCAGAAGTTGCATCAGTTGGCTTAACAACTGCTGAAGCTAAAAAGCGCGGCCATGATGTAGTTGAACTTAGTTACGACTTAGCTGGAAATGGAAAAGCTCAAATCCTTGGTACTGCAGGTTCAATCAAACTCGTAGGCGAAAAAAATGGCCCTATTCTCGGTGTTCATATGGTTGGTGCGCGAGTTGGCGAACTTCTTGCTGAAGCTGAGTTAATTTTTAACTGGGAAGCACGTGCAACTGATGTTGCATCCCTTATTCATGCACACCCAACACTGTCAGAGGCTATGGGCGAAGCTCATATGGCTCTTGCAGGTAAACCGCTACATGCACACGGATAACCAAGGAGAAAACACAGATGACATTTTCCGTAACGATGCCAGCACTTGGTGAAAGTGTTAGCGAAGGAACAGTTACTCGTTGGTTAAAGTCCGAAGGTGACCACGTCAACGTTGATGAACCACTTCTTGAGGTTTCAACTGACAAGGTAGATACCGAAATTCCATCACCGGTTTCTGGAACACTTACAAAAATTGTTGTACAAATCGATCAAACAGTTCCAGTCGGTGCTGAGTTAGCAATCATCGCTGACGGCGCTACCGCACCTGCTTCAGTTCCAGTTGCCGCACCTGTTGCAGCTGCGCCAGTTACACCACCACCTGCAGCACCAGTTGTTTCAGCTCCTGTTACACCAGCTGCTTCAAACGCTGGAACAGTAATCACAATGCCCGCTTTGGGTGAGAGTGTGAGTGAAGGAACTGTTACGCGTTGGTTAAAAAATATTGGTGATTCAGTTGCAGTTGATGAAGCATTACTAGAAGTTTCAACGGATAAAGTAGATACAGAAATCCCTTCTCCGGTTGCCGGAACATTATTGGCAATTGATGTTGCAGTTGATTCAACTGTTCCCGTAGGTGCCCGACTTGGATTGATTGGAACAACTGGTGCTGCACCGGTTGCTGCACCTGTCGCCGCACCAGTCGTACCTGTAGTTGTTCCTGTGGTTGCTGCACCAGTAGTTTCAACGCCGGCTCCAGTTGCTGCCCCTGTATCAGCGGCTCCAATTAGTCAACCAACTGATGCTTACGTAACTCCCCTGGTTCGCAAACTAGCAAGTGAACTTGGAGTTAACCTCGCACAAGTTAAAGGCACCGGAATTGGCGGACGCATTCGTCGCGAAGATGTTGAAGCATTAGGAAAACCTGCTGCACCCACATACTCAGCACCAGCCCCAACTTCTGCAGCACCATCTGCTGCTAAACCACCAGTGGTCGCAGTTTCACCATTGCGTGGAACAACTGTGACTATGTCAAGACTTCGAAAAGTAATTGCGGCTCGCATGGTTGAATCACTTCAAATCAGCGCTCAATTAACCACTGTCATTGAAGTAGATGTCACAAAGATTTCTCGACTTCGCGATAAGGCAAAGGCTTCGTTTGAATCCCGCGAAGGAGTAAAGCTTTCTTACCTTCCATTTTTTGCCGTAGCCGTATGTGAAGCGCTCAAGCAACATCCAGTGCTCAACTCATCAGTTGAAGGCGATCAAATTACCTACCACGGTGCAGAACACTTAGGTATTGCTGTTGATACTGAGCGCGGACTACTGGTTCCGGTTATTGCCAATGCTGGAGATTTAAACATGGGCGGGATCGCGCGAAAGATTTCTGATCTAGCCGCACGCACACGTGATAACAAAGTGACACCGGATGAATTAGGTGGTGGAACTTTCACTCTTACAAATACTGGTAGCCGCGGTGCACTTTTCGACACCCCAATTATCAATCAGCCACAAGTTGCAATCCTGGGTCTTGGCGCAGTTGTAAAACGTCCAATGGTTGTACGCGGTGAAGATGGCGGCGAAACAATCGCAATACGATCAATGGTCTACTTAGGTCTTTCATATGATCACCGAGTTGTTGATGGCGCAGACGCCGCGCGATTCCTTGTTACGTTGAAGGAACGCCTTGAAGGCGGCGCGTTCGAATCAGATTTGGGTCTATAAGTACGTATGAGAGTTCCACAAAGAATTGCAATCAGTGGCTCATCAGGTCTTATTGGTAGCGCACTAGTTGGCCATTTGAAAAGTGAAGGTCACACAGTCCAGCGCCTTGTTCGACGTACACCTATTGCCCCAGATGAAGTTCAATGGGATCCACAAACCGGTTACGTTGACATCAGCGCTCTTGAAGGCGTAGATGCCGTCATCCATTTAGCAGGGGTTGGTGTTGGCGATAAGCGTTGGACTAAAAAATATAAATCTGAGATTCTAAATTCGAGACTTTTGGGAACAACAGCAATCGCAAAAGCCGTTGCTCAATTAAAACCCCAAGTATTTATCTCAGCAAGTGCAATCGGTTGGTATGGCGAAAGTGGTAACCGTGCTGTAGTTGAAACAGATCGCGTTGGTGATGATTTTCTCGCTGCAGTGTGTCGCGAATGGGAAGCTGCTGCAGATCTAGCCGTTGATGTTCGAACAGTGAAGCTGCGTACAGGATTAGTTCTAGATCCAACAGGTGGCGCTCTTGGCAAAATGTTGCCGCTCTTCCGCTTAGGTTTTGGTGGAAAACTTGGCTCAGGTAAGCAGTGGTGGTCGTGGATAACGTTGCATGATCAGCTACGTGCAATTGAGTTTGCGCTTACGAATCCAATTTCTGGTCCAGTAAATTTAACCTCACCCAATCCAGTAACAAATCAGGAGTTCACTTCGGCACTAGCCCGTGCTCTACATCGTCCAGCAGTATTTCCGGCCCCTGCTATTGCGCTAAAAATTGCGCTCGGTGGGTTCTCTTCTGAAGTTCTGGGTTCTAAAAAAGTAATCCCTCATGTATTACAAGAGGCTGGCTTCACTTGGGATTATCCGCACATTACCGATGCACTTAACCTTCTAGTTCAAGATTAATTGCGCGGCTAATGCGCCGCTAAAAAGAGCACCTTGTTGTGATGGCACGCTTCTATGGTCCCCGACAACATATAGATGATCCGAAATTTTAGTTGTCTGCGTTAACGCTCTTCCAACGCTTTGCAGGGGTAGAGCCGATGGAATTTCATACTTAGCAATCAACTGCCAATCACGAGTTTGAACTCCCCACATAATTGCCAAATGCCTTCGAACTTCTGACTCTGTAGTGCCTAAATGCGTTGTACTAGAAATTAGATGCTTTCCATCTGGTGCATATTCAGTTGAAATATCAGAGATAACTAGTGAATTTATGACTGGGCCGCGATTTTGGCCATCAATTACAAGATGGCCAGTACCTGATGGATTAACGTCGCTGGAGTGATACCAAGTGATGCAGCCAACCATTCGTGCTACATCACCTAGTTCCAATAGTTGCGTAGCTGTAGTTGTATCAGTAGCAACAAAGATGTCACTAGCTTCGAATGTACCTAAAGAAGTTTCTACTGCGTTACCTGAAATTCGTTCTGCGCGCACATTCAGTTGAAGATCAATGATTCGGGCTGCCAGTGCCTGTGAAAGTTGGCCTACGCCAAACTTTGGGATGCCTGGTGATCCACTAACAAAGGAGCGAATAACAATCTGGCCGTACTTTGCATCAACGCTGTCAGGGTCGGATAAAAAGACACCTTCCAAGAAAGGCCGCAGCACTCGGTCGTAAGTGCTTCCACATCCGGCATTGCGCAAAGCATGCCCAAGGGATTGTTCGCCTTTTAACTTGGAGAATATAAAGCGAGCAAAATTAACTTTCTCACTTAAAGTTCCGGTCCCGCGATGCAACGATGAAAAGGGAGCACTCCGCGGATCTCCCAACACTATTCGCTCTGTCCCTAAACTAACTTCTACCGTTCGTGGTGCAGGGATGAAATCAATTTCATCGATCACATCAAGTTCGACAAGGGCTGGGTACCTTGAGTTAATGAGTTGGAAACCACGATCGCATATATATCCATCAATATGATCACTTGTAACTCGTCCGCCCGCGCGATCACTTGCTTCAATTACAGTTACAGAACGCCCAGCAGCTTGAAGTTGAATTGCAGCGTTAAGTCCAGCTAAACCAGCACCAACGATTACAACATCGCTTTTTCTAGACATGTAGGGCGTTAATTCTAGCCTGATCAATTATTTGTGCCACCAAAAGCGCATCTTCATTCGAAACTGGCCAAGGATTTTTACCAGCAAGAGCGCCGGCAACCAACGTATAGAAGGTGGCGTAATTTCCATCTTCTCCAATGATTTCTTCTACTTCATCACCCCGATGCACAAATGTTTTTGATTTCGTAGAAACGCCCCAGGTGCCGCCAGTCGGAATTTTTCCTGCTCGCAGTAAATCTTCTTGAGGGTCCAACTCATTAATTACTAGCGCTCCCTTACTACCCAAGATTCGAATGCGAGGACCTGGGGCACCAACAACTGCACTTGCCGAAAGAATCGAAAGGACACCAGATTCGTGCTGTAGAACTAATACCGCATCATCATCTGCAGCCCCGCGAATCGAGCGAACAGTTGAGGTTACAAGTTCAGCTTTTCCAAACCAATCCAGAGCCGTTGAGATTAAGTGAGGCTGTAAATCAAGTAACTGTCCCCCGCCATCGGCAGCGCTCATGTTTTCACGCCAAGAAGCTTTGTTTAACTCTGGACGAAAACGTTCAAAGCGCGAATCTAAGCGATGGATTGTGCCTAGAACTCCCGAAGCCAATACTTTCTTAATGGTGAGCGAATCACTGTCCCATCGGCGATTGAAAAAAACTGTAACGGGGACTTGCGCACGATCACCGGCAGAAATAATTTCAAGAGTTTCCGCATACGTTCTACCCATTGGTTTATCTACTACAACTGGGATGCCGGCGTTGATGGCTGCCAGAGCATGTTCTGCATGCACAATATTGGCCGATGCAACGACGACTAGATCGAGTTTTTGAGCCACTAAATCCGTAATCGTTGGTACAACATGTACATTAGGAAAATCGGTTTGTGCATGGCTTGCGCGTTCAGCATTGCCAGTGGCAATAGCTACGACTTCATAACCACATCCTTTGAGCAAAGGTGCGTGGAAATATCGCCCAGCTAAACCATAACCAGCAATGCCTACACGCATTAGCTCTTTATATCTTCACGCGAAAGTTTTGAAGGCCACCAAATCTTTGGACCAATTTCGTGAACTAATGCTGGTACCAAGATTGAACGAACAACAATCGTGTCTAGGAGAACACCAAAGGCAACTGCAAAACCAAGTTCTGCAAGCGGCACTAAAGGCAGTAGGCCCAGAACCGCAAAGGTTGCAGCAAGAACGACTCCAGCTGACGTGATTACAGCACCAGTTACTGTCACACCTTTAATAATTCCAGCGCGTGTACCAATTTTTCCACTTTCTTCACGCACACGAGTCATTAAGAAGATGTTGTAGTCAATTCCAAGTGCGACAAGGAAGATGAAGGCAAAGAGTGGGAATGAATTATCACCGCCAGCAAATCCAAACACGTGGTTAAAGACAAGTGCGCACACACCCAAAGTGGCAAAGTATGAAAGCAACACTGTTCCAAGAAGCACTACTGCGCTCAGTATGCTGCGCAGCAGGAGCCCAAGGATTAATGTGATGACAATCAAAATAATTGGAATGATTGTGCGGTTATCACGACTATTTGCGGTGCGAACATCGAAGTACACAGCACTTGTTCCGCCAACTAGAGAATTTGCATCCACTGCGTGAGCTAATTCGCGAATCTTAGGAATATCGTTTCCGGCTTCAACACTATCTGGCGCCTTATCCAGAATTACATTCAAAATCGTCTTTCCGTCTACAACTTTGAAATCTTGAGTCACTGGATCAACCAGCGGAACAATATCAGCGACACCCGGAGCAGTTTTTACTGCCTCTCGCATCGCTTCCATTTTGTCGAACGCTACAACGATTTGAGTTGGATCACCTTCGCCACCAGGAAAATGAGTAGTAAGAAGTTTTTGGCCAACTACCGACTCTGGTTTTCCAGTAAATGTGTCAATCGTTCCAATTCCATCAGCTTTAAGTGTCGTTGAAGCAAAGGCAAAAAGTAGTAAGACTGAACCCGTAACCATCCACGCTTTGCGAGGATTGCGACCGATTGAATTAGCAACTTTAGACCAAGGTCCACTCATCACATGATCATCACCATCAAATAATGGGCGGCGCGGCCAGAAAATCCAGCGTCCGAAAATCAATAAAAGAGCTGGTAGTAAAGTCAGAATTGTGATCATCGCGCACACAATTCCAATAGCACCGATCGGACCAAGACCAGCAGTATTTGTTAACTGGCTAAAGAGCAAGATAAGAAGTGAGATCGAAACCGTAGAACCGGAAGCCAAAATTGGCTCCCACACACCTTTATAGGCGCTCTTCATTGCATCAAAACGGTTTGCATGAAGATGGAGCTCTTCGCGATAACGGGCAATCAACAGAAGTGCATAATCTGTTGCTGCGCCAATAACTAATACTGACAAAATTCCTTGGGACTGACCATCAACATCAATGATGTTCTTCTTGGCAAGTAGATAAACAATTCCACCGGCAGTGCTCAGTGCAAACATGGCAGAAAGCAGTGGGATTATCCATAAAACTGGTGAGCGGTAAACTAAAATCAAAATCAGCGAAACAACACCAAGAGTTGTGAGCAACAACGAAGAATCCAATGTTCCAAATGCGCCGAACAGATCGCCCAATAAACCACCTGGGCCTGTTACATAAGGGGTAAGACCATTGGCTGCTGCGACTGGTTTGACGTCTGCGCGAAGCGCAGCAACAACTGCGGGTAAAACCGGTTTGTCATTGGATAATGTTTTCGCAAGTGAGTTTCCATCGAGCGGAATATTTGCCAATATTGCCATGTAATCATTGGAAGGAAACACGGTTATTTTCGCTCCAGGAGCTAAGAAATCTGAAATCTTGGATGAGGTGCCTTCAAGAGTTAAATCACCAACGTTTGCCAAATGCGCATTGACTGCGGCAAAAGTTTCAGGTGTTGTTTTGCCTTCAAATAAAATCAAAGTTGGAAAATTGAAACTATCTTTGCCTGAAAACTTCGCAATTTGATCTGCAGCCTTGGTCGCTTCTGCGCCTTTTGGCAAAAAGGATGAGTTGTTGTTCTCTTGAACTGTTGAGAGTTTGCCAAATAGTGGGCCAAATACGCCAGTGATGCCAAACCACACTATGACGACTAGAAGTGCGATGGCAAAGGGCTTTCGTGTTTTTTGAATTGACTGCGTAGACATTATGAAGGAGGCCTTTCTGGGTCTCAACTAGCTCCAATTGGTAAGGAGCCAAGCCTACCTTTAGGCTAGCGATGTGCCCGTCGTGACCCCTTCAAGTCAAAGTGCAATTGCCCTCATCCGCCACGGCCTCATCGATTATGAAAAGGCGTGGCAAGTACAGCGAACTATTCACTCAGAAGTTGCTGAGGGAATTCGCCCCAATACTGTGCTGTTGCTTGAACATCCATCGGTCTACACAGCAGGTCGCCGCACATTAGATTCAGAAAAACCTCAGGATGGAACACCAGTAATCAACGTTGATCGCGGCGGAAAAATTACATGGCATGGTCCGGGGCAGTTAGTTGGCTATCCAATAGTGAAATTGGCACAACCGCATGAACTAGTTGGTTTTGTTCGCGAAATTGAACGCGGGCTCATTAATGTCTGTGAAGATTTAGGGGTTGCTGCAACATGTGTTTCTGGTCGATCCGGTGTGTGGGTCCGTGATGAAAAAGGTGATCGCAAAATAGCTGCAATCGGAATTCGTGTGAGTAGGGGCGTGACAATGCATGGCTTTGCGATCAATGTCTGCCCAGACTTAAAGGCGTTTGCGCAAATTATTCCTTGCGGTATCGCTGATGCCGATGTAACGTCTATTTCGAAAGAGCTTGGAAGAGACGTTACAATTGACGAAGTTGCTCCTTTGGTAGAACGACACATCTTTGAATCATTAAAGAAGGTGAGCGCATGACACTTGCACCAGAAGGTCGTAAGTTAATCCGTATTGAAGCGCGTAATGCGCTGGTACCTATTGAGCGCAAACCCGAGTGGATTAAGACAAAAGCACACATGGGTCCTGAATACACACGACTACAAACTTTAGTTAAGTCAGAGGGCTTGCACACAGTCTGCCAAGAAGCGGCCTGCCCAAATATTTTTGAATGTTGGGAAGATAAGGAAGCTACATTTTTAATTGGTGGAGATAAATGCACTCGTCGTTGCGATTTCTGCAATATCGATACAGGCAAACCAGATGCTCTTGATCGTGAAGAGCCACGTAAAGTAGCCGAATCAGTTAAAGCTATGGGTCTTAAATATGCAACCATCACTGGAGTCACTCGTGACGATCTGCCTGATGAAGGTGCTTGGTTGTATGCCGAAACTATTCGTAAGGTTCACGAACTAAATCCTGGTACTGGCGTGGAAATGTTAGCTCCTGATTTTCATGCCAAAGCCCACCTTCTCAACGAAATTTTTGAGACACGTCCTGAAGTCTTCGCTCACAACTTGGAAACTGTCCCCCGAATTTTTAAGCAGATTCGCCCAGCTTTTACTTATGAAAAATCCTTGACAGTTATTTCTATGGCACGTGATTTCGGATTGATTACTAAATCAAATTTGATTCTTGGATTGGGAGAAACTCGCGAAGAAATAACCCAAGCATTAGTCGATCTGCATCAGGCTGGGTGTGACTTAATTACGATTACTCAGTACTTGCGACCAACTAATCGCCACCACCCCGTTGAGCGCTGGGTTAAGCCAGAAGAGTTTGTTGAACTATCCAAGGAAGCAACCGATATCGGTTTCCTTGGAGTAATGAGCGGGCCACTTGTGCGCTCTAGCTATCGCGCAGGTCGCCTCTATAAGCAAGCAACAGATGCCAAGGCTGCTCGTGGCTGATCTTGTCTATCCCCCAGTCATTGTTGCCATAAAAACCTTTTGGAAATATTTAGGTCTGCAATTTGATTTTTCGGGTGAAGAAAATATTCCACGCAAAGATGGCGCGATTCTTGCTATCAATCATGTGAGCTATTTAGATTTTGCTATTACTGGTACTGCCGCTTTGCCCGCCGGACGCTATGTGCGCTTTATGGCTAAAAAAGAGATATTCGATAATAAATTGGCCGGCCCATTAATGCGCGGTATGCATCACATCAGTGTCGATCGCAGTAGCGGCTCAGCATCTTTTGTAGCTGCCCTGCGCGCACTAAAAGCGGGCGAGATAATTGGCATCTTTCCCGAAGGTACAACGTCAACTTCATTTGAAATTAAAGAGCTTAAATCCGGTGCTGTCAGATTAGCGATGGGGTCCGGTGTTCCTATTATCCCAACGATTATTTGGGGAAGTCAGAGAATTTGGACCAAGGGCATTAAGCGCAATCTCAAGCGTAATAATTTTCCTGTAACTGTCGTCTTTGGTCAGCCGATTTTTTATGAACGTGGCGCTGATGTTGAGCAAGCCGAACTACATTTACGTGAAACTTTGCTAACTATGTTGCGCCAGGTGCAAGAGCACTACCCTGATAGCCATGTGGGCCAACGTTGGGCACCGGCTCGCCTTGGTGGAACCGCCCCCGCCCCACTAAACTAAAGCCATGTTTAAGAGAAAAGCTAAAGAAAAGAAGATCAAGACCCCTCGTTTTCAAACCTTCCGTGATGCATATGCCGTCACAAAGCAAGTAAAACCTTGGATTGGCGCAGTCCTTATAGCAATTTTTGTGCTGACTCTTGCAATAGGAATTGGCATCGGATTCGCAGTTGGTCATCCGGTTTATATTGGTTTCATTTTCACGCCATTATCTTTTCTAGCTTCACTTCTCGTCTTTACTCGCGTTGCAGGACGTGCGGCATACTCGTCAATCGAAGGTCAGATCGGCGCAGGTGCAAGTGTGTTGATGGCTATTCGCAAAGGATGGACAACAACACCAGCCGTTGCAGTCTCGCGTAACCAAGATATGGTTCACCGAAGTGTTGGCCGTGCAGGAATTGTTCTCACTGGTGAAGGTTCACTCAATACAGTTCGCCAGCTCTTGCAAGATGAGCATAAGAAAACCGAACGTTTTGCTCCTGGTGTCCCAGTAATTGAAGTCATTGTGGGCGATGGGCCAGGACAAGTTTCGATTCGTAAACTACAAAAGCATTTACAGAAGCAGCCTAAGAAATTAACTGCGCATCAAATGCGCGAAGTTCGTGCACGCCTAAAGGCAGTTGGCGGATTATCTATGCCTATTCCAAAAGGGCCTATGCCAACCCGTGCACCAAAAATCCGTTAATTTTCTGGTTGCTTAAAGAATTGAAAGATTAATTCTTTCTCCATCGTAGAGTTGCTGATCGGGTAGGCCTTTTAAAACGTGAACTTTTGCCTCTCCAACCACCAGCCAGTCTGAATCTCCTGATCGTTTTACGATTGCCGTTAACTCATCAACACCAATCAAAATTGAGTTATCGGGCACATGCAATAAAACCTTTGCCGCACTTTCTGGAATCCACTTAAAGAACTTATTAAAATGCGGGATTACGCGAACTTCTGGAAGCAGATTCAAACCTGTGGTTGACGTTTTTTTCAATAAACGAAAATTAGGAATATGCGCGCTAAGAACCATTGCGCCAGCGCTACATCCAGCCAGCGATGCCCCAGACTTCCAATTCTCAACCATCGCTGCCCACACAGGCGTATCAGTTAAAACTTCTGCCAAATGATGAGGATCTCCCCCGGACATATACATAAGCGCGCTGTTAGCCACTGCATCTACATGTTCTTGTTTGAATGCATCGTCTCGTGTGTAAATTGGAAGATAGGTTGCCTCGACACCAATATTTTTTGCCGCAGCTAGACCAAGTTCTTTCCAATACGCCAAACGATCATCACTTTCGCGTCCGGCCGCAGTAGGAATTTGTAGATATCTTGCTTCTTTGCCGTTTTTAACACCGTCTTGGATAAGTGATTTCTCAAACTGGGCCATAGCAGGCAAGTACTCACCTGAGCCAACGAGTGCCAGTGAACCAATCATGTGGCAAGTGTAGGTGTTCGTATCTTTATTAAATCAAAGTTGAACTAACGTCTTGTTAAAACTGATCCGCTTAATCGTTCGTGGATTCCGCGACCATTGTCATCGAAAGTTACAGCCGTAACTACAAGCACTACAAGCAATGTTCGAATCAGGCCTTGGCGCGCAGAGAGCGGTCCCCCATCTTCAAAGCGCACAGTTTTCATTCCAAAGATTCGGTGACCCAACGTTGCGCCTTGTAACGTTATGAGTATCCAGGTCTGCGCAAAGAACAAAATGAGCACATACAGCGAATGGTTGGGGCTCATCTGATCGATCCCACCGCTAAAAGCAGCCACGATGGCATAGCAGGCGAGCCAATCAAGGGCCAGGGCCGCCATGCGGCGCCCATAGGTAGTTCGGATGAATGGGTAGCTCATGGGCCTAAGCCTAACGTCCTTTAAATTCTTAACATGGATGTAACAGGGCGGTTAGGCCATTTTGCCTTTTGCGACTTATTCTTGGGCCACGAAGCAGAGGGCTCAAAGTCGAGAATGTCTGCGCTGATACACAGATAAATGTATCCATGTGAATTGGGAGAAGCATGTTTAAGAACTCTGCAGAAATTTTTGCATATATAAAGAAGGAAGATATAAAGCTAGTTGATGTTCGCTTTACTGATCTTCCAGGTATTCAGCACCACTTCAACGTTCCGGTTGAATCATTTGATGAAGCCGTCTTTACTGATGGTTTGATGTTTGATGGTTCATCAATTCGTGGATTCCAGTCAATCCATGAATCAGATATGAAACTGCTACCAGTTCCAGAATCTGCATACCTTGATCCATACCGCAAAGAGAAGACTCTGATCATTATCTTCTCTGTTCATAACCCAGTTGATAATTCAGCATATAGCCGTGACCCGCGTGGTGTTGTTGCTAAGGCAGTTGACTTCATGCGCGCACAAGGAATCGCTGACACAGCATTCTTTGCACCAGAAGCTGAGTTCTATGTATTTGATCGTGTTCGCTTTAAGACTGATATCAACACTGCTTATCATGAGATTGATTCTTATGAAGGCGCATGGAATACCGGAATTAAAGAAGATGCAGATGGAACTCCTAACCGCGGATACCGTACGCGCGTTAAGGGTGGATATTTCCCAGTGTCTCCAACAGATCAGTTTGCTGATCTTCGCGATGAAATGGTTATGCAACTTGGAAAGGTTGGGCTTCTTGTAGAACGCTCGCACCACGAAGTTGGTACTGCCGGACAGATGGAAATCAACTATCGCTTCACAGATATTTTGACTGCAGGTGATGACGTGATGAAGTTTAAGTACGTTATCCGCAACACTGCTTGGCAAGGCGGCAAGACTGCAACATTTATGCCTAAGCCACTCTTCGGTGATAACGGTTCCGGAATGCACGTTCACCAGTCACTCTGGAAAGATGGCAAGCCATTGTTCTTCGGTGATGGTTACGGCGATCTTTCAGACATGGCCCGTCACTATGTTGGTGGTTTGTTAAAGCACGCTCCGTCATTGCTTGCTTTCACTAACCCAACCGTTAACTCATACCGCCGCTTAGTTCCAGGTTATGAAGCTCCAGTAAACCTTGTTTACTCAGCTCGTAACCGCTCAGCTTGTATCCGTATCCCAATTACAGGATCCAATCCAAAGGCAAAGCGCATTGAGTTCCGTTGCCCAGATCCTTCATCAAATCCATATCTAGCATTTGCTGCGATGTTGATGGCCGGTCTTGATGGAATCATCAATAAGATCGAACCACCACTACCTGTAGATAAAGATTTGTATGAATTAACTGGCGATGAAGCGGCAGCTATTCCACAAGTTCCAGGTTCACTTGATGAAGTGCTCAATAACTTAGAGCGCGATCATGAGTTCCTACTTAAGGGTGGAGTATTTACCAAGGATCTCATCGATACATGGATCGAATTCAAGCGTAAGCAAGAAGTTGATTATGTTCGCTTGCGTCCACATCCAGCTGAGTTCGAACTTTATTACGACATCTAAAACGCACCTTATAACAAAGCCCGTGCCGTCTGGTGCGGGCTTTGTTGTATCCCGACATAGTAGATTTATGGCATGTTCCTTGATTCCTTAATAGCCATCTTCTTCTTTCTGGTTGGCCTAGAAATTAAGAACGGTATCAAGGATTTCAAAACAGCAGTCGTTCCAATCATTGCAGCTTTAGGAGGCATGATTTTTCCGGCTGGTATTTATCTACTTATTAACCCGGGCTCGCATGTTTGGGCTTCATCTATGCCCACAGATATTGCACTAGCCTTGGGAGTTCTTTCATTACTAGGTAAGCGCGTCAACCCACATGTGCGCTTATTTCTCTTAACCCTTGCAATAGCCGATGATCTCTTTTCTCTCATAGTTTTGGGGATCTTCTACGGCAATGATCTTGAACCAATCAAAGCCTTAACAACCTTAGGTGCTGCAGCAATAGGGTTCATTCTTCCTCTGCGCAGTCATATTTTGCACAAGATTATTAAAGTTCTCACTCCCGTATCAACATTCTTTATTGTGCCAGTAATTGTTGTTGTAAACATTCCACTGGATATAAAAATTGAAGCTTTCACTTCTAAGACAACAATCGCGATTATCATTGCACGATCTGTTGGCAAGATTATTGGTATTACTTTATTTGCATGGTTAGTTTTGCGCTTAGGCGGTCATTCAAAAATTGGAATCAAAGAGATTATGGGCATAGCAACATTAGCCGGAATGGGTTTAACTGTAGCCCTGGTTATTGCAAATATCGCTGCACGTTCTGAAGCAGAGCTAAATCAAGTAAGGCTCGGACTCTTTATTTCAGCAATACTCTCAGGCTTAGCTGGTTACATCTGGCTTAGAAGGACTCCTGCACAGATATAGATTTTCTCGACAAGAGAATGTGTCCAACAAATCCAATAGCAAGAGCGGCGATAACTCCAATATTTGCATAAGCCCAAGGGCCTTGCTTGCCACCGATAAGAAACAGTAAATATCCCTGCCACGACAGCCAAGACGCAAATGTATTAGTAACTAATCCCCAACCAATAATTGACCCCACCAGCATTAACCCCAATGAAGTTCTATTCCATGCCCCATATCGGCCTTGTGGGTTGTAAAGATCTCCTTCTGCATAAGGCCCTTTACGCATAATGACATCGGCAACAAAGATTGCAGACCACACTGCAACCGGTACACCAAGTGTGATTAAAAATCCTTGGAATGGAAAGAAGAAATTATCGGCAAACCACACAATATAAATTGTTCCCGCCAACATTATGCAGGCATCTATCGATGCAGCAATGTGTCGCTTTACTGGAAGACCGATTGAAACCAAAGTTAACCCTGATGAATAAAGATCAAGGATGGCTCCCCCAACTAAACCGAGTACGGCGACCAAAGCGAAGGGAATCAGGTACCACGTAGGAAGCAATGTTGTTAGTGCGCCAATGGGATCCATCGCAATTGCATCACTCAACTCTTTACTACTTCCAGCTAGCGCGCAGCCATAGATAACTAAAACAATAGGAACGATTGAAGCTCCTAGCGTTGTCCAGGCAACGACCGCTTTGCTTGAAACTGTTCGGGGCAAATAGCGAGAATAATCGGCTGCTGAATTGACCCAACCCAAACCAATTCCAGTGATTCCAAAGATGAGTGCGCCGATAAAGCCTTGAGTCGATCCATCCTTTATTGAACTTACTATTGACCAATTAACGCTATCGAGAGTGAGCGCAATATAGATAACTGTCATGAATATGGTGACAAGGGTGAGCCATTTTTGAATCTTCATTATCGTTGCAAAGCCAAGTACTCCCCCGAAAACAGTCAGAGAGACTGCGACGACGAATCCGATGATGAGGGAAAGATTGTGATTGATGTGACCAAGGCGCGCAAAGACCGTTCCCGTGGCCAGAGTTGCCAGTGAAACTAAGACTGTTTCCCAACCAACAAAAATTAAGTAAGACAGAGTGCCAGGCACAATGTTTCCCTTAACACCAAAAGCGGCGCGAGATAAAATCATTGTTGGAGCATTCGATTTCTTTCCCGCTAGTGAACTCATTCCGACTACAAGGAAAGATAAAATTGTTCCAATTATTGCCGCAAAGGTTGCTTGCTTAAAAGATATTCCAAAACCTAAGAAAAATGAACCGTATGAGAGGGCCAGAAGTGAAACATTTGCTCCGCACCAAGGCCAGAAGAGCGATTTAGCTGAACCACTTCGCTCTGACTCTTGAATCAGATTGGGACCATTGAGCTCTAATTCAAAAATTGGCATCCGGTAATCCTACTTCTTGCGCCGCCTGACAAGGACGAATGCAAGGCCAATAATTAGTACCGCGCCAACTGCTGTGACCAGTACATTGCGACCGCCTTCTTCGCTGATACCGGCATCTGCTTCGGCGCTTTCTTCACTTTGAGCACTTGTGAGCATTGGGGTTTCACCCACGGTAAAACTGTAGTCGCCCTCAACTGGGTGACCATCTTCGGAAACAATTCGATAATGCACCGAAACTAATCCAGTTACATCAGGTGAAATCAATTTCGTGGAAATCTTGGTTCCATCCACGGTTGATGTTGGCTGCGAAATTACCGCTCCTTGATCATTAGTAACCGTTACCGAATTTACTGTGGTATTCCCTAAAGTTTGCAGTTTACCGTCAAATTCAATGGAAACTTCCGTAGGTGCCGCAATAACCTTTGAATCTGCAGCTGGAATCGCTTGGGTGATTTCTCCATGGGCGGATGCATTAATAGGAGAAGCAATAAGAATTACAGCGCATAAGGTGAACAGCTTTTTTATCATGAACTTATCTTAGTCAAGAAAGAAGTCGAGCAGGAAGTCCTTAGTGCCTGGAGTTACTGAATACTTTTCAAGATCAGTGATGCCTTCAGAAGCTAAAACCTCATCATCAACGAAGAAGTTTCCTGTGCATGCTGTTGCTGGGCGATTAAAAATGACATATGCAGCATCTGCCAAGATCTGCGGAGTACGACCTGCTGTTGCATCAATTCCGGGAATCATTTGAAGAGCTGCAGTATCAATGACCGTTCGTGGCCATAGGGCATTAACCCCAATACCGTCGCGCTTAAACTCTTCGGCCATTCCCAAAACACACATACTCATGCCGTATTTAGCCATTGTGTACGCAACATGATTTTTAAACCACACAGGCTTCATAGATAGTGGTGGTGACAAGTTCAAAATATGAGGGTTGCCTCCATCGGCGGCAGATTTGCGCAAATGAGGGAGCGCAGCTTGCGAAGTTAAGAAAGTGCCTCGGACGTTGACGTCAAACATCAAATCAAATCGCTTAGCTGGCGTTGCATCTGTGCGAGTCAAATTAATCGCACTGGCATTGTTAACCAGAATATCTATTCCACCAAATGCTTCCGCGGCTTGATTCACTGCCGCCTCAATCTGCAATTCATCCCGCAAATCACATTGAATGGCAAGTGCTTTGCCACCTGCCGCTTCTATCTCTGCTGCGGCGGTATGGATAGTGCCTGGCAATTTTAGATTGGGTTCTGATGTTTTGGCTGCAATAGCCACTGATGCGCCATCGGCAGCTGCACGCAATGCAATTGCTAGCCCAATACCGCGAGATCCTCCAGTAATAAATATTCGCTTTCCTGCAAGTGTCATGATTTCCCTTTCTTTGCCATGAACTTCATAAATGCTTCCATCGCTTCATCAGACTGTAATGCCATTGAAAAGATTTCAAACTCCGCTTTCATAACGGCTGAAACAGCTTCGTGATTACGAGCCTTGAGCAAGGCTTTGGTATTGATTATTGCTTGTGGTGGTTGTTCGGCAATATGTTGAGCAATCCTTATTGCCCCGGCCAAAGCATCTGCATCAATCTCGGCAATTAATCCCATGTCCAAGGCTGCATCTGCGCCAAATGATTCTCCGGTAAAGAAAATCTTTGCCGCTCTTTGATAACCAACTAACTGAGGAAAGAGAAAACTAGATCCGGCTTCTGGAACTAAACCAAGGGATGCAAATGGCATGGAAAAATTCGCAGAAGGCGCAGCCACGACAACATCACAATGCAAAAGCATTGTGGTTCCAACTCCAACCGCATTTCCTTTAACTGCGGCAATCAGCGGTTTTGGAAAGTTAAGTAGAGAAGCCAAGAACTGTGCTACATCTGATGAATCACTGGTTGGTGGATTGTCCATAAAATCTACGATGTCATTACCCGCAGTGAAATGATCACCTTCACTTGTCAGAATCACCGCCCGGACGCCAAAGTCCCCCGCAGCATCATTGAGCCCCTTAGCTAAGCCCGCATACATAGCTCTGGTTAAAGCGTTCATCTTTGCGGGGCGATTAAAGGACAGCGTGAGGATTGAGCCTGCCTGACTGGTCACTATTTCATTCATCTGCTCATCTTAGTGTGGCTTTCCCTTGCAATAAAGGAGGATAATAGAGACACCGCGGAGAGGTGGCTGAGACGATGGCACGAGATATAACTATTGCAATCCGAGAACTATCCCCTTTTGAACAGTTGGTTCTCAACCTTTTATGTGAAGGTAAATCTAATTCGGCGATAGCTTCTGAAACTGCGCACACTGAAAAAGTAATTGAAAATACGGTCAGCCGTAGTGCACAAGTTTTTGGAATAAAGTCTGATAGCGATACAAATTTACGAGTTTTATTGGCCCTTGCATTTCGTACACATTACGGCGATAAAGCATTTGATTCATTACATGTTGAATGTGCCCACTTTGAAATTGGCCCAAATGGTGAATCGATGTGCAACCGCCACGTAGAATAGTTGTTGTTTAATCAATCACATTCACTGAGGGCTACCCCTCCACACATTTAACATCTCTCGCATCGAGTGCTGACCCTCGTCCTTTTTAGATTCCCATCACCGTTGACAGAGTTAACTGTGTACTGCATCAAAACACATGATGTCTAAAAGGGAGAGTAAGAAAAATGAAACGTAGAACTTTTGACAAGCTGGTTTCTTCAGTTGGTTTGGGATTAGCCGCACTTCTTTTGATCTTTGCCGGACTTCTCAATTTTGGCGCAGCTTTTGCCAATGATTCAGTTCAAAGTCAGTTAGCAAATCAAAATATTGCTTTTCCAGTTGAAGCAGGATTGTCTGGTGAGACTAAAGCTCAACTTACAAAGTGGGCTGGTAAGCAAGTAACTACCGGAGAAATGGCTCGCGATTATTCAGATCTATTCATTTTGGAACATATGAATGCCGCAGCAACTGCCGTAATGGGAAAGCCTGCTACATATTCTGAAGTTTCAACTGCATACATGGCAGCTCAACGCGATGGTGTTACAACTCCAGAGCAGTTACAAAAAATTGCTGATCTGCGTGAAACCCTATTCCAGGGGAACACTTTGCGCGGAATGCTGCTTGAAGCATTTGCATTTGGAACTCTTGGTGTTATTGCAGGGTACGCAGCGATTGCGGCTTTAGTCGGTGGAGTTCTTTTCCTCTTACTTGCACTTGCTGGGTTTAGAAATATTCGTCGCACTCCTGAGGATGCGACGATTTAACCCTCAACTCTCCGTGAGGGGTTAGAAAAGGCCCCCTGGTTTACACCGGGGGGCCTTTTCGCTTTCACTTCTCTATAGTTTTAGCGATCAAGCTTTCCAGTGATGAAATCTTCAACCTTGTCATGAGCTTGTTCATCGGTGTACTGAATAGGTGGAGTCTTCATAAAATAGCTTGACGGTGAAAGCAACGCTCCACCAATCTTGCGATCGAGACCGATCTTTGCGCAACGTAGCGCATCGATAATTACACCAGCCGAGTTAGGTGAATCCCATACTTCCAACTTGTATTCCAAGTTAAGAGGTACATCGCCAAAAGCACGGCCTTCGAGGCGAACGTAGGCCCACTTGCGATCATCTAGCCATGGAATGTAATCAGAAGGTCCAATGTGAACATTCTTGGCACCAAGATCGTGCTCTAACTGTGATGTCACTGATCCTGTCTTTGAAATTTTCTTAGATTCGAGGCGATCACGCTCGAGCATGTTCTTGAAATCCATATTTCCACCAACGTTTAATTGGTAGGTGCGATCTAAGTGAACTCCGCGATCCTGGAACAACTTAGCCATGATGCGGTGAGTGATTGTTGCTCCGACCTGGCTCTTAATGTCATCACCAACGATTGGAAGTCCTGCATCAGCAAACTTCTTTTCCCATACTGGGTCAGAGGCAATAAATACTGGTAGCGCGTTAACAAAAGCACAACCTGCATCGATAGCACACTGTGCATAATATTTTGCGGCAACTTCTGATCCCACTGGCAAGTAGCAGATCACAACATCTACTTGCTCTTCCTTAAGCACTGCAACGACATCCACTGCTGGGGCATCGGATTCTTTAATTGTTTCGCGGTAATACTTACCGAGGCCATCGTTAGTAACTCCGCGCAATACTGGAACACCAGTCTTTGCTACATCAGAGAATTTGATGGTGTTGTTTTCGCTGGCCCACATGGCATCAGCTAGATCAAGACCTACTTTTTTAGCATCCACATCAAAGGCAGCAACAAATTTGACGTTAGAGATGTGATACTCCCCAACAGTTGCGTGCATCAGACCTGGGATCTCTTGATTCAGGGCAGCATCCTTATAATAAGTCACGCCTTGAACTAAGGAGTTGGCACAGTTTCCTACGCCAATTATTGCAACACGGATGTCGCCTTTACCGGTTGTTATGTTCACTCTATTTCCTCTCGGTTTTGATCATTTTTTCCAGCCAAGCAATCTCTCGATCAGCTGAGTCCAGTGAATGACGTCGCCACTCCTCTAGATACTTATCGATTCCAATCGGTGACTTCTCGAGTTCACCGCGCAGAATCTCTGCTTTCTCCTTAAGGCGACGATGGCGTCCCTCAAGAATTCTTACTCTGTTCTTTGAAGATGTTGGAGAAAAAAATGCAAAACGGATTTCAAATCCTTCGTCTTCCCATGTTTCTGGGCTCACAGTCTCGGTTAGATTTTCAAATCGAATTTGACCTTTATCTGTGATGTCATAAACGATTCGCGAGCGCCGTGAAGGCGAATCAACAACGGTCTCTTCGATTAATCCCGCTTCCATCATTCTGCGAAGCTGTGGGTAGAGAACTGAAAATGAGAGTGCACGGAATGGACCAAATATTGCCCCCATGCGCTTTCGAAGTTCATAGCCATGCAAAGGTGTTTGCGAGAGCAGGCCAAGGAGGGCGAATTCAAGAGATTCACTGCGTGAGCGCATCGCTGCCCCTTTCCTTACCTATCGGCTTACCTATCGGCGTATGTATCTATTCGATATATCAAGAGATAATCTATTGGGATAGGTACTTAGGCGCAACCTGGACACGCCTCACGCTCATATTTCACCTGTAATAAGGGTGTGGCGTACGCCTCAGTACCCACGGGCTCAGTTCTACGCTGGGGCTAACGCTAACCACCTCTTGTGGCTGGCAACTCAGGAGATCTGAAAGGACGTCAGAAATGTCGCTACTCTCATGGAAACTTCATGGAAACGGAAAGACCCTCTCCCCGGGCGCAGTTGTTTCAACAGATGAACGCCTTACATGGCCCCGCACTATCGGTGTTGGCCTTCAACATATCGCTGCAATGTTTGGCGCTACCTTCCTCGTTCCAATCATTACTGGATTTCCCCCAACAACCACACTTTTCTTCTCAGGAATCGGCACACTGCTATTCCTAGCCCTTACACAAAACAAAGTTCCTAGCTATCTAGGTTCATCTTTTGCTTTCCTAGCGCCAATTGCGGCAGCTAAGGCAAGTGGAGGTATGGCTACTGCTCTTGGTGGAGTGGTAGTTACAGGTTTGATCCTGGCTGCAGTTGGATTAATCGTTCGCCAAGCAGGAATTGGTTGGATTAACTGGCTCTTGCCACCTGTTGTAACCGGAACAATCGTTATGGTGATTGGTTTGAACTTGGCAGGAGCTGCAAAAAATAACTTTGTGGCTGGGCCAATGATCGGACTGATTACTTTAGCCTCGATTGCAATAATCGCCGCAGCCTCTCGCGGCTTCCTCAATCGCATCAGCATCTTTGCTGGTCTCGTAGTTGGTTATGTCGTTGCCCTTATTCAAGGTGATGTTAAGACAGAAACAATCACTGCAGCTAAATGGATTGCGATGCCTTCCTTTACTACACCAACATTTGATGCCAAAGCAATTGTTTTGTTCCTACCCGTAGTCCTTGTACTAATAGCTGAAAACGTTGGACACGTTAAAGCTGTATCTGCAATGACTGGAAAGAACCTTGATGATCAAATGGGTACTGCTCTTATGGCCGATGGATTAGCTACAACATTGGCTGGCATTGGTGGAGGTTCAGGTACAACTACATATGCTGAAAACATCGGCGTTATGGCAGCTACTCGCGTTTATTCAACTGCGGCCTACTGGATCGCAGGTCTAGGCGCAATTGGTCTATCACTATCTCCAAAGTTTGGCGCAGTTCTTAGCGCTACGCCAGTAGGAGCACTTGGTGGCGTAGGCGTTGCACTGTTCGGAATGATTGGCGTCTTAGGCGCTCGCATCTGGATCGAAGGAAGAGTTGATTTCTCTAACTCAACTAATTTAATCATCGCAGCATCTGCTTTGATTATCGGTATCTCAGATATGTCATGGACACGCGGAGATTACACATTCAGTGGAATCATCAATGCAACATTGGTAGCCATTGTTGGCTATCGCGTGCTCAGCTCAATTGCTTCATCTCGAGGTAATAACTAATATCTAACCTATGGTAATTCCTTCGCGGTTAGCTGAGTACATCGTTGCCGCGATGATAATTATCTTGGCGCCTGGCCCGAGCGTTTTATTCGTAATCGCTCGGGCCATCGCGTGGGGTCGAAAAGTTGCAGTCTTTACAGTCGCAGGCAACGTCTGCGGCTCTTTTGTTTTATCAGTTTTTGTAGCTCTTGGTCTTGGTCCGATTTTGCAGAGATCAGATCTTGCCTACACCGCAGTGCAATGGGGCGGCGGCCTTTACTTAATTTATTTAGGCATTGATGCCATCAGACATCGCAGAATTCATGCCGCCGATATGACTAATCAAGGCGATAGTGCGCCATCTGCTTTTCGCTCCATTCGTGATGGCTTTTGGGTTGGCGCGCTTAATCCCAAGGCAATTGTTTTTTATGCCGCAGTTTTGCCCCAGTTTATAGATCGCGATAAAGGACACATCACCGCCCAGTTAATTTTGCTAGGTGCAATCTTTTCTATTCTTGCTTTTATCTCAGATGGTTCATGGGGGCTGCTAGCTGGCACTGCACGTGCGTGGCTAGCAAATGATTCATCCCGCCTAGAAAAACTGCGCGGCGCTGGCGGAAGCATCATGATTCTGCTGGGACTATCGGTTTTGTTCTTCGCAATTGTCAGTGCCTAGAGCCACAATAGGTCTATGAAAAAACCACTAAAGCCAGCGCGCGAAAATATCTCTCCCTCAGATTTAACTTTTGGTCTATCGACATGCAAACGCTGTTTGTGGGTGAAGTACTGGTACAAAGTCACCGCTCCTATGACCATGCCCCTGGTGGGAACCTTGTCATCGCTGCAGGAAGAGTTTTTTCAAAGGGCAGATATGCCAACAATTGATCCATCACTTCGTCCAGGAACTGTTACTAAATGGGGCGAATTTGTTAAGAGCAAGCCAATTCAAATTAAGGGGCAGGACACGCGCTGGCGCATTCTGGGAAAGTACGACCTGGTTTCAACGAATGACGATGGAACAGTAGGACTAATCGACTGCAAAGTTTCAGATTCAGAGCGCGATAGTGGCACTTTTTACTCACCACAACTTGAGGCGTACGCCTTTGCACTTGAAAATCCAGCTGCAGGAAAAGCTGTTGAGGTTGCATCAATGGGTTTACTCGTATGGAAACCCACTCACACCGTTGGAGATAACCCTGATAACAGTGGATTCGGTGTGTATCAAAAATATGTTGCTGTGGAGCGCGACCATGATAATTTTATGCGTGTTATTACAGATTTTATTAACGTGTTAGAAGGAGATATCCCAGAATCTGGATCGACGTGCACAACGTGCCAGTTTCTTAACGTTCGTAATGGATTAGATCTTCTTTAGTCTTCTTCGCCAGCTACGTTAATATCATCAGGATTAGATTTCTTTGGCGCATACGTATCAACATATTCTTGACCAGACATTGCCTGAATTGCATTCATAATTTGATCTGTGCATTCTCGTAGATATAACAAATCAGTTGAATCGCCATCGAAATACATTGGCTTTCCAAAGTGCATTCCTACTCGGTGAAGATTAGGGATTACTTTGCCAGTTGGCTGAATCTTGTCGGTATTAGACATGGCAACTGGAATAACCGGTGCTCCTGATTCGATAGCTAAACGCGCAATTCCCGTACGTCCTTTATACAGGCGACCATCAGGTGATCGAGTTCCTTCTGGGTAGATGCCTAAGCAATCGCCCTCTGCCAATACTTTTAAGCCCGTGATGAGCGCAGCTTCACTGCGGCGACCTCCCGAGCGATCAACTGGAACTTGGCCAAGTGCGATAAAAGTTAACTTCTTCAATAAACCTTTTGCCCCAGGTGAGGTGAAGTACTCACTCTTGGCCAAGAAAGTAACTTTACGAGGAACAACCAGCGGCATAAAGATTGAATCACTAAAAGATAAATGGTTAGAGGCGATGATTACCGGACCCTTTGAAGGGACATTGCGCAGGCCTTTTACTTTGGGACGAAAGCCGGCCATAAGAAAGGGCGTCAAAAAAGCACGCAAAGTTCCGTATGGCAGGTTGCTCAACATGGTTCTAATTTAGTGGCTATTGCCAGATATGACACTATCGGAGGGTGAATAATCCCCGCCCAGGCCCTGATGAGTTCGATGATGAGGATCTTATTCGTAGTGAATTTGATTCCATCGTCTCTGGCCTATCCCTGGATGAATCCGCTCCAACAACGTACCTTGATGAATTGGAAAAGTTTGAAGATACCAATCGTTTTATTGCTCCCAATCCCCCGCGTCAAAACATTAAGCAAATCTTTAGGTCAGCAAAGTTAGCCATGAAAAAATGGTTTAATCGCGGCTACCACGAGGATGACGGAGCATCTGTATGAGTGAATTTAAATGGGGAATCATCGGAACGGGTGGAATCGCCCACGCTTTTGCTAAAGATTTAGCCTTACTTAATGGTCATACCGTCTACGCAATCGGATCTAGAAATTTAAATACTGCGCAAAATTTTGCAACAGAGTTTAATGCGGCAAAGGCCTATGGTTCTTACGAAGAGTTAGTTCATGATGGTTCGATTGACGCTGTGTATATTGCAACACCTCATCCTTCGCACTTAGAAAACGTTCTTCTAACATTAAATGCACAAAAACCAGTCTTATGCGAAAAGCCCTTTGCAGTTAATGCAAAAGAAGCAAAACAAATGGTGGATGCAGCTGCAGCAAATAATGTTGCGATTATGGAAGCAATGTGGGCACGCTTCCTGCCACATTATGCAAAAATTCGCGAAATCATTGCAAGTGGCATCCTCGGTCAAATTACAACTATTCATGCAGATCATGGTCAACGTTTAGCCGATCAGAATATTCCGCGACTCGTGGAACCTTCACTCGCCGGCGGAGCGCTCTTAGATCTGGGGATTTATCCCATCTCATTTGCTCACATGATTCTTGGTATTCCTACTTCAATCACAGCTAATGCAGTGTTGACTGAAAAAGGTGTTGATGCTCAGACATCAATAATTCTTAACTACCCGCAAGGTGCGCAGGCGGTACTTAATACATCCATGATTGTGCAGACTCCGTGTACTGCCGTTGTTGCTGGTCTCAATGGGTATCTTGAAGTTGACCGCACTTTCTATAATCCGACTTCAATGCGTGTCACTCTTTATGATGGAACCGTTACCGAATATCCAAACACATACTCAGGTCATGGACTTCGCGAACAAGCCGCTGAATTTGCACGTGTTTTAAAAAGCGGCGAAAAAGAATCTCCAATTCTTAGAACCACAGATACAGTGGCAATCATGGAGATCATGGATACCGTGCGTGCTCAGATTGGGTTGAAGTACCCGTTTGAAAATTAACTTCTAGCTAAGTCAGCAACTCCTACTAGACCAGCTTCATTACCCAACTGCGCCGCAATAATTTCTGGATAAGGATGTTTGCCCGCAAAAGGCATATTGCGCTCGAGTGATTCACGGGTTGGCTTCAAAAGAATTTCACCTGCATCTATTACTCCCCCGCCAATAACAACACAGGCAGGATCGAGCAAAACTGCAAGGGAAGCGATTCCAGCACCTAACCACTGACCAGTTGTATTGAAAGCGGCCAACGCAACGGGATCACCTTCGCGCGCAGCATCAGTGATTGCTTGACCTGTAAGTCCAGCGACTGTGCCATCTCCGCGTGAGAGAAGATTGCGTGCAATTTCAGGACTTGCGTTAATTGCTTCACGTGCATGGCGCAGCAATGCATTTCCCGATGCATATTGCTCGAAACAACCACGTGCACCGCATCCACAGATATGTCCATCGGGAACTACGCGCATATGTCCAAACTCTGCTGCAATTCCAAACGCACCGCGATAGAGCGCACCATTAACAACGATTCCTCCACCAATTCCCGTACCAACGGTAAGCATCATCATGTGATTTTGATTTTTGCCGGCACCAAACTGTGCTTCACCCCATGCAGCTGCATTTGCATCATTTTCGATCACGACTGGAAGCCCTATAAGTTTGGTGAGTTGATTATCTAAATCAACACCATTCCAGTCGGCAATGTTGGGAGTTGCAAGCATTGTCTTGCGATCAGATGAAACAAAACCTGCAGCAGAGACACCTACGGATGAAATCGAATGTTGTTGTAGCAATTCTTTTGCGACATCGGCAATTGTCTGTGTTAGAGAAATGCCACCTTGTCGCGGCGTATCTTTTCTGGCAGTGGTTAGAACTTTTCCATCTTCATCCACAACGCCGCCTAGAACTTTTGTTCCGCCGACATCGATACCGATAGTCAATGACATTAAAGAAAATTAACCCTCAAGCGAGGCTTTGAGTTGTGATAGTGCTTGATCAATAGTTGTCTTCTCAGCTTTTTGACGCATCATCGCTGGAATTGGCATTGATAACGAAACACCTAACTCGTAGGTGACTTGAGTTGTATCCTCATCGATTGCTTTAATTGAATAGGAGCCATCCATGCCGGTAAGCAAATCTGCATCGTCTAGAGAAAACGAAAGTTTGGCAGGAGCCGCAGACCAGTCGTAATCTAAAATGACACGATCTTTCATCATGCCTGCATCAATGGTCATCTTCACTTTCGTTGCCTGACCTTTATCATCGCTTTCCACGACTTCGCTGGACTTAATAGAACTAGACCATGATGGGTATGCCTGGATGGCAAACAGGGCTTCTTGTACAGCGGCCAATGGGGCATCTATCGTGATTGTTGAACTGCTCAAATCGCTCATGGGGCCTAGGTTACCCTCTTCCGTATTTCTTAATTCTCACGCTAGCGTTAGCGCCATGAATGAAGTCACTGCTCCCGCCCTTGTCCCTGCCGCCACCGCCGGCAATCTCACCAATCTCATCGCTGAAAGAGCATGGTTTGAGCCAGAGCGAGTAACTATGTCGCGCCCCCTAGGAGATGGGTGGCAGAGCGTAACTGCACGCGAAGTTGATGAAGAAATTCGCGCAACGGCCAAAGGATTAGTTGCAGCTGGTATCCAGATTGGTGATCGCGTCGCAATTATGGCCCGCACGCGCTATGAGTGGACGATTCTAGATTTCGCAATTTGGTTTGCTGGAGCAGTCGTTGTTCCTATTTATGACACGTCATCGGCTGAACAGATTGACTGGATTTTAAACGACTCAGGTGCAACAGGGATAATTGTCGAAACACCAGCGCTTCGTGAATTGGTACAAACAGTTTTGCCATCTCATACCAAACATATCTGGACTATGACCGAAGATGTTCTTGCAGTTTTGCGAAATGCAGGCGCACATATCGGCGATGACGAGATTGATCGCAGGCGCAATGCTCTTGGTCCAGATACTTTGGCTACGTTGATTTATACATCGGGAACAACCGGTAAACCTAAGGGTGTTTCACTTACTCATGGAAACTTCTTGGCTGAATGCGGAAACGTTGTACAAGGCGCGAGTGATCTTTTCCTAAAACCTGGTGGTTCAACTTTGTTGTTCCTTCCTGTCGCACACGTATTTGGCCGCATGGTTCAAATCGGTGCAATAAATGCAGGTTTACATCTTGCTCACTGCAGCGATCCTGTTGGTCGCCTTCCATTTGATTTAGCATCATTCAAACCAACATTTGTTTTAGCCGTTCCGCGTATCTTTGAAAAGATTTATAACGGTGCAGAAGCTCGCGCAGAAGCTGCAGGTAAAGGAAAAATATTTAGAAAAGCCGCTGATGTAGCTATTGCATATTCTGAGAGCATGGATAAAAAGTCAATCTCTCCACTTTTAACACTCAAGCATGCTTTGTTTGACAAGTTGGTCTACTCAAAAATCCGTGCAGGAATGGGCGGACGAGTTGAAGCTGCAATTTCTGGTGGCGCTCCGCTTGGAGTTCGACTTGGACATTTCTATCGTGGCGCTGGAGTAACAATTTTAGAAGGCTACGGTCTGACTGAAACAACAGCGGGTGCAACTTTGAACTTAACTAGCGCACACCGCGTTGGCTCTGTTGGTCGCCCTATTCCAGGCACGTCTATCAAAATTGCCGAAGATGGTGAAGTTCTTATCCGTGGGCCAATTGTTATGCGCGGGTACTGGCAAAACGAGGCTGCTAACGCTGAAGTATTTGATGGAGAACGTTGGTTTAAAACTGGCGATCTTGGAAAGCTCGATGAAGAAGGTTTCCTTTACATCGTGGGTCGTAAGAAAGAACTTATCGTGACTGCTGGTGGAAAAAATGTTGCACCTGCAGTTCTAGAAGATCGCTTACGCGCACATCCACTAGTTAGCCAGTGCATGGTCGTTGGTGATAATCAGCCATTCATTGCAGCCCTGGTGACAATTGACCAAGACGCACTCAAAGGTTGGGTCACAAACCACAAAAAGGAAGGTGCATCGATGGCAGATCTTGCCAATGATCCTGACCTAATTGCTGTTGTTCAGACTGCAGTTGATGATGCTAACAAGGCAGTAAGCCGAGCCGAATCAATTCGAAAGTTTGCCATCTTGCCAACTGATTTCACAATCGCTGGCGGACATCTCACTCAAAAACTTTCAATTAAGCGCCACGTCGTTGCGAAGGAATTCGCAAAGGAGATCGAGCGACTCTTCACAAAGTAACTATGTGAGCCTCACGCAGCGGGTCAAACTCGCACAAGAGCTCCACGATGGCATAGCCCAAGATCTCGTGGGGTTGGGCTATGGTCTGGATTCGCTTCTGTTTAATGAAGAAGATGAAACCAAGCGTGCCAGTTTGCGTACCGTGCGGCTAGATATTAATTCGTTGATCGATAAAGTGCGTCAAGAAATCTTTGAACTAAGAATCTCCGCAAACAGTGACAAACCATTAAGTACGAATAATGCATTGCAAGAGGATCTGACTAAAAGCTTCAATGAAATCATTGGAAATGTCTTACAGCATTCGCAAGCTAGTCAACTATTAATTTCAATTCAAGATAATGGAATTGGTGGTGCGCAGAAAAAAAGTAGCCACTTTGGACTACAAGGTGTCTCAGAGCGCATGGATTCACATCACGCTAAAATTGATTTGCAATCTGATTTTACCGGCACACATTTTACAATTACTGTCCCGCTAGTGGATAAATGATGAACCTGCTCGTAGTTGATGACCACGCAGTTGTGCGTGAAGGTTTGAAACGCGCCTTATCGCAAGAAGGTTTTGATTCCATTGATGAAGCTGATTGCGTGAGTACTGCGCGGGCAAAGATTTCTGCACTTGCTCCCGATGTTGCAGTGATTGACATTAACTTACCTGAAGGAACTGGATTTGAACTTGTTCGTTGGATCCGCTCTTATTCAAAGTCAATTGGCATTGTTGTTCTAACACTTCATCATGAGGAGAACTACATTGTGGCTGCAATGAATGCAGGAGCCAGCGCCTTTGTTTCCAAATCTGAACCAATTTCGTTTTTAATCGCTGCAATTAAGCACAGTGCGATCGCTCCATTGACCTTTAGCGCTCATGGTTTAGATGCAGTTCTGCGACATAGCCATAGCGAATTAACTGCCCGCGAATTCGATTTGCTTGCACAACTAGAAAAAGGAATGACGACTCAAGAAATTTCAGAGGTGATGTTCATAAGCCAGTCCACGGTTAAAACGCATTTGGCATCTATTTATAGAAAATTAGAAGTTAATAACAGGACTGCTGCCGTGCATGCGTTACATCAGCGAGGTTTAACCCGCTAAGAGTTTGGCAAATTTAGCGGCCCAAATTTCCCATCGCCAATCCTTGATAATCCATTGACGCCCAGCATCTCCCATTTTTTTTCTTAGTTCTTCATCAAGAAGAAGTTCAATGATGCGTTTTGATATCTGTTGGGTATCTGTACCCTCGACCACGTATCCAGTTACGCTTTCGATAACGGCGTCAGGAGCGCCTCCAGAAGCTCCAGCTACAACAGGTAAGCCACACGCACTTGCTTCAAGATAAACAATCCCTAGACCTTCAACTTCTAATCCAGCAAAACGTGAACGTGAAGGCATCGCGAAAATATCTCCTGCACAGATATATCGCGGAAGTTCTTGGTATTGAATCCGGTCGATAAAACTTACATTCTCGTGAAGTCTAAATTTGGTAACTAAAGATTGCAGATGTTTAAGATATGGACCTTGCCCAATGAGAACCAGATGCGCGTCAGGTACTTGAGCGAGAATGAGGGGCATAGATTCGATCAAAAAATCCTGACCCTTGCGGTGAACTAAACGTCCCACACTGACAATTACTTTTTTATGTTCAAGGCCCAGAGATTTTCGCAAATCCTTCGAGTCGAGAGGTTTGAAATGATCTGTATTGATACCCGGCGCTATCTTGACCATTGATTCTGCAGATTTTCTACTTAATGCACGAGCAATTGCGGTACCGGTGAACTCACCCAAGTAAGTAAGTGAATCAGTAGTTTTACCAATGCGGCGCATAATCAGATTAAATGGAAATACTTTCGACCACCAGACTTCATGGCCATGAGTCAGCGCAACGATACGTTTTGCACCTGCGCGTCGAAGTGCTGAAGACATCCACCCCAGGGGTGCGGCAGCACCGAATGCAACAGTTTCAATATTTCTGGTGCGAATTAACTTGGCAACTGTTCGATTGACTCGTGGGGTAGGTAGCAGAATTTTTGATTGATCTCGAATAACTTCGACACCAAAATCGCGCATCCAATTTGCATCATATTCTTGGGCAGCGTCTTGATTGGATGTGTAAACAACGATGCTCGATTTGGGTAGACGCTCGATTAAGCCAATGATGAAGGTTTCAATACCTCCGGCACGTGGGCCAAAATCATTGGTTACAAATAAAGTTTTATCAGAAACGTCGGGCCCCTACCAATGGTTTTCTTCCCATTGTTCCGAGCGGAGCAATTTTTACTCGTGAACCTGGTCTTGGTGCGTGAACCATCTTGCCTCCACCGATATAGATTCCAACGTGAGAAATGGGGCGCCCAAAAAATACTAAGTCACCTGGCTTCAGTGTTTTTGTAGATACAGATTTTCCTAATCTGGCCTGTGCGGCAGAAGAATGTGGAAGTGATACTCCGGCAGCTTGGTAAGCGCGCATCGTTAAACCTGAGCAATCCCAATTAATTAAGCCAGCTGCCCCAAAGACGTATCGATCACCAATTTGTTTGAGTGCGAATTTGATAGCACTACCTGCACGTCCTGAAATACCTGATAAAGCACGGGCCGCCGCCTGCGAAGTTGCCTGGTCAGCATCTTCTTGCTCAGCTGCTAATTTGGCTAATCTTTCACGTTCTGCCTTAGTTAACTTAGATAGCAATGCCTCTGCCTGCGCTAATTTTTCTTGAGCCATTGCTGATTGGGCTTTAAACTTCTTTTCTGCAGCTTTAACTAATGCTAATTTATCGTTGACGGTCAATGTTGTTGCACTCAATCGTTGCTGAGCTGCTTGATACTTTCGCAGTTGAGCAGACTTGCCTCGACTAATGGCATCCAAGGAGCCGGCTGAAGATAGATACAGTGTTGGATCTGATGAAAAGAGCAGTTCGAGTGACTGACCAAGCCCACCTGCTTTGTACTGCTCAATTGCAATAGTTCCTAAAGATTTTTGAAGCGCGGACAATGTCTGGCCCTGAACTTCTGCTTTAGCTTTGATTCCGTTGAGCGTTCTGGTTAATACACCAAGTTTTACTTTTGCCTCTTGCGCACCTTCGGCAGCTGCCGCCGCATCTTCTTCTAACATTCGCACCTTCGCCTGAACCTCTGCAAGTGAAGGGGCGGCATGGGCAGGTGCAAGTAACCCCACTCCTAAGGCAATAGCCAGGAGCGCCGAAAGAAGAATGCGGCGATACATGAACCGAAGGCTAACGAGGTTCAATGGGCCAACTCAACTTATGAGCGTAATTTCTACCTGTGAAATAGCCGCGAATCTGTCATAGTAAGACAAATGAGCACAGTTGCATCCTTAGTCGTGGGGCGAGATGGATCGACATCAAAAGGAAATAGTTCTAATGGAGTTTCATCTGATGCCGATCGTAGGGCGTTCTTAAGTCGGCGCCGTAAAGTTGATTGCATTCTTATTGGGGGAAACACCGCACGGCATGAGCCATACAAGCAAACTCCCGTGCCATTAGTTATCGTCTCTCGATCTCACATAAACCCTGTGGCCGGAAATGATATGTCTCACTTATGGAATTTGTCCCCGGCAGAAGCCTTAAATAGAGCCAAAGAACAGTTTGGTGAAAAAATTCTCATTGAAGCTGGGACTTCAATAATAATCGAGCTTATTGACCTAGGACTCATCGATCAACTAGATCTGAGTGTCACGCCGGTCACCGGTGGAGACCATCCGGTTGATTGGAAAGAATTGCTCAATAAGTTTGCACATCACACGCTAACAACGGTAGAGGATACAGATTTTTACTGCGCCACTAATTAAAAAGCTGATATTAAAGCAACACCTGTAACTGCTAGAGCGATTCCTACGTATTGAACTTTATGTAAACGCTCATGTAAAAATTTGAATGCAAGGAGCGCAGTTGCAATTGGAAATAAGGAACCGAGAACCATCGCGATTGAGACCAGACCTTTTGTACAAGCTACTCCCAGAAGAACATTAGCTAAGAAATCTGCGATTCCAATAAATATTAAAGTTGGATACTCCTTTTTGGAAAAACCGCCAGCAGTTCGAAATTTGACTGCCAAACCAACAGTTACAAAGAAGGTCGCAGCACGCATAGAAACCATCGTCATGAGTGGACTGGATTGAGATCCAATAGACATTGAAGTTAATGCAGTTCCAAAACCAAATGCAGCACCCAAGCCAAAAAGAAGCGGCTTCATTGGTAGGCCTTGAGAAAGTTCAGGACCACTGGCACAAAAAACTCCTACTAACGCCAACACAACACCAATGGAAGTAATCGTTGATAAGACATCGCCATTGATCAACGCGTAGGTAAGTGGTACCACTGCGCCCATAGAACTAATTGGGGAAACCACACCCATTCGACCAGTTGATAAACCTTCATATAAACAAAATAAGCCAAAGTAACCCAACAAGCCAGCAAAAATTCCGGGAATTAAATAACCATTACTGCCAAGCGCTTTTTCATGCCAAGCCCCCGAAACAATCATAAGAAAAAGACCAAAAAATAATCCCAGTACTTGTGAAAATCCTACGACTGCTATCGGTGCATGCTTCTTACTCAGTCGCCCACCTTCAAAATCAGATGTGCCCCACAGAATGCTCGAGATGAGTGCTAATAGCGAGGCCATATGACCAAGGTTACCGCCCTGCCTCCCATGAATAACGGACCTGGCTGTTTATCCTTAAGCAGTGGATGCCAAGGGATTTGAAGATTTAATCAATAACCTTCGCACATTTACTCCTCGCGCTGAAATTGTTTTAGAGGAAGTTCCTGCGCCACAGAAATTAGCAACGTACGCTTTTGCATTTTCAGCCGATGTCAGCAACGGATTGCTTGCAGATGAAGAAGATGAGATTGCATCTGGTCGATTCGTTCTACTTCATGAGCCGGGCGGACAAGATACGTGGGAGGGTGAATTTCGTTGTGTGACATTTGTGCGTGCAGATGTTGACCCTGTGATGCAGCAAGATCCGCTTTTGCCAGAAGTTGGCTGGAGTTGGTTTCTAGAAGCCCTGGAACGGGAAGAATGTTTGTTAGCAGCCCCCAGTGGAACTGTGACTCGAGTTTCAAGTGCCTCTTTTGGAAAACTTTCTCCCCGCAACGATGAATCAGAGATTGAAATTAGAGCTTCGTGGACTCCTTTAGTTCAAGACCCACTGGACCTGATGAAACATATTTCGGGATGGTGCAGATTGATTACCGATGTTGCAGGTCTTGAACCAATACCTGAAGGCGTTGCGACAATCTCATCTGCCCGTCGTAGATAGCAATATGTATGTCTGAAGAAATTACTGCAGTACCACTGCTAGCACCTGCCGCCGGTACTCCCCCAGTTATCGATACTCCCAGTGCATTTGAAGAAGCTCTGAGCAAACTTGCTTTAGGATCTGGTCCATTTGCAGTTGATGCTGAACGCGCTTCAGGTTTTCGGTATAGCGCACGGGCATACCTCATCCAAATTAAACGCAATGGCGGCGGGCTTCACCTCATTGACCCGATTCCATTTGGGCCCGGTCATCCTTTAATGGCTGCCCTTAATGAATTACTCAACACGGATGAAGTTATTTTGCATGCGAGCACCCAGGATCTGCCATGTCTTCGTGAACTTGGAATCAACCCGCGACTGCTATTTGATACTGAACTAGGTGGACGTATTGCTGGACTCCCGCGTGTGGGTTTAGGTCCACTGCTTGAATCGCTCATGGGTGTTTCATTAGCTAAAGAACATAGCGCTGCGGATTGGTCTGTGCGCCCCTTGCCACAAGAATGGCTTACATATGCCGCACTAGATGTTGAATTACTCGTTGAGCTTCGCAATAAAGTTGAATCACTATTGATTGATGCCAAGAAAGATAAATGGGCGGCAGAAGAATTTGCCTCAATTTTGTTAGCACCGCCAGCGCCCCCACGCGTTGATCCATGGCGAAGAACGTCTGGCATGCACAAAGTTAAACGTCGTGATCAATTAGCAATTATCCGAGAACTTTGGAATGCACGCGATGAAATTGCTAAGGCGCAAGATATTGCAGGTGGAAAATTACTTAATGATTCAGCAATTGTTGAAATCGCACTTAATCCCCCAACCAATAAGAAAGAATTCGAAAAAGTTTTGCGCGCCTTAGGTTTGCGCGCCCGTTGGTTAGAAAATATTAAGGTATGGCTAGATGCGATTGCCCGAGCTACTACCGTGCCTGAAAATCAATGGCCTGCAATGCGCACCAACGCCGATGTACTGCCGCCGATAAAACTATGGAGAGACAAGTTTCCAGAAAAATTTGCACCACTGTCCCATGCACGGGCGCGTATCGAAATAATTGCCCAAGAAAATTCAATCCCTGTAGAAAATCTGATTACCCCCGAATTAGTCAGGCGCATTTGCTGGTCTGCCCCGGCGCCTTCGGCAATTGAATTCTCCCCGTCGGTTGTTCGTGAACACCTTCTAGAACTTGGGGCTCGCAGGTGGCAGGTAGATCTAGTGGCAGAAGCCATCGCCCACGCCCTGCTTGAAAAAGAGCCCATTCCCAGCCCAGAACCTGTGCCAGAAACCACACCCGAAGAAGCCTGATTTACGCAACATTAGAGTTGCGTAAATACCCCCCAGGCTCTAGATTTTCTCTCATGTTGAGCACGTTTATCATCGCTTTGCGCGAGGGCCTCGAAGCCTCTTTGATTGTGGGCATTTTGGTTGCCTATATTCTTAAAAGTGATCGTAAAAACCTTTTGCTACCACTGTGGAGCGGTGTTGCAGCAGCCATAGTTGCAAGCCTGGGCCTTGGTTTTGCTCTCTCCCAAACTTCTGGCGGATTGAGTGAGCGGGCAAACGCCTTGTTTGCGGGAACAACATCATTTGTAGCCGTGGCACTTGTGACATGGATGGTTTTTTGGATGAAGCGTTCTGCTCGTTATTTAAAGACTGATCTCCATGGAAAAATGGATTCGGCTGTGCGAACAGGTCCTCTAGCCCTTGCTGGAGCAGCGTTTTTTGCTGTGATTCGTGAAGGTCTAGAAACGGCACTCTTCATCTACTCAAACTTTAAAACCGTTGCAGATACCCGCAGTTCTGCATTGGGATTACTTCTTGGCTTTGCGGTTTCAATCTCACTTGGATATTTAATCTTCAAATCCTCAATCAAACTCAACTTAAGCAAGTTCTTCCGCTACACCGGAATTGCACTCGTTGTCGTAGCTGCCGGAGTTCTTGCATATGGAGTTCATGAGTTTCAAGAGCTGGGCTGGCTATCCGGAGCAGACTCATTGGCTTGGGACATCTCCTCTCGAATGCCTGCAGATTCCATTGCCGGAGCAGCTTTGGGTGGAACTGTTGGTTTTGATACGTCTACATCGTGGATGCAGTTGGCGATCTGGGCTACCTATCTAACCGCTGTGCTCGTTCCCTATCTTTCTAAGCCTGGAGCATCACAACTCACTCCTGCTTAATCACTGTCACAAATCCTTACTGGCGGGTAACATAACCGCTATACCTGCTTCTAGTAAAGGATCACTATGTCTCGCTCCGTTGTCTTAGTCGATGCCGTTCGCACGCCCTTTGGTAAAGCTGGAGGGATGTATGCCGGTACACGCGCCGATGATTTGATGGTGCGCGCAATTCGCGGACTCTTGGATAGAAATCCTAAAGTTGAGCGCAGCGCAATCGATGATGTTGCAATTGCGGCTGCAACACAAACTGGTGATCAAGGAATGAACATCGGGCGAAGTGCCACACTTCTTGCAGGCCTACCCAACACTGTTCCCGGATATTCGATTGACCGATGGTGTGCGGGTGCATTAACTGCGGTGACAACGATTGCAGGTGCTATCGCTTTTGGTTCAAACGATATTGCTATCGCTGGTGGCGTTGAACATATGGGAAATCATCCAATGGGTGAACTCATGGATCCCAATCCTCGTTACTTAGCTGAAAAAATAGTTGAGCAAGATGCACTTGCCATGGGTGCCACGGCTGAGAGACTTCATGATCGCTTCCCAACAATTACAAAAGAGCGTGCAGATAAATATGCACTTAACTCACAAATCAAAACAACTAAGGCATATGAAGCTGGCTTGATTCAGAGAGATCTTATTCCCATGGCTGCACGCAGTGCAGAGTTAGGTTGGACAATTGCAACAGTTGATGAAGCGCCTCGTCCAACGACAACTATGGAAGGTCTAGCTGGCTTAAAAACTCCTTTTCGTCCTGCAGGTCGAGTCACAGCAGGAAACTCATCTGGCTTAAATGATGGTGCTACTGCCGCTCTTTTAGCTAGTGAAGATAAGGCAATAGAACTTGGTTTAACTATTAAAGCCCGTCTGGTTTCTTATGCCTTTGCTGGTGTTGAACCAGAAGTCATGGGCTTTGGTCCAGTTCCTTCAACAATTAAGGCGTTGAAACAATCTGGCTTAACTATCGATGATATTGGACTTTTTGAAATCAACGAGGCATTCGCGGTTCAAGTACTTGCCTTTTTGGAACACTTTGGAATTGCTGATGATGATGTGCGCGTTAATCCTTTTGGTGGCGCAATTGCAGTTGGTCACCCACTTGCCTCTTCTGGTGTTCGTTTAATGCTCAACCTTGCGCGATCTTTTGAAGACCATCCAGAAGTTCGATATGGATTAACAACGATGTGTATCGGTCTTGGCATGGGTGGATCAGTTATTTGGGAAAACCCACACTTTAATGGGCAGGTGAAATAAATGACTACCGAAATCAAACTTCCAGAAGGTGCGCCAGAAGAAGTTGTGACTCAGGCGCTAGTGCGCGATATAGATTTAAGTGCATTTGGTTCTAAAGGCACCATGGCCCTTATTACTTTGGACAATAGCCTTGACCATAACCGTCCCAATACTTTTGGCCCACAATCTTTATTGGCACTCGCTGCAGCGATAACCGAAGCCACATCACGCAAACCTGCCGCTATTGCCATTACTGGTAAGCCATTTATCTTTGCCGCTGGTGCAGATTTATCTGCACTTTCATTTATTTCCAATCGCGAACAATCATTGGCTATTGGTAAATTAGGCCACGATGTATTTCGTCGACTAGGTGAATCCAGCATCCCTACATTTGCTTTTATTAATGGTCTAGCACTTGGTGGTGGACTTGAGGTCGGTTTGCATTGCAATTACCGCACTCTTGCATCAACTGCTTTCACGGCACTTCCTGAAGTTTTCTTAGGTCTAGTGCCCGGTTGGGGTGGTGCAACACTCTTGCCCAAGTTAATTGGCCCAGAGCGCGCAGTTCAAGTAATTATGTTGAATGCTCTCAATAACAACACCATGATGAAAGCAAAAGATGCATACGCACTTGGTGTTGTTGATGCAGTGTTTGAACCATCAGATTTCCTTGAGCGATCAATCGCCTTTGCTGCGGGAGTTCTCAATGGTACAACCACAATCGAGCGAAAAGATTACAGTCAAGATCCAGCCTGGGAATCAGCCCTTGCTACTGGAAAGGCTGCATCACTTAAAAAATATGGCGGCGCCGAAATTGCTTCGCCAATGAAAGCGCTTGAACTTATTGCCGCGGCAAAAACCAATACTTTAGGCGCTGGCTTTGATGCCGAAGACGCAGCTCTTGCTGATTTAACGATGAGCGATCCACTGCGTGCTTCACTCTATGCATTCAACGTTATTCAGAAAAAGCGCAAGAAAGTTGAAGGTGCACCTAAACCTGCTCTTGCGCGCAAAGTAAGTAAGGTCGGAGTTGTTGGTGCCGGTTTGATGGCCTCTCAGTTAGCTCTTCTACTTCTTCGAAACCTTAAATGCCCAATTGTCATGACTGACATTGATCAAGAGCGTGCCGATAAAGGCGTAGCTTGGGTAAAAAATGAACTAGCTAAATTAGTTGAAAAGAAGCGGATGTCAGCTGAATCAGCAGCACGATTGTCGCTTTTGATTTCAGGTTCAGCTGATCAAAATGTCTATGCAGGTTGCGATTTCATTATCGAGGCAATCTTTGAAGAGCTTTCTCTCAAGCAAGGATTGTTTAAAAAGTTAGAAGCAATCATCTCTCCCGAATGCGTTCTTGCGACTAATACATCCTCGCTCTCAGTTGAACGTATGAGTGAGGGTTTGAAAAATCCAGAGCGCGTTGTGGGTTTCCACTTCTTTAATCCAGTTGCGGTTATGCCGTTGCTTGAAGTTGCTCGCACTAGCAAGACTGATGATGCGACTACTGCGACTGCGATTGCGGTTGGTAAAGAATTAAAGAAGACAATGATTATCTGTAAGGATGCTCCTGGTTTTGTTGTTAACCGACTTCTCACCCGCTTTATGGGCGAAATTACTGATGCCGTCGATGAAGGTACGTCTCCAGAGGTAGCCGACAATGCGATGCGATCAATTGGTTTTCCTATGTCCCCATTCCAGCTTCTCGATTTAGTTGGCCCTGGAGTAGCGCTACACGTTTCGCAAACTCTCAATGCAAATCTTGGAGAGCGTTACCGAATTTCTCCAACTATGGCGGCAATGGTCAAAGAAGGTGTTCGTAACTTCTACATTAAAAATGAGGATGGCAGCGTTGGTGCAAACCCAGCGGCAATCGCACTCATTCATAAAGGTGATACACCATCTACGGCTGAGCAAGTACGAAGCCGTGCACTTACTGCATTAGCTGTTGAAGCGCGCATGATGCTCGATGAAGGCGTTGTTTCAACTCCTGCTGAAATTGATTTGTGTATGTTGATGGGTGCTGGATGGCCGATGCACCTGGGTGGAATCTTGCCTTATCTAGATCGAGAAGGAATTAGCGAGACTGCTTGCGGTCAGCGTTTTCATCCGAAGGGATCTGCATCTCTGCCTTAAGAGAGCTACTCCATTCAACAACGCTACGAGCGATATTTTGAGCGGTAATTCCAATATCGTTCAAAATTTCGCCGCGCTTTGAATGTTCGATAAATTCAAGAGGAACACCAATTGAATGCAATGGAATTAAAACTCCAGCATCTCTAAACATCTCTGAAATTGAACTTCCAATACCTGCGTGACGGATTCCATCTTCTAACACGACAACACTCTTATAACGCTCTGCCATACGCACTAGTGATTGAGGCAAAGGCTTCACCCAACGTGGGTCAATAACTGTGACGCCAACACCTTCGCGATATGCCGAAGATGCTGCCTCAACTGCAATGGCCGCCATAGCGCCAACGCTAATCATTAATACATCAGCACTTTCTCCGCGGTATAAAACATCGATACCGTCTCGACGTTCAAATGCCGGAATATCTTCTTGGACCGCCCCTTTAGGGAATCGAACCATTGATGGAGCATCATTAATTTCTAACGCTTCACGCAATAGTTCTTTTAGACGCGCGCCATCTCGAGGCGCAGCTACGTGCATAGTCGGAACAATTCCAGTCAAAGCTAAGTCCCAAATTCCATGGTGAGATGGACCGTCATCGCCAGTTATGCCTGAGCGGTCTAAAACAAAAGTGACACCAGCCTTGTGCAGTGCAACATCTAAGAGCAGTTGATCAAAGGCTCGGTTGAGAAATGTTGAATACACAGCAACTACAGGGTGAAGCCCAGTAAAGGCGAGCCCAGCAGCACTTGTTACTGCATGCTGTTCGGCGATTCCAACATCGATGGTGCGCTCTGGAAAGGCGGCCTGAAATTGATCAAGACCCGTGGGTCCCAACATTGCCGCAGTGATTGCAACAATATCCTGGCGCGTTTTCCCAATTTCAACTAATTCTTTGGCAAATATTTTGGTCCAGGAGGTCCCACTCTTAGATAACGGCTCCCCTGTTTCTGCATCAATTACACCAACTGCATGAAATTTTTCGGCTTCATCAGCTACTGCAGGTTCATGACCCTTACCTTTTTCAGTGATTGCATGAACCAAAATTGGCGCACCATAATCCTTGGCTTGTTGAAGCGCTTTCTCCATAGCTTCTATGTCATGACCATCAATTGGACCCATGTACTTAAGGCCAAGATCTTCAAACATGCCTTGCGGTGCAACAATATCTTTAATTCCTTTTTTTACACCATGCAATGTTTCGTAAATTGGCGTACCTATAACTGGAGTCTTATGGAGAACTTCTTTGCCCCAATCAAGGAACTTCTCATATCCGCTCGTTACACGTAAAGTTGAAAGGTATGTTGCAACCCCACCAATTGTCGGTGAATATGAACGCGTGTTGTCATTAACAACAATAATTAAATTTCTTTTTTGTTCAGGTGCAATATTATTGAGAGCTTCCCATGACATACCGCCAGTTAATGCACCATCGCCCACCACAACTACAACATGGCGATCGTTGGCTCTTTGTAATGAGAAACCTCTGGAAATGCCATCGCCCCAAGAAAGCGCGGTTGAAGCATGCGAGTTTTCAATAACGTCATGTTCGCTTTCAGCTCTATTTGGGTAACCCGAGATTCCTCCACGTTGGCGCAGATTATCGAATGAACGCGCACGGCCAGTTAAAATCTTATGAACGTAGGATTGATGTCCAGTATCAAAAAGAACTACATCTTTAGGTGATTCAAAAACACGGTGAATCGCAAGAGTTAGTTCTACAACACCTAAGTTGGGACCTAAATGTCCCCCAGTTTTCGAGACTTTTTCAATAAGAAGTTCGCGAATCTCGGCGCTTAATTCAATTAATTGATCATGAGTCAGGGCTGCCAAATCGGCTGGAGAATTAATCTGACTCAACATAGGTGCAAGTTTAGGTGCTTAAGCGTTTAAGAGCGACCGTAAGACGTACTGCATGATCCCGCCGTGGCGGTAATAATCGGCTTCTCCTGGTGTATCTATGCGCACTGTTGCAACAAAGTTCTTACCGCCAGCGGTAACCGTGAGCTCCTTGGGAACTCCCCCGGTGTTAAGAGCAGTAATGCCACTGATTGAAAATACTTCTTCACCTGTAAGTCCGAGTGATTGCGCGTTCGCACCGTCTTTAAATTGTAGAGGTAGCACGCCCATGCCAATTAAATTAGAACGATGAATGCGTTCGAAGCTTTCAGCAATAACTGCGCGAACTCCTAGGAGCGCAGTTCCTTTTGCCGCCCAGTCGCGTGATGATCCCGAACCGTATTCTTTGCCAGCAAGAATTACTAATGGTGTACCAGCATTTTGATAAGCAACGCTTGCATCATAAATTGTTGACTGCTGGCCATCGGTTGCAAAGTTTCGGGTAAATCCACCTTCGACACCATCTAGTAATAGATTCTTCAGACGGATATTGGCAAAAGTTCCACGAATCATTACTTCATGGTTTCCACGGCGTGAACCATAAGAGTTGAAATCTCTACGATCAATTCCGTGATCTGCTAAATATTTTCCAGCAGGAGAATCAACTTTGATGTTTCCTGCAGGGGAAATGTGATCAGTTGTCACGGAATCGCCGAGAATAGCTAGGACGCGCGCGTTGGCAATATCTACTACGGGAGTCGGAGTTTTTGGCATCGCATCGAAATATGGAGGTTTACGCACATACGTTGATTGCGGATCCCATTCGAAGGTTTTTCCTGTTGGAGTTGCGAGTGACTTCCATCGGTGATCTCCGTCAAACACCGATGCGTAATCTTTAGTAAACATCGCAGAAGAGATTGATGATTCAATGACAGTTTGAATCTCAGCTGGAGTCGGCCAGATATCGGCTAAGAAAACATCATTTCCACTTTGATCTTTGCCCAATGCATCTTTTCCAAAATCGTGATCCATAGTGCCAGCGATTGCATAAGCAACTACTAGTGGCGGTGAAGCTAAGTAGTTCATCTTTACATCTGGGCTAATACGGCCCTCAAAGTTTCGGTTACCTGATAAAACAGCAGTTACTGCCAAGTCACCGTCATTGACGGCTTTGCTAATCTCAATGGGAAGCGGACCGGAGTTGCCAATACAGGTAACACATCCATAGCCGACCAAGTTAAAACCGAGAGCTTCCATGTACTGAGTTAAATCGGCACGGTCGTAGTAATCAGTCACAACTTTTGATCCTGGAGCAAGCGTGGTCTTAACCCACGGCTTGGATTTCAAACCCTTTTCAACAGCCTTCTTAGCTAGCAAAGCCGCACCAATCATGACTGAAGGGTTTGAAGTATTTGTACATGATGTAATCGACGCGATTACAACATCACCATTCTTCACACGTGTTGCTCCGGCGGTTACTTCGGTTTTTGACGTCTTATCTGAATAGTAAGTGGGCACAATCTTTTCAAAAGCTAATTTTGAATCACTGAGTGAGATCCGATCTTGAGGACGTTTTGGTCCAGCAATTGATGGAACTACCGTTGATAGATCAAGTTCGACATGTTCTGAAAAGCGTGGTTCAACTGATGGGTCATGCCATAACCCCTGTGTCTTTGCATATTTTTCTACCAGTGCAACTTGGTCTTCATTTCGACCAGTAAGGCGCAAGTAACGCAAAACTTCTTCATCGATTGGGAAGATCGCGCAAGTAGAGCCGTACTCAGGACTCATGTTTCCAATAGTTGTTCGATTAGCCATTGGTACAGAGACAACACCTGGGCCATAAAATTCAACGAATTTTCCAACTACGCCATGCTTGCGAAGAATTTCAGTGATTGTTAATGCCATGTCAGTTGCTGTTGTACCAAGCGGCAATTGTCCGGTTAATTTAAAGCCAACAACGCGTGGGATCAACATTGAAACTGGCTGGCCCAAAAGCGCTGCTTCGGCCTCGATTCCGCCAACACCCCAACCCAACACACCAAGTCCGTTGACCATAGTTGTGTGTGAGTCCGTGCCAACAACGGTATCTGGGTATGCACGCAATACACCGTTGACGGTTCGTGTCATCACTACCCGTGCCAAGAACTCAATGTTTACTTGATGCACAATTCCGGTTCCTGGTGGAACAACTTTGAACTCATCGAATGCAGTTTGTCCCCACCGCAAAAAGCGATAACGCTCTTGATTGCGCTCATATTCAATATCGGTATTTTTTTCAAATGCATCCTTGGTACCAAAGACATCGGCAATGACTGAGTGATCAATTACTAATTCAGCCGGTGCTAGAGGGTTAACTTTTGAGGCATCTCCACCTAGTTCAACAATTGCCTCACGCATCGTTGCAAGGTCAACAATGCAAGGAACGCCGGTGAAATCCTGCATGACAACGCGGGCTGGGGTGAATTGAATTTCAGTGTCTGGTTCAGTAGCTGGATCCCAGTTGGCTAGCGCCTTGATGTGATCGGCCGTGATGTTGGCGCCATCTTCGGTGCGAAGCAGATTTTCTAATAAAATTTTGAGGGAGAAAGGTAGATTTGAAGCTCCATCAATTTGGGAGATATCAAAAATCTCATAACTCTTACCCGCAACATCCAAATTGTTCTTTGCGTTGAAAGAGTTTTTACTCATTATGTCCCCTTGTTAAATCTTCGCTTACTTGAGCGTCAAGATACCTTAGCCGGCTCAAACAGTGCAACACATTCAATGTGATGTGTCATCGGAAAGAGATCAAAAGCCCTCAGTTTTACGAGTGAATATCCGAGATCTAAAAAGTAACGAGTATCACGCGCAAGTGCCGCCGGATCACATGCTACATAGACAACTTTGCCCGGTGATAACCGCGCAATTTCATTAATCACTAACTTTCCAGCACCATCACGTGGAGGGTCTAGCACTACTACATTAGCTGCACTAATTCTTGGCAAATGTTTAGCAACGTCACCAGTAATTATCTTTACATTTGAATTGTTTAGAAAATTTTTGATTGCATCCCCAGTAGCGCTCTTACTTCCTTCGATTAAGGTAATGACACCACTTTCTTGGACAGCATCAACCAATGCGGCGGTAAATAGCCCCACTCCTCCGTATAAATCCAAAACATGATCACCTGGTGCAACATCGGCAAACTCTTGAACTACGGTACTAAGAATAGTAGGTGCATTTTTGTGGCCTTGCCAAAAAGAATCATTACTCACTTGCAATGTCTTTCCTAGAACTTCTTCGTGTAATACTGCAGGACCTTCACTCAAACGCGATTTAGTTTCACCCCGTGTAGCAACCAATGAAATAGATCTTTCACCAGTATTTGAAGCGGCGATTTCGACACGCATATCGCCTTTCCATTTGCGGGTACCAAGCTCCTTAAAGCCAACCTCTTGCATGGCTACTAAACAGTTTTCAACTGGAATAATTTTGTGGCTGCGTGCTCCAATAAAACCAAGTTGGCCGTTGCGATCGGTTGTTGAGGTAATACGTGAGCGCCAACCGAGTGATTCACCAACGCTTTCAACGACAACCTGAATATCCATCTTTGCAATCCGAGAAAACTGTTCAGTTATTACATCAGCCTTTAATTTCAACTGGCGCTCTACATTTACATGCTGAAAATCGCAACCACCGCAACCCGCACGGTGTGAGTACTGGCATGGTGGGGTGGTTCTGTCACTAGATGCTTCTAAAACTTCAATGACATCAGCTCGGTTAAATGAACTTCCTACAGATGTTATTTCGATTCGACATTTTTCGCCCGGGATAGCGTGGCGCACAAAAATAACAGCACCTTCAAAACGAGCGATGAAATGGCCGCCATGGGCTACCTTTTCAATCTCAACGTCAACGGTTTCGCCAACTGCCAGGGTAATTTTCTTAGTTGATGCCACGGAACTAACCTTATGGGTGTAAGTTAATACATATGCACGTAGTCATCATGGGATGCGGTCGAGTCGGTTCTTCTTTAGCTACTGACCTTGAGGCCGCTGGCCACACCGTTGCAGTTATCGACCAGGCCCGCGAAGCATTTCGACGTCTAGGTCCAGACTTTAAAGGCAAGACCGTTACCGGAGTTGGTTTTGACCGTGATGTATTACGCGAAGCAGGAATTCAAGATGCCGATGCCTTTGCTGCTGTTAGTAACGGTGATAACTCAAATATTTTGGCTGCCCGTGTTGCCCGCGAGACTTATGGCGTACAAAACGTTGTTGCGCGAATTTACGACCCAGGTCGCGCAGAAATTTACCAGCGTCTAGGCATTCCCACTGTTGCAACAGTGTTGTGGGCAACGGATCAAATTTTGCGCCGACTTTTACCTGAAGGTTCTCGCTCTGAGTGGCGTGATGCAAGTGGAACAGTACAACTCTCTGAAATGCATCCACACAATGATTGGTACGGTCGCCCAATTTTGCTCATTGATGAACTTACACCTGCACGCGTGGCTTTCATTACACGCCTGGGCGTTGGATTGATTCCAGACCAACATACTGTTTTGCAACAAGGGGATTTAATTCATGTCATGGTCGCCGATGAAGATATCGCCACAACTGAAACGATCTTAGCCAACACACCAGATGGAGATCGATGATGAGAGTTGCAATCGCAGGGGCAGGAAATGTTGGCCGCGCTATTGCCCGTGAACTTTTAGATAACGGACATCAAGTCTTACTTATTGATAAAGATCCGAAAGCGCTCAAGCTTGAAAGTGTTCCAGATGCCGAATGGTTGATGGCAGATGCCTGCGAAATTACCTCATTAGATAACGCTCACCTAAATAATTGCCAAGTGCTTGTTGCTGCAACAGGTGATGACAAAGCAAATTTAGTTACTTCGTTATTGGGTAAGACCGAATACGGAGTTCCACGTGTAGTTGCTCGAATTAATCACCCAAAGAATGAGTGGCTCTTTGATTCTTCATGGGGTGTGGATGTAGCTGTGTCAACGCCACGAATCATTGCTGCTCTGGTTGAAGAGGCAGTAAGTGTTGGCGATGTAGTTCGCTTATTCTCATTTAAAAAAGGTCAGGCAAATCTTGTTGAATTAACTTTGCCCGATGGTTCTTCTTGTATTGGTAAGACTGTTGAAGAAATTGAACTTCCGCAAGATGCCGCCCTTGCCGCAATTGTGCGCGATGGCCGAGTAATTACGGCCAAAGCTCATGATGTATTTGCTGCCGGTGATGAGCTTTTGTTCGTTGCTTCATCTGATGCAGAAGCTCAGATTAAAGCCTGCTTTATAACTAGTTAGGTTTGATCACTGGTGGTGCGGTTTTAATCACGAGCCAACTTCCATAGGCTGCGGCAAAAAATAGCGGATAACCCATTGCCAGATTTACTGTTCCAAGAAGATTCACATTACCGCTTCGATAAATAGGGTACTGAACGGCTATTCGAGCAAAAAACATTGCAACCCAAATCCAACTCGCCCTTGTATATATTTTCTTTCGTGCTGGGTTGTGTCGCCATTCGAAGTTTTCACCTAAAAGTGGCCCTAAAACAATTCCCAGCAATGGCCAACCAACCAAATTCGCCACAAGATATGCAGTTCCATAGCCTAAGTTAGTTAGAAGTTTTGGAATATAGAAATCGGATGCATTGCCTGAGCGATGAGCGAAGTAAGCACAAATTAAAACACCCAAAATACCCGACACTGAATGTTGAATCGTATCTTTCTTGGCTAGTCGAATAATGCCCAAGAGAATTGATAGCGATAGCGCTGCCATTATCGATAGCTGCAAGTCATGCTTGAGATTAAAAACGACAAGGAAAATGACGGAAGGAAGACCGGAATCAATGAGGCCTTTCTTGCCGCCTAGCGCATTAATTACAGTTTCTTTATCTTGATTATGTTCGCTCATGCCACACCCGTTGATCCAAATCCACCACTGCCTCGACCAGAGCCAGGAAGTTCTTCTACTTCGATGAAATTAGCGCGTTCTACTTTTTGAATAACGAGCTGTGCAATCCGGTCACCCTTAGAAAAAGAGATTGACTCTTTAGGATCATGATTAATCATGATGCATGCAATCTCTCCTCGATAACCCGCGTCGATAGTTCCAGGGGTATTTACTAACGTGACGCCATGTTTAATCGCTAAACCTGATCGTGGGTGAACTAAAGCTACATATCCATCAGGCAGTGCTATTGAAATTCCCGTGGGAATAAGAGTGCGCTCCCCCGGGGCTAAAGTGAAATCCTTCGTTGTTACCAGATCTGCGCCAGCATCTCCGCCTTTTGCATACGTTGGCACCGGAACTGATGGATCAACTCGCTTGATCAGAACGTTAAGTTGCGGCATTTAAGGATTTATCTCAAAATCAGGATCGACAAAAGCAAGTATTTCGGGGCTCTTGGAAATGTGGTCCAAGTATTCTTTTGGCGCATTGTTTAAAAAATGATCCATAGGGACGATGACAAAAAGCGCTGCGGCACGAACTGCAATTTCGCCATCCGGAGTATGTAAACGACCTTCTGCCGATGAATAGACTTTTCTGTTCACTTGGCCAGTAATTTTGGCAGTGATATGTAACGTCGAACCCATAGGCACGGGCCTCAAAAAATCTGTTTCTAATCGCGCAGTTACTGCTGGTGCGCGAAGTAGCCACATTAATTTACCGAGCGCTTCATCAAATGCTAACGAGAGCAAACCTCCATGGGCTAAACCAGGAGCCCCTTGATGATTTTCTGTGACAGTAAATTGCGCGGTTATGTTTGCGCCTTCTCCTGCATATGCAACTAAATGCAACCCGGTCGGATGAAGTTCTCCGCAACCAAAACAGTGGCCAAAATGAGATGGGATTTTTGAACCAATGGGCGGAGCCTTTGGGTGTCGCTCTGGAATCATCGCCCCAAGTGGAGGCGTTGTAGAAGCGATACGGCTCATGAGGATAAGAGTATCCGATAGCGTAAGACCTGTGCGATACCGCGAAGTGATCCGTATGCCACTCTGGCTATTAGCGCTTATCTATTTCTTTTTTCTTTCCTTAGTTCTCTCAGTTTGGGCCGCGCTTGGAAACGTAGCAGCGCTCATCACCCTTGCAGCTACAACCACCCTCTTGCTTCTTGTGTGGATTCAAAGCCGACTGATTATTGAAATCACAGCCGCTGAATTAAAGGTAGGAAGAGCCCACATAGATTTGAAATACATAGATCAAGCAACAGTATTAGATAGCAGCGAAATGAAAAATATTAGAGGCCGTGATGCCAACCCAAGTGCATACCTAGGAATTCGGTTTTGGTCATCAACTGGCGTAAAAATTACTTTGAGCGATAAGCGAGATGAGACGCCTTACTGGTTAGTTACAAGTAATAAGGCGAATCAGCTAGTAAACGCTTTAAAAGTAAATTAGTTACATTCTTTACAAACAGCTTTGGCGCCTTCTCCTTTAGCCAGCTGTGTAATGTGATGCACAAGAAAACATCGTGAACATGTAAATTCATCAACTTGCTTTGGCACTACACGAACAGCTAACTCTTCACCTGACAAATCTGCACCAGGTAGTTCTAGGTTTTCAGCTGCCTCTGCTTCATCAACATCAATTTGGCCGGATTGAGCGTCGACACGTTTAGCTTTTAATTCTTCTAACGACTCTTCATGGAGTTCTTCATCCGTTTTTCTGGGTGTGTCGTAATCTGTTGCCATTGCTCTCACCTCGATTCCTTATTAGTTCGTCCTGCGGGCGCATCATGGCGCACATAGGGCTTTCCTGTTGCTATAACGCTCGGCGTGTCGGGGTTATTCCCCCCTCACTTGCACCTTTTCTATCGCGGCAGCCAGCGTTGCATCGACTCTGGCATGAATAGCGGTGCCAGCCTCCACATACGTTTCTGAAAAGATTTCTCCGCGTTCATGAATTTCGTGGATCAAATCGCCTCGCTCATAGGGAATCACTGCGTTAATTTCTATCGACGGTCTCGGCAGTGAACGTTCAATTGCATAAACCAGGCCTTCAATTCCAAAGCCTGTTCGAACAGAAAAAGCATAACTGTTTGGTTCTTTGCGCAAGATCTCCATAATTACTTCAGGTTTTGCAATATCAACTTTATTAATTGCAATAATTTCAGGGATGTCTCCCCCGCCAATTTCAGTGATGACTTCACGCACTGCTCGGATCTGTTCAAAAGGATCAGGGTGTGAACCATCAACCACGTGAACAATCACATCCGAACCCGAAACTTCCTCAAGCGTTGATTTGAAAGCATCAATTAATTGATGTGGGAGATGTCGTACAAAGCCCACCGTATCGCTGAGAGTGTAAACGCGACCATCACTTGTTTGAGACTTTCGTACGGTTGGATCCAATGTTGCAAAGAGTGCATTCTCTACAAGTACACCCGCATCAGTAAGTCGATTGAGAAGTGACGACTTTCCAGCATTGGTGTAACCGGCAATAGCCACAGATGGAATATTGAAACGCTTGCGCTCTTGTCGTTTGGTGTCACGCGATACTTTCATTTCAGCAATCTCTTTACGAAGCTTTGCCATTTTGTCGCGAATTTTGCGTCGGTCTGTTTCAATTTTTGTCTCACCTGGACCACGACCACCAATACCGGCGCCACCTGCTGCGCGACCTCCGGCTTGGCGCGAGAGTGAATCTCCCCAACCACGAAGTCGTGGCAAGAGATAAGCGATCTGAGCAAGTTCTACTTGCGCCTTACCTTCTTTGCTTTTTGCATGCTGGGCAAAGATATCCAAAATTAACGCAGTTCGATCTACCACTTTAACTTTGATTTTTTCTTCGAGCTGACGTAACTGTGAAGGTGAAAGTTCACCATCGCAGATAACTGTGTCAGCTCCTGTTGCAACAACTATCTGCTTAAGTTCTGCAACTTTACCTGAACCAATATAAGTAGCTGGGTCTGGTTTATCGCGACGCTGAATTATTCCTTCCATAACTTCTGAGCCAGCAGTTTCTGCTAATGCTTTGAGTTCGGCTAATGAATTCTCTGCCATCTCTGACGTACCTTCAGTCCATACTCCTACTAAAACAACGCGTTCAAGTTGTAGTTCTCGGTTTTCAACCTCGGTAATATCCTGAAGCTGTGTAGAAAAACCTTTAACACGCCTTAATGAATGGCGTTCTGAAAGCTCTTGAGTTGGGTCAACTAACTCGTCTTCGTCGCTGGCATCGTATTCGGCAGCTACGCGTGCACTTTCAGCAAGAAGAGCCTCGAACTCATCGTCGAACTCTTTATCAGGCAAGTAGGAACTCCGAAATATCTACATCTTTAACTAGTAATGCCGGGCCGATCAAAGTTGCGTTCGAATGTCCATCGATTGAAACTTCTAGACGTCCACCTGGAGGATAAATAACCCAATGCGCAGGCAAGCGTTCTTTAGAGTGAAGCGAGGCCGCAAATGCAACTGCGCACGTACCTGTTCCACATGAACGAGTTTCTCCGCTTCCACGTTCATATACGCGCATAGTTGCTTCGTGATCTCCAGTAATCTGCACAAATTCAACATTTACACCTTCAGGATACGTATCTTTTGGACGCACAATAGGCGCCTCATTCAGTGCCCCGACTTGGGAAATATCATCAACAAATACAACTGCGTGCGGGTTGCCAACATTTATGTTGTAACCATTCCAAATGTGCCCGTTATTTGCTGCGGTAATGGCTATTTCTTCATCACTGACTTTTCCCATATTCACTGAAATATCACCGGTCAATGGAACACGCAAATGTTTCATTCCATCTCGAGTATTAATTCCAAAAATTCCTTCGGGCACATGCTCGCGTTCAACTAAGTACCGGGCCATGACGCGAATGCCGTTTCCACACATCTCGGCTAAAGATCCATCAGCATTGCGATAATCCATAAACCACTTGTCATCGCGCTTAATAATTCGAATTAAGCCATCAGCACCAACTCCGGTTGTTCGATTACAAATCGCGGCAGTTTGGGCAGTTGTTATTGAATGCTCGTCGTTTGGGTCAAAAACTAGTACAAAATCATTTTCGGTACCGTGACCATATGTTGCAATCATTGAGATTAGTTTATCTTCTCTAAGTGGTGCATTGCAGTCTCGAATCGAGGTTGTGCTTGCGAAATCCAGGTGATTCGCTCATCGCGCGAGAACCAAGTCTCTTGACGCCTTGCATACTGTCGTGTGGCGCGCTTCGTGTCTTCCTTCGCTTCTTCTTCACTCCACAGTCCGTTCTGCATAGCTATGAGTTGCGAATAACCCAGAGCTAACTGAGCGGTGCGTCCTGTGGTGATTCCATTCTTAATTAACTTTTCGACTTCTTCAACAAAACCCAATTCCCACATGCGATCAACCCGCTGGCTGATTCGCTCACCTAAGTGATCGCGATCCATAACCAAACCAAATTGAACTGCGTTCGGATAGCGTGTGCTTGCTTCTCGCGGCAGATTAGCTGTGAAAGGTTTGCCAGTTATTGCAATAACTTCTAGCGCGCGAATAACTCGGCGCGAGTTAGCGCGATCAATAGCAATTGCAGCGGCTGGGTCTAATTTTTCTAAGCGTTCAAATAAAGGGTTGAGGCCAATTGTCGCCAATTCAAGTTCAAGGCCGGCTCGGACTACAGGATCGGTATCTGGAAAATTAAGTTCATCGAGAATCGATTTAATGTACAAACCTGTTCCTCCGACGACAATTGCATCTTTGCCTCGCGCGTGAATATCGGAAATCGCTGCGCGCGCTTGCTCTTGATACCAAGCAACCGTTGAATCTTGATTTACCTCTAGAACATCAAGCATATGGTGCGCAATTCCAGCACGCTCACTTACTGGCAATTTAGCCGTACCGATATCCATGCCTTTATAGATCTGCATCGAATCGGCATTGATGATTTCTGCGTTTAACTCTGATGCAAGTGCAATTGCTAAATCTGATTTTCCAGTTGCTGTAGCCCCACAGATGACAATTAACTTCATACTTTTAGCGTCGGCATTCCCAATAAGGTTGCTGAGCTTTTCTTTTCTGCGTTACGAGCGGCATGGGCATCTCCACCACGCGTAGGCCTTACAGTCCCCGGCGAACCGATTAAGTAATGCGCGGATGCTTGCGTAATTGAAACTTTGACCTCATCACCTGGTCGGGCATCGATGGTGTTCGAAAAATGAACTAATCTAAAATCTTCGCTGCGCCCAGTCATGCGCTCTTGTACTTCATCTCTGCGACCCTCGTAATCGCCAACCAGTACTTTAAATTCTTTACCTACCGCTTCTTCATTTACCGATAATGAAATCGCTTGCTGATGATTATGCAAGCGCGTATAGCGTTCGCCAACAACTTCAGGAGAAATTTGATCTGGCATCGTGGCAGCTGGAGTTCCAGGGCGCTTTGAATATTGATAGGTATATGCCGCTGCAAAACGTGCCTGCGTACAGAGGTCCATCGTTGCTAGGAAGTCATTTTCTGTTTCACCCGGAAAACCAACGATGATGTCAGTAGTAATCACGGCATGTGGCATAGCGGTGCGTACACGATCAATAATTCCTAAATATCTATCAGTGCGGTATGAACGGCGCATTGCTTGCAAAATAGAATTAGAGCCAGACTGCAATGGCATGTGGAGGTGAGGCATAACATTGGGAGTTTGTGCCATCGCTTCAATAACGTCATCAGTAAAATCGCGAGGATGTGGAGACATAAATCGGACTCTTTCTAACCCATCAATTTTTCCGCAATCTCTGAGTAAATTTGCAAAAGCACTGCGATCGCCAAAATCAACCCCATAAGCATTTACATTCTGACCAAGCAAAGTAATTTCAATAACACCTTGATCAACCAGGGCTCGCACTTCGCGCAAAATATCTGCAGAACTTCGGTCCTTTTCAATGCCTCTAAGAGTTGGAACTATGCAAAATGTGCAGGTGTTGTTGCAACCCACAGAGACCGAAACCCACGATGAGAAGGCAGATAAGCGACGTGCAGGCAATGTGGATGGGAAATGCTCGAGGGATTCAAGAATCTCAACTTGGGATTCTTCTTCGATACGCGCTCTTTCTAGCAAAGCTGGCAATGATCCGACGTTGTGAGTTCCAAAGACCACATCAACGTACGGTGCCTTTTTAAGAATCACCGCCTGATCTTTTTGTGCCAGACATCCCCCAACCGCGATCTGCATATGTGGGTTGGCCTTTTTAATGGGCGCTAAGAAAGATAAATTTCCGTAGAGTTTGTTGTCAGCATTTTCACGAACTGCACATGTATTAAAGACCACGATGTCCGCCTGGGTTCCAGGTTCAACTGGAATAAAACCAGCTTCATCTAGTAATCCCGCTATGCGCTCTGAGTCGTGCACATTCATCTGACAGCCATAAGTTTCAACGGCGTATGTGCGGACCATGTGCCTATCGTAACGCGAAGGTTTAGAGGTTGATTACGTTAATCTCAAAGCTAGAACGGTTAACGATGGCCATGTGGTGATTTTCAAGCACATGCCAGCCAGGCTGGTTCCATCCACTTGAGGCAAAGAGAACGCCATCATCGTTTTTCTTGTACTTAATGACGTAATAGTCATCCGGTGCCCACTCTGGTTTCTTTGCTGAATCATGTTCACTGCCAACTATAAAGTTCTCATTATTCATCAACATGAAATTAAGTGAGGTTGTCTTTCCATTTTCCTTAATTATTGCAAGAGTTTTTTTGATGCCATTTTCAAGGCCAAGTTTCTCGATTTGACCCATCATGAGATAGAAATAACGCTCACTGTCAGTCTCGCCAATAATTAATTTCTTAAATTTTTCGTCAATAAAATCAATAATCGAATCAGGTGGAAAAATCGATCCATTATGTATAAATGAATAATCTCCATAAACAAATGGGTGTGTGTTGTTTTCGCTGATGGACAAACCTTTTGTTGCCCATCGAAGGTGCAGTAGTGCGCCATCGGCTTCGTTGTCTGTAACTATCTTTTGAAAAGTAGCACTCTCTGCTGCAGCTTCAACTTTTTTCTCTAGCACCGTGTGGGCGTGCTGTCTATCATTTGTAGTGATTCCCCAGCCATCACAGTGAACAGATGACAATGCGATGAATTCTTCGAAATCTTTGCCCACCTGTGCGGGAAATGAGGATTCAGCCTGCGACACGTAGCCCATCAGACGGCACATTTTTGAGAAAACCTCTTCCATTTCAGTCACACTGTGGAGTAGAAAGATTACCCCAAATGACTCAAGGAGGAGAACATCTTGGCACTAACAGATGAACAACGCTTAGCCGAACTCGGCTATAAACAGGAACTCAATCGCAGCTGGTCTGGTTTTTCAAACTTTGCGATTTCGTTCTCAATTATTTCAATTCTTGCAGGCTGCTTTACAACATTTGCCCAAGCGTGGAATAACGGTGGACCAGTAGCGATTTCAATTGGTTGGCCAGTTGTATCGCTTTTGATTCTGATCATCGGCTTTTGTATGTCAGAACTTGCATCTGCTTATCCAACATCAGGTGGAATTTACTGGTGGGCTTCAAAATTAGGTGGAGCGAAGGCTGGTTTCTTTACTGGTTGGCTTAACTTAATTGGTTTGATTTCTGTAACTGCTTCCGTTGGTTATGGAGCAGCTAGCTTCTTGAACACAATCCTTGGAGCGCAGTGGCCAAATTATGCAACAACTTTCCTTGGTGGCGACTACATCAAGCAACAGTTCTTCCTATTTTTGGCAATCATTCTTGTTGTTACATTGATCAATATCTATAGCGGTCATCTACTTTCACTTTTCAATAACATTTCTGTATGGTGGCACGTATTTGGAACAGCTGTAGTGATTGCAATTCTGTTGATTGTTCCTGAGAAGCACCAGACATTGTCTTGGATGTTTACTACCAAAATTAACAGTTCTGGTTTTAGCGACAACTCATACTGGCTATACGTATTGCCACTTGGTTTCTTGCTTACCCAGTACACAATCACCGGCTTCGATGCCTCAGCTCACTTGTCTGAAGAGACACACGATGCACACATCAATGCTGCTAAGGGAATCTGGAAGTCGATTTTCTACTCAGCAATCGGTGGATACATCCTGCTCATGGCATTCCTATTTGCCGCTACACAGGTGGACACAATCAGTTCATTCGATCTAGCGGTCAATCCATTTGGTGGAGGATCAGTTATTGCTGTTCTTTACACCGCTCTTGGTGGAGGTCTTGCATTTAAGTTGGTCATGATCATTACTACTTTGGGTCAAATCTTCTGCGTAACTGCTTGCTTAACTTCATGTTCACGCATGATGTACGCATTCTCACGCGATGGTGCCGTACCTGGAGGAAATCTTTGGAAGAAAGTTAACAAGCACCATGTTCCATTGAACGCAGTGCTTGCTTCTTCAGCCGGCGGAATAGTCTTGACTCTTCCAGCATTGTGGAAATCACCTACAGGTGCACCAACCGCTTTCTATGCAGTTGTATCTGTTTGTGTAATTTCTCTCTACCTTGCGTTCTTGATTCCTATCTATCAGCGCCTAAAGGCTGGCGATAAGTTCAAAGCTGGCGCCTGGACCCTTGGGTCAAAATACAAGTGGATGAATATTGTGGCGGTTGCAGAAATCTCCATCATCTCTATTTACTTCATCTTGCCATTCTCACCAGCTGGAACTCCAGGTAATAAAGACTTTACTTGGACTGCAGTTAACTATGCACCGCTTGTAACAGGTGGAGCATTAATTATCCTATGGATCTGGTGGACCCTATCTGCAAAGAAATGGTTCACAGGACCAAGAAGTAACCTATAAAAGAGTTATAACTCTCACAATCTCCCCGCACGAAATGTGCGGGGAGATTTTTTTACCCTGGATTTTAAAGGCGTAAATCGTTACGCTACGAGGCATGACATCAATGACGATTGCTGATTTAAGCGCCAAGATCAAGAGCGGTGAGATAGATACCGTTGTAGTAGCAATGACAGATATGCAGGGCCGCTTAACCGGCAAGCGTATTCACGGAACCTTCTTTCTTGATGAAGTTCTCAAGCACGGCACTGAAGGTTGCAACTATCTTTTAGCTGTCGATGTCGATATGAATACTGTTGATGGATATGAAATGTCGTCATGGGAGCGCGGCTATAGCGACTTCGCTTTAGTTCCAGATATGGACACGCTTCGATTAATCGATTGGCAAGAAGGCGCTGCCCTAGTTCTAGCCGATGTCCAATGGCTTGATCACACTGACGTTGTTGCCTCTCCTCGTCAGATTTTGCGCAAGCAAGTAAAAGCGCTCAAAGATGCGGGCATGGAAGCAATGTGTGGGACTGAGCTTGAGTTTGTCGTTTATAAGGACACGTACGAAGAAGCGTGGAACAAGGGCTACAAGAATTTAATTCCAGTCAATCAATACAACGTGGATTATTCCATCATGGGCGGATCGCGCATTGAACCACTTCTTCGCAGAATCCGCCTTGCTATGGCTAAAGCGGGAATGACCGTTGAGTCCGTTAAGGGTGAATGTAACTTTGGTCAGCATGAGATTGCTTTTAAATACTCTGATGCGCTTTCCAATTGCGATAACCATGTTATTTATAAGAACGGTGCCAAGGAGATTGCTGCACAGGATGGTTATGCCCTCACATTTATGGCTAAGCCAAATGAAAAAGAAGGTAACTCTTCACATATTCACCTTTCATTCCGAGGCTTAGATGGCTCAATGGTGATGGCAGACGATTCTGACAAAGAGCAGGGTTTAAGCGATCTTGGCCGTCAATTCATCGCAGGCCAGATTGCACACATGCGTGAAATGTCTTTACTTTTTGCACCAAATATCAACTCATATAAGCGTTACGTGCCCGGTTCATTTGCACCAACAGCAATTCGCTGGGGACGTGATAACCGCACATGTGCTTTGCGTTTAGTTGGAAAAGGTCAGAGCCTTCGCCTTGAAAATCGCGTTGCCGGTGGTGACGTCAATCCATATCTAGCGGTTTCAGGAATTATTGCTGCCGGACTAGATGGAATCAAGAACAAGATGGTTCTAGAGCCAGCCTTTACGGGAAATGCGTATGAATCAGATTCACAGCGTGTTCCATCGTCTATGAATGAATCGCTTGCTCTTTGGGAAAATAGCGCGTGGGTTAAAGAGACCTTTGGCGCAGAAGTTCAGGCACATTATGCGAATATGGCCAAGATTGAAATTGCTGCATACGGTAAAGCAATTACCGATTGGGAACTCGTCCGTAACTTCGAAAGGTTCTAAATCTCACGTGTCTACTTCATACGATGTAATCAACCCTGCCAATGAACAGTTAGTTAAGAATGTTCCTCATTTAGATCTGGAACAAACGGATGCAGTAATTGCTAAGGCGGCAAAAGCTTTTGAATCATGGAAAAATGTAACTCCTGGTGAGCGTGCACGTTTGCTTCGTGCATTTTCACAAGTTGTCACTGATCATCGTGAAGAGTTGGCACAATTAGAAATTACAAATGCTGGGCACACGCGCGGTAACGCTCTGTGGGAAGCCGATAACGTAGCTAATACATTGATGTATTACTCAGCAGCACCAGAGCGCTTATTTGGTAAACAAATTCCTGTACCTGGCGGAATAGATATAACTTTCAAAGAACCTTTAGGTGTAGTTGGAATCATTGTTCCGTGGAACTTCCCGATGCCAATTGCTGGTTGGGGTTTTGCTCCGGCGCTAGCTGCAGGAAATACAGTTGTACTAAAGCCTGCCGAATACACACCACTGACTGCAATACGTCTGGGAGAATTGGCCCTGCTAGCCGGTATTCCTGAAGGTGTACTCAACATTCTTCCTGGAAAAGGAAGTGTTGTTGGAAATCGTTTTGTTACTCACCCATTAGTGCGCAAAGTTGGTTTCACGGGCTCTACTGAAGTAGGCAAGCAGATTATGGCTGGATGCGCCGATCAAGTGAAGCGAGTAACTCTTGAGCTTGGTGGCAAGAGCGCCAATATTATCTTCGCTGATGCAGATATCGAAAAAGCTGCAGCAGGTGCACCTGGCGCAGTATTTGATAACGCCGGGCAAGATTGTTGTGCGCGGTCACGTATTTTGGTTCAGAAATCAGCATTCGATAAGTTCATGGAGCACTTTGAAGTTGCCGTTAAAAAGTTTCGTTGTGAAGATCCAAATCTTGCAACTGCTGAAATGGGTCCACTTATTTCAAAAAAGCAGTTCGATGTTGTCGAGTCTTACTTAGATGAAAAGATTGCCTTTCAAGGCACCGCCCCATCGGGACCTGGCTATTGGATGCCACCAACGGTTTTGCTACCTAAGAATGCCCAATCAAAATCTTGGCGCGAAGAAATTTTTGGTCCTGTAGTTTCTGTTTTAACTTTTGAGGATGAAGCCGAAGGTATCAAGATGGCCAATGACAGCGAATATGGCTTGTCTGGTTCGATTTGGACACGTGATGTCGGCCGTGCGCTTCGAGTCTCACGCGCAATTGAATCTGGCGCTCTATCTGTTAACTCAAACTCTTCAGTCCGTTTTTGGACACCATTTGGTGGATTTAAGCAGTCAGGTCTAGGACGTGGTTTAGGTCCAGATGCCGTTGATTCTTATACAGAGCTAAAGAACGTATTTATCTCAAACGACTAAAGAAAAAGCAGATTAGACAGTGCGTATTGGCGCGGTTGCGATTCGATCAAGAAATTGATCAACTAAATCGTAACCGCGCTGATTACTTTGCGCCTCAAGTTTTCTAGTTTCACTCCGTAACGCTTCAACCACAACGCCTTCAGATTCAACTTCGGCACACCCACCATCCATTGCTAGCCACATATCCAGAACTTCTGCATCAATTTCTGGATGAAACTGCAGACCTAATGTGCGACCGAAGTGATAGGCCTGCGGACATAGTTCGGTTCGTGCAATTTCTGTAGCTCCTGGTGGCACAGTGAAGCGATCCCAGTGATATTGAAACCATGGGCCTCTAGGAATGAAACTCTCGTCATCACTATCTACTTCATACCAACCAAGTTCAGCATGTGGTGAACGCGAAACCGTTCCACCTAATACACGAGACATGAGCTGTCCCCCAAAGCAGATTCCTAATACTGGAATTCCAGCGTTATGAACTTCGCGCATCTTGGCAACTTGTGGAATTAACCAATTACCGATTGCACCGTCGTCATACGCTGCATACGGTGCACCCATGACAACTACAACATCAAATGAAAGTAAGTCCGGCCACACTGGTGTGACATTTGGTGCTTTAGCATGTTCTTCATCAACAATAATGAATCGAGAGATTTCGTAACCACGTTTTTCAAACTGTTTCCAAATTGGACCACCAGCAGAGACATGGTCATGCTCAATGAAGATTACGCTTTTGGACATACGGGCAATACTACTTAATGATTCGCAAAGGTTCTTGTCCACGTGCGATTAAGCGCTCAAAATGTAGCTCGCGCTTTTCATTAAATCGATTGGATTCATCGGTGGTTTTTGCCAAGAACGCGGCAAGTTCATCCCGGGCGACTAAACCATCGCCACTCAGATCCGTGCGCTCAAAAACATTCCATGCGCGAAGAACTGGAGCCACGACTTCTTCCAAGTGTTGCTGCATGTCATAAATACCGGCAAGAGCAATCTGTACTGCCTTGCGACCAAAGCCTGGCATATTCGCACCCGGCATATCAAAATTTGTCACTACATCTGCGATAGCTCGCATTGAAGCATTTGGTTCCATATCAAGTGCTGCACTCAAAGTATTTCTGTAAAAAAGCATGTGAAGGTTTTCATCTAAGGCAACACGCTGCATCATCGACTCTGCGATCGGGTCAGCTGAGATTTTGCCAGTATTACGGTGTGAAATTCTTGTTGCTAACTCCTGGAATGAAACGTAAGCAATTGTGTGCAACATGTCATTTTCATATGGAGTTTGATAGCCCAGTGACATATGGGCCATGCGCAAGTCTTCAAGTTCATAAGGATCAACACCACGTGTTGCCATTAAATAATCTCGGATAACAATGCTGTGACGTGCTTCTTCAGCCGTCCAACGTTCAATCCATGTTCCCCATGCCCCATCGCGGCCCATGGAAAGTGCAATTTCAGTGTGATAGCTCGGCAAGTTATCTTCAGTCAACAGATTAAGAATCAATGAATCTTGTGCAACGGGAGTCAATCGCGAATCTTTGGCTTCCCATGCATCACCATTAAGTGGACCGGCAAAGTCTCGACCTTCTGACCAAGGGACATACTCATGCGGATACCAGTTTTTTTGAACTTTTAAATGTCGGTCGAGTTCGACACCAACGACTGGTTCAAGATCACGGATAAGGCGAGCTTGAATGGCTTTGCTGTCATACGTCATGGTGCAAACTTACGGCAGAGTTCGGGTTACTGACCAGTTATAAATTGTTTTTCGCACGCTCAATTGCTTGTGCCGCTCGCCACTTTGCAATTTCACCGTGATTTCCACTTAATAAAATCTCTGGCACAGCTATTTCTCGCCAGTTTTGTGGTTTTGTGAAATTTGGATACTCAAGATATCCCTGCTCATTATGTGACTCTTCTGCTAACGATTCTGGATTGCCAAGAACACCAGGGATTAATCGAGTGATGGCTTCGATCATTACAAGGGATGCTACTTCTCCCCCACCTAAGACATAATCGCCAATTGAGACTTCGTGCACACGGAAATTTTTAGCTAAATAATGCTGACGCACTCGATCATCAATTCCTTCATATCGCCCACAGGCAAAAACCAGGTGTTTAGCGTTTGAAAACTTTGCAGCCATTGGTTGGTCAAATCTCTTTCCGGCGGGCGTCAGGATTATCAAGTCGGTGTCAGAATCCATTAATGGATCTAATGCATGTCCCCAAACTTCAGGCATCATCACCATACCTGCACCACCACCATATGGCGTGTCATCTACTTGGTTATGAACGTTTGTGGCAAAACTACGTAAATCGTGAATATCAAATTCAACTAACCCAGTTTCCTGTGCTTTACCTAAAAGAGAAAGTTGCAAGGGCGCAAAGTACTCAGGGAAAATCGTAACGGCATCGATTTTCATTGGACGGCTCCTGCTATTTCTGGTGGAATAACAACAACTTTTCTTGCTGCAATATCCACTAATGGGACTAATTGATGGACGAAAGGAATTAGAATTTCGCCGCCCTTAGTCTTAATTGCCAGCAAATCTTGACCAGGAAGATTAATCACATCTGTAACTTCACCAATTACTTCACCAGATTGCGAATGTGCAGCACAACCGATGAGCTGTAATACATGGTAATCATCCTCATCAATACCTGGTTCATTGATATCGACATCGCAGTAAATCAAGGTATTGCGAAGTTTTTCGATTCCGTTGCGATCGGTAATCCCGTCAAAACCCAACAGCAAAATACCGTTATGGACTCGGCCAGAGATTATTTTTAGCTCTCCCAGCGAATCAGTTTGAAGTTTGTTACCAATGGCAAAACGACGATCAGGTTCATCAGTTCGAACCTCAATCGTCGCTTCTCCAAGAATTCCGTGGGCGCGACCGATGCGCCCCACGAGTAAACGCATTGCTAGCGTGCTTCGTCGGTCTCGATGAGATCGACGCGAACAGTACGTCCTGCAATTGCACTCACGACCGTGCGAAGTGCCTTTGCAGTGCGCCCATTACGACCAATAACTTTGCCAATATCTTCTGGGTTCACTCGAACCTCAAGAGTTGTTCCACGGCGATGTGTTTTTTCTGCAACAACAACATCATCGGGATTATCGACGATTCCCTTTACTAAATGCTCTAGGGCTTCATCCATCATTGTTATTCGGCAGCCACTTCTTCAGCAGGTGTTTCAACAACAACTTCAGCAGGTGTTTCAACAACTGCCTCTACTGGAGCTTCAACTACTGCCTCGGTTTCAACCACTACATCTGCAGTCACCTCTTGGACTGGAACCTCTGACACCTCTTCATTTGAAGTTTCTTGGGACACAACTGGATTTGCCTTTGCAGCTAACTTTTCTTGTGCTTTCTTCTTGAGAGTAGTTGCGCCTTCTTTTGGTTCATCCATTGCCAACTTCATCGCTGCTTCATAAGCAACATGCTTGCCGACCTTAGGAGCTGCAACACGAAGTGTTCCTTCAGTTCCAGGAAGACCTTTAAATTTTTGCCAATCTCCAGTGACCTTCAGAAGAGCCTCTACAGCCTCTGATGGTTGTGCACCAACACCGAGCCAGTACAGAGCGCGCTCTGAGTTGATCTCAATAAGTGATGGTTCTTGTCCTGGAACATAACGACCAATTTCTTCAATTGAAAGTCCGTTACGTGCCTTGCGTGAGTCTGTAATAACTACGCGGAAAAATGGTGTGCGAATTTTACCCATGCGCATTAAGCGAATTTTTGTAGCCAACTGTGTGTGTACTCCTGTTTATGTGTGTCATAAAAATTAATCGCAGCGGGGTGCGCAATCAATTACATACAACTATCGGTCGTGGATGTTGAA
>WLQG01000020.1 GCA_009698445.1 Actinomycetota bacterium
ATTCCGACGGTTCATCATTTAATTTGCCATGCCATACAGCAGATCCCGAACTCTTCTTCTCTGAAGCAGAGATTGCGATTGCAGAAGCTAAGTCCCTCTGCGGTGGATGTCCTGTGCGCGCACAATGTCTTGAAGGTGCGATGTCACGACAAGAACCAGCGGGCGTATGGGGCGGAGAACTCTTCGAAGATGGAAAAGTGATCGCTAAAAAGCGCAAAGCCGGTCGTCCTACGTTGAGCGAAGTTGCTGCACGCGAGGAAGAAGCTGCTTAACTTGCGAATAAATTCAAATTTGTAAGCGAAGGCCATAGCGCAAAGAGAATTGAGATTGGCAAGATAAGGAAGACAACTGGAATCATCATGGAGATTTCAGCTTTACCTGCTGCATTTAAAACTCGATTGCGTTGATTTCCTCTAGCTTCAACAGCATGACGTGTGAGGACTTCTATGAGCGGTGCACCACGCAAAGTTGCGGTAACAACTGCATCAACAAAGCGCCTAATCATTACTGATTTAACGCGTCGCCCCATTGCGTCCAGAGTTACATGAAGAGGTTGGCCAGCGCGAATCTCCTCAATAACAACAGCAAACTCTCGAGAGAGCTCACCTTCAGCTGATTCAGCAATTCGAAGCATAGATTGCATAGGAGTCTCACCAGCAGCGATTGCAAGTGTCATCATTTCGATTATTGCTGGAAATTCTGACTCTATTGCTTCTCGGTGTTTTTTAATCTGGGAACTTAATTCTCGATCAATAATGACAAAAATAAGTAATCCAGCAATTACGGTAAAAATAAGTGTAGAAAAAAACGACTTACCTGCAACTAACATCAGGACCATTATTAATGCAGATCCGGAAGCGCAATAACCAAACTGACGGATTCGAAAATTTTGATAATCGATTTCTGTCCGTTTCCCAATTTCTTCTAATCGAGCATGAATACCTGTTCTATCTCGGCTAGTGACCAAAGCTTTCCTTGAGCGCTTTTCCAGCTCTATGAGCGTTTCTAAATCATTGAATGCGATAAGAAAAGCCCCAGGAACCGCAAAGAGCATTGAGATGAAGACTATCTGCATCATGGACGGCTGATTTCTATATGGGCACCACGTTTTGAATTAGATAGTTTTGTAAAGACTCTAGGAGTTTGTGGAAGCCGTCCAAGTTGATTCATCCAAAGATATGCAAGTGCGGTCATAACTAGACCCGCTATTAAAATCATCCCTCCGGTGGGCGTTGAGAATGCAATCGCAGTGCTGGGTTGTGTTGATAGAAGTAGTAAAAGAATCCATGGAGCAACTGCCGACATATGGGCAGAATTCTTAATCCAGCCATGTTTGACTTCGATTTCTCTTCGCAATGCTAGATCTTGACGCAAAAAGTCTCCAAGAGTTCTAAGTATTGAAAGTAGTTCGCTACCTCCTAATGCCTTGGAGATAAGGAGAGCTTCAAATATTTGGTCACTGCCGTGGTGTTGGAAAAGTGATTTCAGCTCTTCGATTGCAATTTCCAAATCACCATGTCGAAAGAGTGAGTTTCTAAATTCTGCAAATGCAGGCCGTAGTACTTCTGGCCCTCTAGTTGCTAGACCAACAAGTGACTCTGAAAGTGATAGCCCAGACTGAATTCCGGACATAAGGTGATCAATGACTTCTGGCCACGCTGCAATTAAATGCGATTGACTATGTGCAGTCTTAGTTTTCAATGTTACATAAACCGCCCCAGCAACTAATGCACCAAAAGCTAGGGAAATAGAGTATGAAGCGGTGATAAGTAGAACTAAAGCAATTGTTAAACATGCAGAAAGAAGTACTCGCAGATTATTTTTCATGGACGCCACCAAGAAGAAAGTGGGGCTCCAATTGCGGCGAATTTGTCTGGGTGGGGCAATGCACCTATTCCACGTTCGTATTCAACGCCGTTCCATAGCCATAGGGTTTCAATTTCTGCTCGGTCATTCTCGTATCGCCCAGTAAGAGCTGCTACTTCTTGAACCCGACGTGTTCCATGAATATCAAGGGTTACGTGGACAATCAAATCAATTGCTGAAGCCACTGTTGGAGCAATGAACTTATGAGAGATATTTTCACCTGCCAGAAGTGGGAGGGTTTGAAGCTTTACAACTGCATCTCTAGGTGAATTAGCGTGAAGAGTTCCCATTCCTGGTAATCCCGAATTTAATGCAATGAGAAGGTCTAACGCTTCGGCTTCACGGACTTCTCCGACGATAATTCGGGATGGTCGCATACGCAAGGATTCTTTTATGAGACGCCGTAGTGGTATTTCTCCTTCACCTTGGAGATTGGCACTACGAGTTTGCATTTGAACAACGTCTGGCAATTGTGGAGATAATTCAAATACTTCCTCAATAGTTACGACACGTTCCCCACGAGGAATTGCACCAGCTAAAGCGTTTAGCAGCGTTGTCTTACCAGCCTGAGTTCCGCCACTAACGAGAATATTGAGTCCAGCACGAACCGAATTAATTAGTGCTGTTCCGAGTAACTGATTCATCACTCCGCGATCTACAAGGTCATTCACGGACATATTTCGCATCAGATGTTTACGAATATTTACTGCCCAATGTTGAGCCGTAATTTCAGGGATTGCTACGTGCAAACGACTTCCATCGGGTAATCGCGCATCAACAAAAGGGTGAGAAAGATCTAATCGCCGTCCTCCCCACATCAGGGCACGTTCAACTATGTTTCGAACTTCTTCAGCAGTTAATAGCAAATTTGTTAATTCGCTTTTTCCTGCGCGCGCAATGAAAATGCGCTCCGGTGAGTTAATCCATACTTCTTCAATAGTTGGATCGTTCATATATGGAGCAATGGCTCCAAAAGTTATATCGAGATCTAGGTCCATGAGCTGGAATCTATGAGCGTGACTGACATTTGTAATCGGGACCTGATTAACGGGTGGATAAGCTCATTGCATCTAGACGGTTGAGAATAGTTAAAGCTTTCTCACCCACTTGGTATTCAACGGTAGAACATGACACTTTAAGCGAGTTATCCACAGTCAGATTTTTAGCATCAAGTAATCTGTTAAGGAGTGATTCAACATTGCTTAACTGCGCTCTAATCAAAATCACGCATTCATTGAGCCCGACTCGGGCAACACAGTCTTGCTTTCGAGTTACATCCTTTAAGGCTTCTGAAAAGTAAAGAATGTCGGCCGCACTAATTTTTACTTCTAGAACTTGGTCCTTGGGTTTGGTTGGCTTAAATATGACTCTGATTAATGAAAAGGTTTCACCAGTTCGCTTGCTCAATTCAATTTCTTGCAAAAGTTGTTGGTAGAAATAACTGGGAGCGGCCAAATGAGTTTGCGAATCGTGGATCCCGTCATGAGAGAAAAGAGTGTTTTCTACTCCTCGATAAGTTAATCTCTCTTCCATGGAACAAGATCCTGCCAAAGCAGTTAAGGCCCGCGCACTAGTGGCATCCCTATTGATTTTTGAGTCAGTTGTGATTGCAACATTAGGTGTATGGCTTGTTGTGCTTACTTTCACTGCGGATACCGTAGAAATCTCTCCATTGCTGGGAGAATTCATATTTATTGTGTTGGGATCGGGTGGATTATTTGCAGCAGCAAGGGGATATCGTCGCGGCAAATACTTTGGTCGTGCGCCGGCGTTGCTGGCAAATTTGATTGCAATCGGTGTTTCTAAATATCAATTTGATGGCGGGCTCTACATAGTCGCAATTCCTCTGTTTATTTTGGCTGTTGTAACGGTGGTTTCTGTCTTGCGGGCTATTCCCGATAGACTCCCGACTTCTTAAGGACGTTCACCTAAGGCGGGAGGGCATATGAGCGAGAACGATAAAGTCGCAATGCTCGGCCTGACTTATGACGATGTTTTACTTTTGCCAGATGCATCTGATGTTGTGCCTTCTGAAGTCGATACATCCACACGCCTTACTCGCAATATAACTATTGCTGTTCCACTGGTTTCATCCGCCATGGACACTGTTACTGAATCAGCAATGGCAATTGCGATGGCTAAAGCCGGTGGAATTGGAATCATTCACCGCAATCTTCCAATCGATGAGCAAGTAACTCATGTGAAATTAGTTAAAAATGTTGGCCTTGCTGGTGCAGCAGTTGGTGTTGGCGACGATGGATTTGCCAGAGCTCAAGCCCTCATTGAAGCCGGAGTTGATGTAGTTGTTGTTGATACTGCGCACGGTCATCATCGTGCAGTCCTTGATGCAATTTCTCGCATTAAGAAGTTTTCTCCAACAACGGACATTATCGGAGGAAACATTGCAACTCGAGCAGGAGCACAAGCTTTAATTAACGCCGGTGCTGATGCAGTAAAAGTTGGCGTAGGTCCAGGATCAATTTGTACTACTCGTGTTGTTGCAGGTGTTGGCGTTCCGCAAATTACTGCAATCATGGAAGCAGCAAAGGCTTGTAATAAAGCCGGCATTCCGTTAATTGCAGATGGTGGATTGCAATATTCAGGTGACATTGTTAAAGCTTTGGTGGCAGGAGCACATGCAGTAATGCTTGGTTCATTACTTGCAGGGTGCGAAGAAGCACCAGGCGAACTTGTTGAAATCAATGGCGTTAAATACAAGGCATACCGTGGCATGGGCTCACTTGGTGCAATGCAATCGCGCGGTGAGAAAAAGTCATATTCCAAGGATCGCTATATGCAAGACGATGTTCTCTCTGAGGACAAACTTGTTCCAGAAGGCATCGAAGGAAAAGTTCTATTCCGTGGCAACGTTGCCGATGTTGTACACCAACTTGTTGGCGGACTTCGTTCTGGAATGGGTTATGCAGGTGCGCCCGATATTGAAACTCTTCGCCGCGAAGGTCGTTTAATCCAAATTACTGCAGCTGGTTTACAAGAAAGCCATCCTCATGATGTTGCACATGTTGCCGATGCACCTAATTATCAGCAGAAAGGCCGCTCATGAACGAGATTGAATTAGCACCTGGAAAGCGTGCACGCAGCGCTTATTCCTTTGATGACATCGCAATTGTTCCAAGCCGCCGTACTCGCGATCCAGAAAATGTTTCAACAGCATGGCAAATTGATGCATACAAATTTGGATTACCAATGATGGCTGCGCCAATGGATTCAGTTGTATCTCCTGAAACTGCAATTGAAATTGGTCGCTTAGGCGGTCTTGGTGTTCTCAACCTTGAAGGCCTATGGACTCGTTATGAGGATCCACGTATTCCACTTGGCGAAATTGCTTCAATGCCAGATAAGCATGCAACACAGCGTATGCAAGAGATTTACAACGAACCAATTAAGCCTGAGTTAATTAAAGCTCGAATCGCCCAGATTCGTGATGCTGGCGTAACTGTTGCTGCTTCACTTTCACCTGCGCGCACTGCCGAATTACACAAAGCGGTTATCGATGCTGGTGTAGATATTTTCGTTATTCGTGGAACAACTGTAAGTGCCGAGCATGTTGCTGCAGAGGACGAAGCACTTAATTTAAAGAAGTTTATTTATGAGCTAGATGTCCCAGTAATTGTTGGTGGCGTTGCAACTGCAACTGCTGCACTGCACTTAATGCGCTCTGGAGCTGCTGGAGTATTGGTTGGTTTTGGTGGCGGAGCAGCACACACAACGCGCAAAGTATTAGGTATTGAAGTACCAATGGCATCGGCAGTTGCTGAAGTTGCATCTGCTCGCCGTGAATACCTTGATGAATCTGGGGGACGCTATGTTCACGTTATTGCTGATGGCGCCGTTGGTCGCAGCGGTGATATTGCTAAAGCAATTGCATGCGGCGCAGATGCTGTAATGATGGGCTCACCACTTGCTAAAGCAACACAAGCACCAGGACTTGGTTGGCACTGGGGATCTGAAGCGCATCACCAAGTTTTGCCACGTGGAGAACGTGTAAACGTTGGAACTGTTGGAACTTTAGAAGAAATTTTGCTCGGGCCATCACATACATCTGATGGTTCTATGAACTTATTTGGGGCTCTTCGCCGCGCAATGGCTACATGTGGTTATTCAGATGTGAAGGAGTTCCAGCGCGTAGAGGTACTTATTCATCGTGCCTAATGTTCGTGGCGTACTTGTAGTCGATTTTGGGGCCCAGTATGCCCAGTTAATTGCACGCCGTGTTCGCGAAGCCAAAGTTTATAGCGAAATTGTTCCATCTACTATTTCTGCCGCTGAAGTAACTGCCAAGGATCCATCGGCAATTATTTTGTCGGGTGGTCCATCAAGTGTTTACGCAAAAAATGCACCAAAATTTGATAGTGCAATTTTTTCATTAGGTATTCCTGTTTTTGGGATTTGTTATGGATTTCAGGTCATGGCTGCGGCTTTAGGAGGAGTAGTTAGTCAAACAGGTAACTCTGAATTCGGCCGAACAGATGTAAAAGTACAAGCACAATCCAAAGTTTTTGCTGGATTACCATCACAACAAAAGGTATGGATGTCACATGGTGATGCAGTAACGCAAGCACCACAAGGTTTTACAGTCTGTGCAGTTACTGCAGACACCCCTATTACGGCATTTGAAAATGAATCAGGTCAGTTAGCTGGAGTTCAGTTTCATCCAGAGGTATTACACAGTGAACATGGCCAAGCTATTTTGCAAAATTGGTTAGTTAATACCGCTAAATGCGATGCAACTTGGACTACTGGAAACATTGCTGAAACTGAGATCGCAAAAGCTAAAGAAGCTATTGGTACAAAACGTGTTATTTGTGGATTATCTGGCGGAGTTGATTCAGCAGTTGCTGCTGCAATTATCCAGCGCGCTGTAGGTAAGCAGCTGACATGTGTTTTCGTTGATCATGGTTTACTGCGCAAAGGTGAGGCCGAGCAAGTTGAACGCGATTTTGTAGCATCAACTGGCGTGCAACTAGTTGTCATCGATGCCAAGAAAACTTTCTTGGATGCCCTCAAAGGAGTAACTGATCCTGAGGAAAAACGAAAGATTATTGGCCGTGAATTCATTAGATCCTTTGAAGCAGCTGCACGAGATATCGCTGCAGGGGGAGATGTTGAATTTTTAGTACAGGGCACCTTGTATCCAGATGTTGTCGAATCAGGTGGCGGAACGGGTACTGCAAATATTAAATCTCATCACAATGTGGGTGGATTACCAGATGATTTGAAATTTACTTTGATCGAACCGCTTCGTGCACTATTTAAAGATGAAGTTCGCCAGGTTGGTTTAGAGCTTGGATTACCCGAAGAGATTGTTTGGCGCCAACCATTTCCTGGTCCAGGACTTGGAATTCGAATTGTGGGTGAGGTAACGCAAGATCGCCTTGATTTATTGCGTGAAGCCGATGCGATTGCACGTTTTGAATTAAAGGCCGCTGGCCTTGATCGCGATATCTGGCAATGTCCTGTTGTATTACTTGCCGATGTTCGCAGCGTTGGTGTGCAGGGCGATGGTCGCACGTACGGTCACCCAATAGTTTTGCGCCCAGTATCTAGTGAAGATGCAATGACTGCTGATTGGTCGCGGGTACCATATGAAGTTCTTGAGAAGATATCTACTCGCATTACCAATGAAGTACGTGAAGTTAATAGAGTTGTATTGGACGTAACAAGTAAACCGCCAGGAACAATTGAATGGGAATAAAAATGAAGAAGTTATCGGTAATGGTCTCAGTTGCAATTATCTCCTTGTTGTCGGTTTCCCCCATTCATGCAGCGGATAAGCCAACGACAGTTGCAGGGTGCAAAGAACCTACTGCCAAGGTGCATGCTCCAGCAGCTGTAAAAGAACCTATGACAATTGGAAAAGCGCTTCCAAAAACTATGACTATTGAAACAAATTGCGGCGTTATTGCTATTTCATTGCTTCCAAATAAAGCACCTTTAACGATCACAAAGTTGTCGGCCTTAGCTAAAGCTAAGTACTTTGATGGAACTTTTTGCCATCGATTAACAACAAGTGGCATAAGCGTTTTGCAGTGCGGGGATCCATCTGCATCTGGCAGTGGAGGGCCAAAAGGTTGGAAGGGATATAAAGATGAAAATCTTCCAACTAACGCGGCAGATTATTACCCCGAAGGTACGGTGGCTATGGCTAACTCAGGTCCAGGCACTAATGGTTCACAGTTTTTCTTAGTTTTCGCGCCTTCAACTTTTCTGCCTAATTACACAATCTGGGGCAAAATTACTAAAGGCCTGGACCTTCTGAAGAAAATTGGAGAAGTTGGCGCTTATAAAATTAATCCATCGGATAACAAGCCATATTATGCAAGTGATGGTTATCCAATTCAAACCGTTGAAATTAAGAAAATTACGGTTAAATAATTAATTCGTATTAACTATTTTAAAAGCTTCAGCGATTCGACCTTCTGGAAGTCCGCCAATACCAGCGTTTCGCTGACCCCATTCGCGAACCATATTATCTAGTTCTTTGTTATGAGCAGTTTGTGATGCATGTGCGTGCAATGCTTTCATCTTTAAATCAAAAGTATCGGTGATGTCTACAAAGTGGTCAGGGGTTGCGAAAGCGCTAATCCATACTTCTTTAACTCGCCAAGGTTGCAAACCTTCTTGGTCAAGCAAATCTGTAAATGCAAAAGGATTTCGTGCATCTGGATACACGGCTTGAATTGCTGCTTCACCTGCAGCTAAGTGATCTGGATGGCTTGCACCAATACGATCCCAATTTCGTTCAGGACTTTGACAGACCATTCGATCGGGTTTGGAAATACGAATTTGGCGTACTAAATCTTTGCGAAGTCCAAGCGTTGCTTCAAGGTGACCATCGACATAATTAAGAAAAGTAATATCTGTTACACCAATTGCTGCACCAGCTTCACGCTGTTCGCGTTGGCGAATTGCGGGCATCTCTTCTTTTGTGAAACCTGATTCTTCGCCGCCTTGATCACCGTTAGTACAAAATACATAGGCAACTTCAATTCCCTTTTTAACCCACTGGGCAATCGTTCCTGATGCACCAAAATCTGAATCATCGGGGTGAGCACTAACGACCAAGACGCGCTTGATCTCACTATCGGCAATGGGTTCCATGTCGCCTAGCCTAATAGACTCACCACCATGACGAGTACTGACCCCCTTCTGACTGGACTCAATCCCCAGCAAGCAGAAGCGGTCACTCATGCTGGTGGTCCATTACTTGTAGTTGCAGGTGCTGGATCAGGAAAAACTCGAGTTTTAACACGTCGAATTGCATATTTAATGTCACGTCGCAACGTTGCCCCATACCAAATACTTGCAATCACATTTACAAATAAAGCTGCGGGCGAAATGAAGGAACGTGTTGGCGAATTAGTAGGTCCAGTTGCAAAATCGATGTGGGTATCTACTTTCCACTCAGCATGTGTGCGTATTTTGCGTCAAGAGGCTTCTCGATTGGGCTATAGCAACTCGTTTTCTATCTATGATTCAGCTGATTCGCTTAGATTAATAACGATTGTGTCCAAAGAACTTAATTTGGATTCTAAGCGTTATCCAGCGCGACAATTCCAGGCAATGATTTCTAACGCTAAAAATGAGCTTCTCGGGCCGCAAGATTATGTAAATGCCGCAAGCAATCAATTCGAGCAAGTTGTTGGCGATGTCTATTCGGTCTATCAACAACGCTTGCAACGCGCCAATGCCATGGATTTTGATGATCTAATCTTAAAAACTGTAGAAGTCTTGCAGCGATATCCAGAAGCCAAGGCGCGTTTTAGGTCAAGGTTTCGCCATGTTTTAGTTGATGAGTACCAAGATACAAATCATGCCCAATATATTCTTGTAAAAGAATTAGTCGGAACCGAAGCCGAAGGTATGCCACTTGCCGAACTGTGCGTTGTGGGAGATGCCGATCAGAGTATCTATGGCTTTCGTGGAGCAACGATTCGCAATATCTTGCAGTTCGAACTTGATTATCCAAATGCCACAACAGTGTTGCTTGAACAAAACTATCGCTCAACACAAAATATTCTTAACGCTGCTAATGCAGTAATAACACGAAATGAAAGTCGCAAGGAAAAGAACTTATGGTCTGAGGCAGGATCTGGTGCACCACTTGTTGGATACGTTGCTGAAAGCGAACACGATGAGGCGACATTTATTGCAGATGAAATTCGTCAATTACAACGCGAATCGAAATCTCAACCAGGAGATACTGCAATCTTCTATCGCACCAACGCCCAGTCACGCGTTTTTGAAGAAGTATTCATGCGAAACGCATTGCCTTATAAAGTTGTTGGAGGATTGCGATTCTACGAACGCCGTGAAGTAAAAGATCTTTTGGCATATTTACGTGTGCTAGCCAACCTTGAAGATGAGATTTCTTTGCGCCGCATAATCAATGTTCCAAAGCGCGGGATCGGTGATACCTCACTTGATTATGTCGACGCTTTTGCCCGCGATAACTCCATTTCTTTTTGGCAAGGGTTACTTCGCTGCTCACAAGCACCAGGATTACCAGCCCGTGCAGCACAATCGATTAATGAATTTACTTCGATGATTAGCGCACTTAATGTTTTAGTTGAAGCCAAGACCCGCCCCTCTGTCATTGTTGAAGCAGCCCTTGAACAATCTGGTCTGTTAAAAGAGTTAGCAGATAGCGTGGATCCACAAGATGAAGTTCGTGTTGAAAACCTTAAAGAACTTGTAGCGGTATCAATGGAGTATGAAGAGCGACCCATTGAAGAGCTAGGTGAAGATGAAGAGATTTCATTAGCCGGGTTCCTAGAAAAAGTTTCCCTAGTTGCAGATGCCGATGAAATTCCTGAGGGCGAAGACCATGGCGGAGTAGTAACAATGATGACTTTACATACTGCAAAGGGTCTCGAGTTCCCAACAGTTTTCTTAACAGGTATGGAAGATGGAATATTTCCGCACTCACGAACTTTGGGTGAAAAAGATGAGATTGAGGAAGAACGTCGATTGGCTTATGTTGGTTTAACACGTGCGCGTCAACGACTATATATTTCGCGTGCTGAATACCGATCTACATGGGGCGCACCAAATTACAATCCACCGTCACGTTTTCTCGATGAAATTCCAGAAGATGTAATCGAATGGCGCAATCAAAGTTCTTCATCAGTATCCCCGTCACTTGTTCGCAAATCTCGAGTAGCAACAACTCCACCACCTCGCGCAACAGGCAAGAAGATTTCAACAATGGAACTAGCAATTGGAGATCGTGTGTCACATGACACATTTGGTTTGGGCTCTGTTGTGGCAGTGGCCGGTGCGGGCGAAAAGGCAGAAGCAACAATTAACTTCGGCCAATACGGTGAGAAGCGCTTATTGCTGCGCTATGCACCCGTTGAGAAGCTCTAGGATTACCCTCTAATTAGAATGTGGAGCACCAGTGGATCTCTTTGAATATCAAGCTCGCGATCTCTTTGAAAAACATGGCGTACCTGTTTTGGCAGCTGCAATTGCAACCACTGCCGCTGAAGCAGAGGCTGCGGCAACAAAAATTGGCGGCAAAGTAGTTGTTAAGGCGCAAGTAAAAGTTGGTGGTCGTGGAAAAGCAGGTGGAGTAAAGCTTGCAGAGAATCCAGCAGATGCGCGCGAAAAAGCTGGCGCAATTCTTGGAATGGATATCAAGGGCCACGTTGTCCGCACAGTGATGATCGCAGCAGCTGCACCTATTGAATCTGAATATTACTTAGCGATTTTGCTCGATCGTTCTAATCGCACATTTTTAGTTATGGCATCAGTATCTGGTGGAATGGATATTGAAGAAGTTGCACATACTGCACCAGAAAAATTAGCCAAGATTCCCGTCTCTGCAGTTGATGGAATTAGCGCAGCAAAAGCAACGGAAATCATTGCTGCTGCAAACTTTCCTGCAGATGTTGCACCTCAAGTTGCCAATGTCCTCGTGAAACTCTGGGAAGTATTCCAAGCCGAAGATGCAACTTTGGTTGAAGTTAATCCATTAGTTAAAACTAAAGATGGCAAAGTTATTGCCCTCGATGGAAAAGTAACCCTGGATGACAATGCAGATTTTCGTCAACCAGATCATGAAGCTCTTATTGATCAAGCAGCAGAAAATCCTCTTGAGGCTGCAGCTAAAGAAAAGGGTCTTAACTACGTCAAACTAGAAGGCGAAGTTGGAATCATCGGAAACGGTGCTGGACTTGTAATGAGTACGCTGGATGTTGTTGCCTATGCTGGCGAAAAACATGGCGGAGTGCGACCTGCAAACTTCCTAGATATCGGTGGCGGAGCTTCTGCTCAAGTAATGGCCGATGGACTTTCAATTATTCTTGGTGACAAAGATGTGAAGAGTGTTTTTGTGAACGTGTTCGGTGGAATTACAGCCTGCGATGCGGTGGCAACAGGAATCGTTCAAGCCCTTGAATTACTTGGTTCTAAGGCCACTAAGCCAATTGTTGTTCGCCTTGATGGCAATAACGTTGTTGAAGGTCGTGCAATATTAAATAAAGCAGCACACCCATTGGTGCAGCAGCTAGACACAATGGATGGCGCAGCTGATCGTGCTGCAGAATTGGCGGCAAAGTAAATGTCTATCTTTTTAAATGAAAATACAAAAGTAATTGTTCAGGGAATGACTGGTTCAGAAGGAACCAAGCACACCCGCCGTATGTTGGCATCTGGTACAAAAATTGTTGGTGGAGTAACACCAGGTAAAGGTGGACAAGTAGTTGATATCGATGGCCATCAACTTCCAGTTTTTAATACTGTTGCCGAAGCTATGGGGGCAACCGGAGCTAATGCATCAGTTGTCTTTGTTCCACCAAAGTTTGCTAAAGCGGCTGTAATCGATGCAATTGATGCAGCAATGCCACTTGTTGTCGTTATCACTGAGGGAATCCCAGTACACGACTCTGCAAGTTTCTACGCATATTCATTAACTAAAGGAACTACACGAATTGTTGGACCAAATTGTCCTGGACTTATTAGTCCCGGAAAATCAAATATTGGAATCATTCCTTCTGATATCACCGGTGCTGGCCCAATTGGTTTAGTGTCAAAGTCTGGAACACTTACATATCAAATGATGTACGAGTTGCGGGATATTGGTTTTAGTACGGCAGTTGGAATTGGTGGCGATCCTGTTATTGGAACAACACACATCGACTGCTTGCGTGCATTCCAAGATGATCCTGAAACTAAGGCAATCGTGATGATTGGTGAAATTGGTGGTGACGCCGAAGAGCGCGCAGCTGCATTCATCGCAGAGTACGTAACTAAGCCAGTAGTTGGTTACGTTGCAGGGTTTACAGCACCTGAAGGAAAAACAATGGGCCACGCTGGCGCAATTGTTTCTGGTTCATCAGGTACTGCTCAGGGTAAAAAAGATGCGCTTGAAGCTGCGGGAGTAAAGGTTGGTCAAACTCCAAGTGAAACCGCGCGTTTGTTGCGCGCGATATTAGGCCGCTAAAGCCATGTTCGGCCGCGTACTTGGAACCACATTGGCCCAAGTCGTGCGCAGCATTGCATATGTTTTATTACCTACCTCATTTATTTCATTACTTGCCTGGGCTACTGCAGGCAGTGCAACGGGAAATACAGGAGATCCGTTACGTGCCGCGTTATGGATTTGGTTGGCGGCACATCAAGTTCCATTCTCACTAGCTCTACCACCAGCACACATCGCAGGCTATCTGTCCTATCTTCCATTAGGAGCAGTTATTTTCCCGATATTAGCTATTCGAAGTGGGTTATCTCGAACTATTGACCGCCTTGATCATGACTCTTCACTTGTGCCTCTCGCTCGAACTCTCTTTGCAGTTCAGTACACATTAATTGCAATGCTACTTTCATACTTTTCTTCGACAACTGCAGTTAAGCCAGTTTGGTATTTAGCGCCACTATTTGTTTTACCGATAACCCTTATAACATCAGCAACTGTTGGAAGACGTTTAACTTTTGCTCAAGCCGCCCTTTATAGCTCTCGGGCAATTGCGCTGTTATTGGGTATTGCATCAATAATTTTCGGAATCTCAATCTTTACGAACCTTCATACCGTCAGAACTATCACTACGGTTTTACAACCAGGGATTGTGGGCGGAGTTTTACTTCTTCTTCTTAATATTCTCTATATTCCAAATGCCGTAGTCGCAACTCTTGGTTATTTTTCTGGAACAGGATTTGCCGTTGGTTCAGGCACATTAGTTGCTCCATGGTCATTTCATTTGAATTCAATTCCCGCATTCCCACTATTAGGGGCATTACCTACAAGCAAGTCACTACTTTCACTCTTTGGGATTGCGGTAGTTATTCTTACAGGTGCGCTACTTGCAAGCTGGACTATTGATTTGAATACTAAAATCTTGGTACAGAGCCAAGTAATCTGCGCAATCATTTGTGCAGTAATTGGCTTTGCAGGTAGCGGGGCGCTACTTACTGATGCAATGTCTGCAGTTGGTGTTTCGCCATGGAAATTCACACTCTCTATTACTGCAGAACTATCTATAGGTGCATTTTTAGCGCTCTACTTACCGCGCTTGGTAAAGCGGTAATGACTGCGCGCGTAGTGATCCTGGCATCAGGTTCGGGCACACTTGCACAAGCAGTAATCGATTCAACTGAACTAGATATTGAAATCGTCGAAGTAATTAGTGACAACCACAGTGCACAAGTTTTAACTCGAGCACAAGAAGCGGGAATACCTACTAAAATTATTTCAGTAGGTAGTTCTCGAGAACTATGGAACACCGAAATGATTGAAGCAGTTGCTGGGCTAGATGTAGATTTAGTAGTCAGTGCTGGATTTATGCGGATTTTGCCGGCAGATTTTGTTAATCGCTTTCCGACTATAAATAGCCACCCAGCATTGCTGCCGCAGTTTCCTGGGGCTCATGCTGTGCGTGATGCGCTTGCAGCGGGTGTGAGCGTAACCGGGACAACTGTTCATTGGGTTGATGATGGGGTAGATACAGGTCCAATCATTACTCAGATGGAAGTTCCGGTCCTGCCCGGCGATGATGAAGCACAACTTCATGAGAGAATTAAGAAAGTAGAACGCGGTCTCATTGTTGCGACCATCGCCTTGATACTTCCATCTTTGGAGCGCAATGTCTGATCGTAAAAGTATTCGCCGCGCACTTGTAAGCGTCTACGACAAAGATCGCCTCATTGAAATTGGAAACGCTCTAAGTACTGCTGGAGTTGAAATTCTCTCAACGGGCTCAACGGCTAAAACACTTCAATACGCTGGAATAGCAGTAACAGAAGTAAGTCAGTACACGGGCTTTCCAGAAATTATGGGTGGGCGTGTTAAGACTTTGCATCCGCGAGTCCATTCAGGAATTTTGGCTGATCAAAATAATCCAGAACATTTAGCTGCGATTAAAGAATTAGATATTGAACCATTTGATTTAGTTGTTATTAATTTATATCCATTTGCTGCCACGATTGCCTCTGGTGCAGATTATGCAGAGTGCATTGAACAGATCGATATCGGCGGTCCGTCGATGTTGCGTGGAGCAGCAAAAAACCATGATTCAGTAGCTGTTATTTGCCATACTTCGCAGTATGACCATTTATTGGAATCAATTAAAAGCGGCGGCTTTACCCAAAAAGAACGCAAACAACTTGCCCTTGAAGTTTTTAGAACAACTGCCGAGTATGACTTAACAATTGCAAACTGGCTTGGCACCAATGATGAACTCCCAGAATGGTACGGGCAAATCTGGCGGCGCGATAATGTTTTGCGTTACGGGGAAAATCCACACCAAAAGGCAGGAATTTATTCCGGAGGCGCTGCTGGAATTGTGAATGCTGTGCAACTTCATGGAAAAGAAATGTCTTTCAATAACTACACCGATGCAGAATCGGCTTGGCGCGCGGTATTAGATCATCGCGATCCTGCCGTTGCAATCATGAAGCATGCCAACCCGTGTGGAATCGCGGTCTGTGCACTAGGTGTTGCAGTTGCCTATCAACATGCACATGAGTGTGATCCTGTCTCAGCATTCGGGGGAGTTGTTGCAGCTAATCGAAAAGTAGATTTAGCAATGGCGACACCGCTTTCTGAAGTATTTACTGAAGTACTTATTGCTCCAGCTTATGATCAGGATGCCTTAGAACTATTGATGAAAAAGCCGTCAATTCGAATTTTAAAGTGTGATGTATTAACGGTTTCGCCTCTAGAGCTTCGTCCAGTCTCAGGTGGAATCTTGTTGCAGGATACAGATTTAATTAATGCTGCTGGTGATTCACCAATTAATTGGAAGCAAGTAAGTGGTGGATCAGTGGATGAGCAAACTATGAAAGATCTTGAATTTGCTTGGCGAAGCGTTCGAAGTGTAAAAAGTAATGCAATTTTATTGGCGAAAAATACGGCATCAGTAGGAATTGGTATGGGTCAAGTTAACCGCGTTGATTCAGCTAAATTAGCAGTTGATCGTGCAGGTGAAAGAGTCAATGGCTCTGTTGCTGCAAGTGATGCATTCTTCCCATTTGCAGATGGGATACAGATTTTGATTGATGCCGGCGTAGTTGCAATTGTGCAACCAGGCGGAAGTGTTCGTGATGAAGAGGTCATAGCAGCCGCAAACACGGCTGGTATTGCGATGTTCTTCACAGGCGTACGTCATTTCTCTCACGCCTAGTGGGCTATTAGGATAAATGCCATGAGCGCACAAATTCTGGATGGAAAAGCATTAGCTTCAAAAATCAAAGGTGAATTAGCGGTTCGTGTAGCAGAACTTAAAACACGTGGAATCACTCCGGGACTTGGCACTGTTTTAGTTGGTGACGACCCAGGATCACATTCTTATGTAGGTGGAAAGCACCGTGATTGTCATGAAATCGGGATTAATTCAATTCGTGTTGACCTGCCAGATAATGCAAGTGAAGCCGATGTTATGGCAGCGATTAAAGATTTGAACGCTTCTGCCGAGTGCACTGGTTACATTGTTCAACTTCCATTACCTAAGGGTATTAATACACAAAGAGTTCTTGAAGCCATTGATCCAGCAAAAGATGCAGATGGTTTACATCCAATGAACTTAGGTCGATTAGTTTCTGGCTACAACGCTCCATTGCCTTGCACACCGCATGGAATCGTTGAACTACTAGCGCATTATGGGATTAGTACTAAAGGCGCCGAAGTTACAGTTATTGGTCGTGGCTTAACTGTCGGCCGCCCACTTGGATTATTGCTCACTCGTAAGCAGGAAAATGCAACAGTAACTCTGACTCATACGGGTACAAAAGATTTACTTGTGCACACAAAGAATGCAGACATAATTGTCGCTGCTATCGGTCAAGCTCATTTCTTAAAAGCCGGCATGATTAAGCCCGGCGCAGTAATTATTGATGTTGGAATATCCCGTACTGAAAAAGGATTACTGGGTGATGTTGACCCATCTGTAATGGAAGTTGCGTCATGGGTTGCTCCAATGCCAGGCGGAGTTGGACCAATGACTCGTGCGATGTTGGTAAAGAATGTTGTTGATGCATGCGGATAAATGATCGCTTATTAATTCTTGCCAGCAATGTTGTAATTGTGATTGGAATTGCGCTAGGCATATTTGGAATAGTGCGAGTTGGGTCACTTTTTATTGCGGTGGGCACGGCAGGGATGGCAATTACTGCGCGGCACAAACGTAAATTTGAGTTTTATTTCCCGCTTTTTATAGCCATAGCCCTTTTTGCGTTGGCAATTGCACTTCCTCGCGGGCGGTAGAGTTGGGCGTATTATCGAATGTAGGGGGATCTTCATGGGCGCAAAAGTCACTGTAGTCGGTGCAGGTTTTTACGGATCAACAACTGCCCTTCGATTAGCGCAATACAACATCTTTGACTCCGTTGTTCTCACTGACATCCTTGAGGGAAAACCCGAAGGTTTAGCTCTTGATATGAATCAGTCTCGTTCAATTGAAGGTTTTGAGACAAAAATAATTGGCGCAACAACATCTCCTGAAGGTGCTGGCTATGAAGCAACAGCTAACTCAGATGTAGTTGTAATTACCGCAGGTCTCCCACGTAAGCCTGGAATGAGTCGTATGGATTTAATCGGTGTTAATGCTGGCATCGTTCGTGGAGTTGCAGAAAATATTGCTAAACATTCACCAAACGCCGTGATCATTGTTGTTTCTAATCCATTGGATGAAATGACTGCCCTTGCTCAAATGGCGACTAACTTTCCAAAAAACCGCGTAATGGGTCAAGCAGGAATGCTTGATACTGCACGCTTTACTAACTTTGTTGCTGAAAAACTTGGCGTAAAAATCGCCTCAGTTAAGACACTGACCTTGGGTTCACATGGTGACACCATGGTTCCAGTTCCAAGTCGTTGCACTGTTAATGGCAAAGCACTGACCGAACTTTTATCACAGAGTGAAATTGAAGAATTAGTTGATCGCACACGCAATGGCGGTGCCGAAGTTGTTGCACTTCTTAAAACTGGCTCTGCTTACTACGCACCATCTGCAGCAGCAGCTCGAATGGCAAAAGCTGTAATCGAAGATTCTGGTGAAGTTATGCCAGTGTGTGCATGGGTTGATGGCGAATATGGAATTTCTGGCGTTTACCTTGGTGTTGAAGCCGAGATTGGTCGCAGCGGAATCAAGAAGGTTGTTGAAAGAAAGTTGACCGATTCTGAAGTTGAAGCGCTAAAGGCGGCAGCAGAAGCGGTTCGCGCAAAGCAAGCAGACGTAAAGACACTCTAAAGGAGCGCACTACATGGCCAAGATCAAAGTTGAAGGAACTGTTGTTGAATTAGATGGCGACGAGATGACTCGTATCATCTGGCAGTTCATTAAAGACTCATTAATCCTTCCTTATTTGGACGTTAATCTTGAGTACTACGACCTTGGTATGGAAAACCGCGATGCCACAGATGATCAAGTAACTATTGATTCGGCCCATGCAATCCAAAAGCATGGTGTTGGAATCAAGTGCGCAACTATCACCCCAGATGAGGCTCGCGTTGAAGAGTTTGGTCTTAAAAAGATGTGGAAGTCTCCTAATGGAACTGTCCGTAATATCTTGGGCGGTGTAATTTTCCGTGAGCCAATCATTATCAGCAATGTTCCCCGTTTAGTTCCGCACTGGACTAAGCCAATTGTTATTGGCCGTCACGCATTTGGTGATCAGTACCGCGCAACGGATTTCAAGGTTCCGGGTCCAGGCAAGCTAACAATGTCATTTGTTCCAGAAGATGGATCTGCACCTATTGAGCACACTGTTTATGACTTCAAGTCATCAGGTGTTGCGATGGGTATGTATAACTTGGATGAATCAATCCGTGACTTTGCTCGCGCATCATTGAACTATGGGCTAATTCGTAAGTATCCAGTTTATTTATCAACTAAGAACACCATCTTGAAGGCATACGACGGCCGCTTCAAAGATATCTTTGAAGAAATTTATCAAGCAGAGTTCAAGGCTGCATTTGATACTGCAGGTATTTGGTATGAGCACCGTCTCATTGATGACATGGTTGCAATGTCACTTCGTATGGAGGGTGGCTATGTCTGGGCATGTAAGAACTATGATGGCGATGTTCAGTCAGACACTGTTGCACAGGGTTATGGCTCACTTGGTTTAATGACTTCAGTGCTTATGACACCAGATGGAAAGATTGTTGAATCAGAAGCTGCACACGGAACTGTTACTCGTCACTATCGTGATCACCAAAAGGGCAAGGCAACTTCTACTAATCCAATTGCATCGATCTTTGCGTGGACTCGTGGTCTTGCACACCGTGCAAAGCTTGATAACAATGCCGATCTAGCTAAGTTCTGTGACGTTCTCGAGCGCGTTTGTATTGAGACTGTTGAGCAAGGCAAGATGACTAAGGATTTATCATTATTGATTTCAAAGGAAGCTCCGTACCAAACAACTCAGGAGTTCCTCAATTCAATCGATGAAAACCTAAAGAAAGCAATGGCGTAAGCCCAACTTCCAATTTTATTGAGGGGTAGTACTCACTAAATCTCTTTTGCCCCTCTACTGCTCAGGTCTACGTTCAATCCAACACCGCGAACTTTCGCGCGTTAAGAAGTTGGAGGAGACATGACCGATTTCATTGCACCAGGACAACCCGGAAGCAAGGTCAATTACGCATCACGATATGACCATTGGATCAATGGTGAGTATTCAAAGCCAGATTCAGGTCAGTATTTTGAAAACGTAACACCAGTAACTGGAAAAGTGTTTTGTGAAGTAGCACGTGGAAATGCAAAAGATATCGATAAGGCCCTAGATGCAGCCCATGCTGCTGCACCTGCATGGGGCAAGACATCTGCAACTGAGCGAGCAATTATCCTTAACAAGATTGCTGATCGCATGGAGGCAAATGTTGAAGCAATCGCTGTTGCTGAAACATGGGAAAACGGAAAACCAGTCCGGGAAGCTCTCTATGTTGACATCCCACTTGCTATCGACCACTTCAGATATTTTGCTGCGGCTATCCGTGCTCAAGAAGGCTCTGCTGGAGAACTCGATAATGACACCGTTGCTTATCATTTTCATGAGCCTCTAGGTGTTGTTGGTCAGATTATTCCTTGGAACTTCCCAATCTTGATGGCAGTATGGAAATTAGCCCCAGCTATTGCTGCAGGTAACTGCGTAGTACTAAAGCCAGCCGAACAAACTCCAGTGTCAATCTTGTTCTTGATGGACATCATCAAGGACCTATTGCCGCCAGGAGTAGTAAATATTGTTAATGGTTTTGGTGTTGAGGCAGGCAAGCCACTCGCGTCTTCTCCACGTATTGCAAAAATCGCATTCACTGGTGAAACCACTACTGGGCGCCTGATCATGCAATATGCATCCGAAAACATCATTCCTGTCAGTCTTGAACTAGGCGGTAAGAGCCCAAATATCTTCTTTAATGATGTTGCCGCTGAAAATGATGCCTTCTATGACAAAGCACTTGAAGGCTTCACAATGTTTGCTGTTAACCAAGGAGAAGTGTGTACATGTCCTTCACGCGGTCTAGTTGAGGCAAAGATCTATGACAAGTTCATGGGCGATGTAACCGCACGCACCCAGGCAATAAAGATGGGTAATCCACTCGATCTATCAACAATGATGGGTGCTCAAGCAAGCACTGATCAATTGGAGAAAATTCTTTCCTACTTAGATATTGGAAAGAAAGAAGGCGCAAAGGTAATTACTGGTGGTGAGCGCGCAGATCTTGGCGGCGAACTATCTGGTGGTTATTACGTAATGCCAACAATCTTTGAAGGCAACAACAAGATGAGAATCTTCCAGGAGGAAATCTTCGGGCCGGTTGTCTCTGTTACAAAGTTTGATGGCTTTGATAACGCCATGGAGATTGCCAATGACACGTTGTATGGATTAGGTGCTGGTGTCTGGACTCGCGATATGAACACCGCTTATCGCGCAGGTCGAGCTATTCAAGCTGGCCGCGTCTGGACAAATTGTTATCACGCATATCCAGCTGGTGCAGCATTTGGTGGTTATAAGGCCTCTGGTATTGGCCGAGAGAACCATAAGATGATGCTTGATCACTACCAACAAACAAAGAACCTGCTAGTTTCTTACTCACCAAACAAGCTCGGTTTCTTTTAAGGAGTAATAATGTCTCTGCCGTCCCGTGTTGATTACTCACCCGAGGCGGCAGAGCTATTACTGAAACTAACTAAAATTAATGGCCCACTCATGTTTCACCAATCTGGTGGATGCTGTGATGGATCATCACCGATGTGTTATCTCAAAGGCGAATTTCGACTAGGTGGTTCAGATGTTTTGATTGGTGAGCTAGTTATAGCCCAAATGAGTGAACCAGTTGAAGTGTGGATGTCGGCATCGCAATTTGAATATTGGAAGCACACTCATTTAACTATTGATGTTGTTGATGGACGCGGTGGGGGCTTTTCACTTGAATCTCCCGAGGGCAAGCGATTCCTTATACGCTCTCGTCTATTTACTGAGCAAGAGTGGGAACAGCTCGAGAATTCTCCAGTCAAAACTGGAGCATAGATATTTTCTTATGTGATATTAAGTGAGGGGTCGCTCTCACTGATTGCGATGAAAAACAGTTGTTGTATTTTTGTGCCCGATAGAATTACGGCATGGAGATGATTTCAATTACTCAAGCA
>WLQG01000021.1 GCA_009698445.1 Actinomycetota bacterium
GCGATGATGGCAACGTTGCGAAGGTTTTCGCGCTTTTTTACAGGCAGGTCTTTAAGATGCTCTTGAGTCTTGGCCACGAAAACTACTTTCCTAAGGAAACCGATGGTTTCTATTGATCAACTAAGCATTGCTTGAGGCCAAGTTACCGGCCATCACAGGGGCAATCTTACCTTTTAAGGTTGCATAAGGACTAATTACTGCGCAGTTGTGCGGTGATTATCAGTCGTTTTGAGGAAAACCTAAGTTGATTCCACCATGGCTTGGATCTAACCAACGACTTGTAACAACTTTGCCGCGAGTAAAGAAATGAACACCTTCGGTGCCATGAGCATGTGAATCACCAAATAATGAGTTCTTCCATCCGCCAAATGAGTAATAGGCCATTGGGACTGGGATTGGAACGTTGATTCCAACCATTCCCACTTCAACTTCATTTTGGAATCTACGTGCAGCTCCGCCATCGTTTGTAAAGATTGCAGTTCCATTGCCGTATTGGTGTGAGTTAACAAGATTAAGTGCTTCGTCGTATGTATTCACACGGATAATGCTTAGAACTGGTCCAAAGATTTCATCGGTGTAGACAGACATTTTTGACGTTACGTTATCGAGCAAAGTTGGTCCTAGGAAGAAACCATCACCATCAACTTTTAGATCGCGACCATCAACAACAACTGTTGCACCTTCTTTACTACCAGCTTCAATATATGAAGCAACTTTGTCGCGATGAACTGCAGTAACAAGTGGGCCCATATCACTGCCTTTAGTGCCATCTCCAGTAACAATGTTGGCCATCCGAGATTTGATGCGTGCAACAAGTGCGTTACCAATTGGTTCAACCGCAACGATTGCAGAGATCGCCATACAGCGCTCACCTGCTGAACCAAAGCCCGCGTTAATAGCAGCATCTGCTGCAAGTTCTAGATCTGAATCTGGCAAAACAATCATGTGGTTCTTGGCACCACCAAGTGCTTGCACGCGCTTACCTGCTTTTGTACCAGTCTCATAAACATACCGCGCGATTGGTGTTGAACCAACAAATGAGATTGATTTAATTCCTGGGTGAACAAGAAGTGCATCTACAACTTCTTTGTCACCATGAACAACATTGAATACGCCATCAGGCAAGCCCGCTTCTTTCCATAACTGCGCCATAAACATTGCAGCTGATGGATCCTTCTCTGATGGCTTAACTACGACAGTATTTCCGCAAGCAATGGCAACAGGGAAGAACCACATGGGAACCATTGCTGGAAAGTTAAATGGGGAAATGATTGCAACAGGACCAAGTGCTTGACGAATTGAGTAGACATCAACACCAGTAGAAACTTCCTCTGAAAATCCGCCTTTAAGAAGATGCGGGATTCCGCAAGCAAACTCGACAACTTCAAGCCCACGAGTTACTTCACCAGCTGCATCGCTCAATACTTTTCCATGCTCTGCCGTAATAAGAGCGGCAATCTTTTCTTTGTTTTGTTGCACTAATTCGCGGAAAGCAAAAAGCACCTGAGTGCGCTTAGTCAGTGAACTATGGCGCCACTCAGCAAAAGCTGCAGTTGCAGCTGCCACGGCAGTATCGACAGTTGCTGCGTCACCAAAGGCCACAGTCCCAGTAGTTTTTCCAGTTGCTGGGTTATAGATATCGCCCACTCGTTCTGGTTTTTTCGTATCGAGGGCGCCGTTGATCCAATGCGTAATCTGAGTCATAGGCGCAATCTACTTCAGGCATTAAGATGGCGCTACCTACTAGTTAAAAGGCTAACTTTCATGACTGCACCAATTAGCGATCCAGCAAAGCAAGCGGCCGTAAGTGCTGCCGACCACAAATATGTATTTCATTCATGGTCAGCCCAAGGTGCACTTTCACCTATGCCAATCGCAAGCGGTTCAGGGTCACGTTTTTGGGACCACGCAGGCAAAGTTTATTTAGATTTTTCTTCTCAACTAGTCTTTACAAATATTGGTCATCAACATCCAAAAGTTATTAAGGCTATTCAAGAGCAAGCCGAAGTTTTGACAACTATCGCTCCGCAGCATGCCAATGATGCGCGCAATGAAGCCGCACAACGCATTGTTGAATTAGCTGGCGATAATTTTGCCAAGATTTTCTTTACTAATGCCGGGGCAGATGCAATTGAAAACGCAATCCGTATGGCGCGTATGCATACACACAAGCACAAAATACTTTCTACTTACCGTTCCTACCACGGCAATACTGGTGCTGCGATAAATGCAACTGGTGACCCACGCCGTTTCCCAAATGAGTTTGCATTTGGCCATGTTCACTTCTGGGGACCATATCTTTATCGCACTGCCTTTTGGGCCACGAGCGAAGAAGAAGAATGCAAGCGTGCACTTGAGCATCTTGAACAAACAATTATTTTCGAAGGTCCAAACACAATTGCAGCAATCCTTATCGAATCAGTCCCGGGAACTGCAGGTGTATTAATGCCACCTAAGGGATATCTTGAAGGAATTCGCGCACTGTGCGATAAATACAAGATTCTTTGGATCGCAGATGAAGTTATGTCAGGTTTTGGTCGCACAGGTAAGTGGTTCGCTTACCAACACAGCGCAGTTGTTCCAGATCTGATTACTTTTGCTAAAGGTGTTACTTCTGGCTATATCCAGCTTGGTGGAGTTGTTATTAGTGAGCCAGTATCAAAGACATTTGATGAAAAAGTATTTGCTGGCGGCCTTACTTACATGGGTCACCCATTGGCATGTGCAACTGCAGTTGCAACTATCGATGTCATGAAGGAAGAAAAGATGCTGGAAAACGCCACAATGATCGGCGAAACCATTCTTGGTCCTGGCCTTAAAGAGCTAGCTAAGAAGCACAAAGTCATTGGTGACATTCGCGGCGCGGGTGTTTTCTGGGGCGTTGATTTAGTTTCTGATCGTGCAACTCACGAACCGTTGGCACCTTATGGCGCATCAAGTCCTGCAATGAATGAATTGGTAGCAGCCTGTAAGAAGAACGGCTTAATGCCATTTAATAACTTCAACCGTATTCACTTGTGCCCACCATGCAATGTAAGCGTGGAAGATGCAAAGTTAGGGCTTGAACTATTAGATAAAGCCTTGGAAGAAATCGGAAAGTATTACACCGGCGCTTAATTAAACGTTGAACCTAAATTCAACAACATCTCCATCTGCCATTACGTAATCTTTACCTTCCATGCGCACTTTTCCTTTAGAGCGGGCTTCAGCAACTGAACCTGCTTCCATCAGATCAGTAAATGAAACGATTTCAGCTTTAATAAAGCCTTTTTGGAAATCTGTATGAATCACGCCTGCCGCCACAGGTGCGGTGTCACCTTTGTGAATAGTCCAGGCACGCACTTCTTTAGGGCCTGCAGTTAAATACGTTTGCAAACCTAACGTTCTAAAACCAACATGGGCCAAAGTTGCGAGGCCAGGTTCTTGCAAACCAATAGATTGCAAAAGCTCTAATGCATCTTCATCGCTGAGTTCTGCTAGCTCTGCTTCAGTTTTGGCATCTAAAAAGATTGCTTCTGCTGGTGATACTAATTCTTGCAACTTCTTTCGCAGTTCGCCGTCGTTTAACTCAGCAGCATCTACGTTAAATACATAAAGAAAAGGCTTGGCTGTAAGTAAATGAAGTTCAGCAAGCTCTTCTCTACTAATAGTGCTCTGTGAAAGTGGTCGGCCAGATTGCAACCATTCGTTGGCTGCCTTTGCTGCTTCTAGCGCTGGTGCTTTTTCTTTGGCAATACGAACTTCTTTTTCAAGACGTGGGATTGCCTTTTCAATGGTTTGTAAGTCGGCCAGCGCTAACTCAGTATTAATCGTTTCGATATCGCTTGCTGGATCAATGCGGCCATCAACGTGAACTACATCGCCATCATTAAATACTCGGATAACTTGGCAGATCGCATCGGTTTCGCGGATATTGGCTAAAAACTTATTGCCAAGACCGGCACCTTCGGATGCACCTTTGACGATTCCAGCGATATCTACGAAAGATAGAGCAGCTGGAAGAAGTTTTTGTGATCCATAGATTGTTGCCAGCTTTGCCAAGCGATCATCTGGCACGCCAACAACGCCGACGTTGGGTTCGATTGTGGCAAAGGGATAGTTGGCAGCAAGAACGTTGTTTTTAGTCAGCGCGTTGAAAAGGGTGGATTTACCCACATTTGGCAGACCGACGATTCCGATGGACAGGCTCATAGTGGGTAGAGCCTACGCGGGATTGTCAGTGCCAACTGCCACGATAGGCCCATGCCCGCCTACCTAGTAATCCTTGTCATAGGCCTGATGGCCGGAGGCGCAATTGGATATCTGATTGCACGCCTTAAATCTGCATCATCAGTTGCCGATCGCGCACTTCTTGATGATTACAAATCACAGCTAGAAGCTGAACGCAGCAAAACAGAGTCTGCCGTTAAGTTAAATGCTGAACTTGTTGCAATGAAAGAATCTGTAGAAAAACTTTCGACACAAGCCAATGAAGCAAACCGCATTCGTACTGAAGCTGAGGCAAAACTCAACACAACTATTCTTGAAATGCGCCGTGCATCTGAATCAATCTTTGATGAAACCAAGAAAATTGCTGGCGCACTTACAAACTCACAAGTACGTGGAAAATTTGGTGAAGCACAGTTAGAGCTTTTACTTCAAGGTGCTGGACTTCGAGAAGATCAAGAATACTTCCGACAGAAATCAACTACTGATTCAGATTCAGCGGGCATCCCAGATATCACCGTAAAAATGCCAGGTGGCAGCCATATCTTTATCGATTCAAAGTTTCCTTTTGATCGCTTCTTAGAAGCCTTTGATCCAGCTAATGAAGCTGACCGTGATGAGTTCTTGCAAGCCCACACCAAAGATTTACTTAAGCACATCGAAGCATTAGCAAAGCGGGGATACCACAAGTCGCAAGGTTCACCAGACTTTGTTGTTCTCTTTGTTCCATTTGAGACTTTATTATCTGAAGCGTTGCGCTTAGATCCCAATCTGCTCGAAAAAGCTTTTAAAGTTGGCGTGACCGTAGCTACCCCAACATCGATGATGGCGCTATTGCGCACCATTGGCTATATCTTTACGCGCAATAAGTTAGCTGAGAACGCTGATGAAATTCAAAAGGTAGCAAGTACATTCCTTAAAAACATCACACTGCTTCACACCAAGATTGTGGCTGTCGGTAAAGCTATATCCTCAACATCAAAGGCATATGAGGATCTAGTCCCAACTGCTGAAAAAACTGTCCTTAGTCCAGCACGTCGCATCCATAACTTGGGCGTTACCGGCGATAAAGATAAACTCGCAATTGAATATCCAGAAGCACCCGCTTCAGTTCGTGAACTAAAAAGCGATGAACTAGGCGATGATGACTTTATTGATGCAGAAGAAATAACAGATGGAGAAAAGTAAATGAGTACCGTAACAAAACTGCAGATTCAGGGCCCTGGTCTTAAAAAAGAGGGAATCGTTGTGCTGCAAACTCTGTTCATTGGCTTCTTTACTTTTGTCGAACTTTGGTTACGCGGCGGCGTCGGCATTTTTACCGGTGTAATGATTCTGGGAGCCTTCTACGGTGGATTGCGTCTTGGTCGTCCAGGAACCACGTATGTCAGCGTTGTGACTCCACCACTGGCATTTGCGACTCAAGCTATTTTCTGGCTCTTAATCTTTGATGGTTTTAGACCATCACGTGTAGGAATTGATTTCATTGCAGCCCTTGCAAGTCAAGCACCGTTTTTAATTATTGGTGCAATCTATGGCTGGTTTGTTTATTTAAACGCAAAGGCAAAAAGTAAGCCTTCTAAAGCACGTAGGGTTTAAATACCTGCAGCTTTCATATCTCGACGAAGTTCTGGTGGCAAAGCAAACAGTAGTGATTCTTCAGTCGCGGTTACAGTTTCAACATCTGTGAAGCCACGCTCTGCCAAAGTTTTTAATACATCTGTAACCAAAATCTCTGGCACTGAAGCCCCGCTTGTTAAGCCAATTGTTTCAACTCCATTAAACCAATGATCCTTAATCTCATCGGCGTAATCAATTAAGTGTGAAACTTTAGCGCCATATTCAAGTGCAACTTCGGCCAAGCGCACAGAGTTAGAAGAGTTCTGAGAACCAACAACTATTACTAAATCTGCCTGAGGTGCAATAGCTTTGATTGCTTCTTGGCGATTTTGTGTGGCATAACAAATATCATCACTTGGTGGATTTTGAATATCTGGAAAACGTTCCTTCAAAATTGCAACAGCGTCTAAAGTCTCATCAACGCTTAACGTAGTTTGAGATAACCACACTAATTTCTTGCCAGGTGTTGGTTGAACGTTGCGCGCACCATCTAGCCCGTCAACAATCTTTACTTGACCAACAGCCTCACCGGCAGTGCCTTCAACTTCTTCATGGCCATGATGACCAATTAACAAAATTTCAGCATCTTCAGATGCAAAACGCTTAGCTTCCATATGAACTTTAGTTACTAGCGGACATGTTGCATCAATAGTTTTTAAATTGCGGGCCGCGGCCTGTTCGTGAACTAGAGGTGCAACTCCATGAGCTGAGAAAACTACGGTTTTACCCTCAGGAACTTCATCGGTTTCATCAACAAAGATTGCCCCTTTTGCTTCCAAGCTAGCAACAACGTGAATGTTGTGAACGATCTGTTTGCGCACATAAACCGGGGCGCCATAGAGAGCCAACGCCTTTTCAACAGTGATAACTGCGCGGTCAACGCCGGCGCAATATCCGCGGGGCGCAGCAAGCAGAACTCTCTTAGCCATGAGCAGAGTCTATTAGGCTCGCCCCATGTTCGAAACTTCAAGTGAATCCCCCGCCACGGTTAAGGTCGTTACCGAAGCGATTAAAGAATATGTGGATCGCTTAGGCCCTATTTGGGTTGAAGGTGAAATCTCTGAACTCAATGAACGCAGCGGAATGATGGCATTTATTCGGCTAAGGGATCCCAGCGTTGATATGTCCTTATCGGTGATGTGTCACAAATCTGTCATCGCTGCAATTGGACCATTGCCGGCAAATGCCCGTGTAGTTATGTATGCAAAACCTTCTTGGTACACAAAAAATGGTTCATTAACTTTATCTGCCCGCGAAATCCGCCAAGTAGGTGTTGGCGAACTACTGGCACGACTTGAAGCGTTAAAGTCGTTATTAGCATCTGAAGGTCTATTTGATTCAGATCGCAAAGTGAGTTTGCCTTTGTTGCCAAAAAAGATTGGTTTGATTTGCGGGCGCAATACTGACGCCGAGAAAGATGTTGTAGAAAATGCAAAGCGACGCTGGCCATCTGTTGAATTTGAAATTCGCGAAGTTACTGTTCAAGGAGCTGCCGCAGTATCAGAAGTATCTGCTGCCCTTCGCGAATTAGAAGCCGATAAAGATGTAGAAGTCATCATCATTACTCGTGGTGGTGGCTCCTTTGAAGACCTATTGCCCTTTAGCGATGAATCCTTGGTCCGACTTGCAGCATCATGTGAGACTCCCATTGTTAGCGCAATTGGCCATGAAAAAGATTCACCGCTTTTAGATTTGGTGGCAGATTTTCGTGCGTCCACACCTACCGATGCAGCTAAGCGCGTAGTACCTGATATTTCTGAAGAAATTGAAATGATTTCAAAACTGCAAGATCGCGCCCGTCGAACCTTGATGAGTCGAATTGATTTAGAGACCACCCGCATAAAAAATCTGCGCGATCGCCCTGTAATGAAAGACCCTCATGTGATTATTACTTCTCGAGCAGAAATCATCGTGGCGCTAAAGGAACGCGCTCACAGATCCTTTGCCGGTCACGTTAAATTAGCTAAAGAAGAGATAGTACAAATAAAGGCTCGAGTGCGTGCCTTGTCACCACAAGCTACGTTAGATCGCGGTTACTCAGTAGTTCAATTAGCAAATGGTGTCATTGCCCGTGATGCAACCAAGTTAAAGCCTGGTGATGTACTGCGATTGCGCCTTGCAAAGGGCGAGACCAATGCCACAGTGACGCCACAGAACACGAAGGAGTAGATTTAGCCCATGAGTGAAAAGAAGATTTCTTACGAGGCTGCCCGAGATGAGTTAGCTGAAGTAGTTGAATCCCTTGAAGATGGCAGCGCCACACTTGAGGAATCACTTAAGCTCTGGGAGCGCGGTGAAGAGTTAGCCAAGATTTGTCAGGAATGGCTTGATGGCGCAAAGAAGAAGTTAGATTCTGCGAAGCCGGCAGCAAAGTAATCAATATGTCACCGGTTTTTTCTTACTCTGAGCTTCTACCTCTTGGCAAAGACGAGACGAAATACCGTCTTGTTAGCAAAGAGGGAGTCAGCGTTGTAAAACTTGGCGATAAAGAGTTTTTACAGGTCGAACCACAAGCGTTATCAAAGCTAACCGCAGAGGCTATTCACGATATTTCACATTACCTGCGCCCCGATCATTTACAGCAGTTAGCAAACATCATTAAAGATCCAGAGGCCTCGCCTAACGATCGTTTCGTTGCAACCGATCTTTTGAAAAATGCGAATATTTCTGCAGGTGGAATTTTGCCAATGTGCCAAGACACTGGAACTGCCTTAGTTATGGCCAAGAAGGGCCAGTTTGTTTTAACAACAACTAAAGATGAAGTTGCGATTTCTCAAGGAATCTACGATGCCTACACACAATTGAATCTGCGATATTCACAGATGGCTCCAGTTACGACCTGGGAAGAAAAAAACACTGGCAACAACTTGCCGGCCCAAATAGAAATCTACGCCGACAGTGATCATGCCGATGAGTACAACTTCTTGTTTATTGCCAAAGGCGGCGGTAGTGCAAACAAATCATTTTTATATCAAGAGACTAAGGCCGTACTTAATCCGACAGCGTTCATGGCTTGGTTGGATGAAAAACTACGCTCTATCGGTACTGCGGCCTGTCCTCCGTATCACTTAGCAATAGTCATTGGTGGAACAAGTGCTGAGCACACCGTTAAAACCGCCAAGTTAGCTAGTACAAAGTATTTAGATTCATTGCCAACAAGTGGAGATGCAGCAACTGGCCATGGCTTTAGAGACCTTGATTTGGAAAAGCAGGTACTTGAATTAACTAGAACCCTTGGAATTGGCGCACAGTTTGGCGGCAAGTATTTCTGCCACGATGTTCGCGTTGTTCGCCTGCCCCGCCACGGAGCGTCTCTTCCTATTGCAATTGCTGTTTCTTGTTCGGCCGATCGCCAAGCTAAAGCCAAGATCACCAAAGATGGCATTTTCCTTGAAGAGCTAGAGCGCGATCCTGCCCATTTCTTACCTGAAACTACTGATGAACATTTAAATGATGATGTGGTTGCTATTGATTTAAACCAATCAATGGAAAAAATCCGTGAACAACTTTCTAAATACCCAGTTAAGACTCGGTTGTCACTGACGGGCACATTAGTTGTAGCGCGCGATTTAGCTCATGCCAAGATTAAAGCGGCCATGGATGCGGGTGCACCTATGCCTGAGTATCTAAAGAAATATGCGGTGTACTACGCAGGTCCTGCAAAGACTCCAGTTGGTTATGCATCAGGTTCATTTGGTCCTACAACCGCGGGTCGCATGGATTCCTATGTTGAGTATTTCCAATCCAAGGGTGGATCTTTTGTCATGTTGGCAAAAGGCAATCGTTCACAGTCCGTAACTGATGCCTGTAAATCTCATGGTGGTTTCTATTTAGGATCTATCGGTGGACCCGCAGCTCGACTTGCTCAGGACTGCATTAAGAAAGTGGAAGTTTTAGATTTTGAAGAGTTAGGTATGGAAGCGGTCTTTAAAATTGATGTTGTTGATTTCCCAGCATTCATCGTGGTTGACGATAAGGGAAATGATTTTTTTGCATCTACCTCAAAGCCTTTAACTATTGGTCTTAAATCAAAATAAGCGCGGCCCAGGATTGCTCCCAGACCGCGCTTATTTTTAGTGTCTAATTAGATTTTGTTAGCAGTACAAAGTGCTTCAAGACCCTTACAGACATCTGCCTTCTTTTGGAAGCCATCTTTGATGACAACGTTTACATTCTTCTTTGTAATTCCAACTGGTACTAGAAGTACTGAAGGAACCTTTACTGTGCCGTTATCTACTGAACCATTTGTAGTTGCAGCTTGACCGTTCAACAGTGCGATAGCTAGCTTGGCTGCGCCTTGTGCTTCAGCCTTGATTGCCTTGTAAACAGTGTTTGACATGTCGCCTTCAAGAACTGAACGCAAACCATCAACTGTTGCATCTTGTCCAGATACGCATACTTTGCCGTTCAGCTTGTTCTTCTTGAGAACTGCAATAGCTGCAAGTCCAAGACCTTCGTTAGCTGAAACAACTGCGTCTAGCTTTCCGCCAGCCTTTGAAAGCATTTGCTCGAAGATAACTCCACCCTTTGCGTTATCCCAGTCTGGGACAGCCTGATCGGCTACAAGTGTTCCACCTGTTCGCTTCAAGTATGGGGCAACGACTGATGCATAGCCTTGCTTAAATAGCGTTGCATTGTTATCTGTAGGTGAACCATTGAGATAAACAACGCGTGCATTCTTAACACCCTTGGCACGTAGACAATTTACAATTCCTTGTCCTTGCAATTTACCAACGGCAACATTGTCGAATGACACGTAATAAGAAGCAGATCCCTTAAGTGTTAGACGATCGTAGTCAATTGTCTTTACACCTTGAGCTGCCGCTTTGACCTGGACAGCTTTTGCTGAATCAGAATCTAGGTTAACCATGATGAGCACTTTTGCGCCCTTAGTGATCATTTGTTCAGCAATTGTTGCAAACTGAGCCTTGTCGCCGTTTGCATTTTGAATATCTACTGTCACTCCTGCTGCTTTGAATGCAGCGTTAAGGAATGGACGGTCTGCAGTTTCCCAGCGAGCAGATGAAGCTGCATCTGGAAGAATTACGCCTACAAATCCTGCTGCTGCAGATGCAGATGTTGCTACAAATCCAGTCAGGAAAATAGACATAGCTGCAAATAGAGCAACTACCGGTTTACGTTTGTTAGTCATGAATGAGATTACCTTTCGAGGGTTTACAGGTACTTTTTCTTTCTTGATAGGACACCAAGGGAGACAACTTATCGCGAAAATTTGTTGGATTTACCCTTAAATACCCCATCCAAACTAACTTTTCGGTAACTTTTAGTCCCGGCCAGCCTAAATTAAAGCCCTAGCGGGTCAGAATCTTTAGTAGGCCACTGACTTTAGTAATAATTAGAGCGCTTGAAGTGTGACCATGCTTTGCATGGAGTGTCATAGCGCATGGTGATGTAGCGAATTCCCCAGCGGATCTGTGTAACAGGGTTCGTGCGCCAATCAGTTGCAACCACATTCATCTTTTCGGCCGGCAATGCTTGGGCAATTCCATGGGCGCCGGAACGATAGTTGTGGGCCTTGTAGTTCCAGTGGCTCTCTTTAGTCCAAAGCGAATTCAGACATGAATACTGAGTTTGATCAAAGCCATACTCTTGCGTCAAAATCGCCTGGGCTACTTTGCGAGCCCCGATCTGGGTGCGGGCCATTTCAACTTGGACGCTAATTGCTGAGACCAGAGCTAAGTCAGATGAGAACATCGCACCAACTGGTGTAGCCGCTAATTCAATGGAGCCGTATAAAGCTGCTGCGCTATCGATGGGATTGATGACAGCTGCAATGGCGCTGGTGTCTCCATCGATCTCAACTTGGGAGGTCATGGGAAATTCCAGACCGTAGGCGCTAGGTAGGGCAGAAGTTAAAAAGAGCATGGCGGCAACAACGCTCCAGATTCCAATAGTTTTGGCTTTGAACGTCACTGTCTCTACTCCCTTCCACTCACCCGAATCCCGTGCCCGCGAGCCATCAGCCTCGATTTGAGGCTTCATAACTAACGGGGAATGGCTTTAGGGTGTCGTGTAGGACCGACATGGGCAAACTCAAACCCGCGCGTGCCGCGGATTCACAGGAAAAAGATTACGGGGGGAAGCCTAAAACCGCAGGTCACTAAGGCGAATGTCCGAATTGCACCAAATGTGACTGTGATTTTGTTTTAGCCCTGAATCGGCCCTTCCAGCATCTCGGTTACAAGGGCAGCGATTGGCGAGCGCTCGCTACGAGTCAGGGTTACGTGGGCAAAGAGCGGATGGCCCTTCAAAGTTTCAACCACTGCGACTACTCCGTCATGGCGACCGACCCGCAAGTTGTCGCGTTGGCCAACATCGTGGGTCAGAACCACTCGGGAGGCCGTTCCAATTCTAGAAAGCACCGTCAGGAGAACGCCTCGCTCTAGCGATTGCGCCTCATCGACGATAACAAAAGAGTCGTGAAGTGATCGGCCGCGAATATGCGTCAGCGGCAGAACTTCAATCAAGCCGCGGTCAACAATTTCATCAATAACCGGTTGGCTAACAAGGGCTCCCAACGTATCGAAAACTGCCTGGGCCCATGGCGACATCTTTTCGCCTTCACTGCCTGGCAGATAACCCAGCTCTTGGCCGCCGACTGGATACAGCGGGCGGAAAATTACTACCTTCTTATGAATACGCTTTTCCATAACTGCTTCAAGACCCGCGCACAAAGCAAGGGCTGACTTTCCAGTTCCTGCGCGGCCACCCATAGAAACAATTCCGATTGAATCATCAAGAAGAAGGTCGAGGGCGATCCGCTGTTCGGCGCTGCGACCATGCAAACCAAAAGCTGATCGGTCTCCGCGGATTAACTGCAGCTGTTTATCGGCAGTGACTCTGGCCAACGCGCTACCGCGATCAGAGTGCAAAACAATTCCAGTATGAATAGGGAGTTCATGAGCGGCTTCATGATCTGCGCGATCAGTTGAATACAAATCATCGATCACGCCAGAGCCAACGGTGAGTTCTACGATTCCAGTCCAACCACTATTGGCGACAAGTTCAGCTAAATACTCTTGTGCCTCAACACCTACCGATGATGCTTTAACTCGAAGAGGTAAATCTTTAGAGACTAAAACAACGTTCTTGCCATCTGACATCAAGTTCTTGGCAATAGCCAGGATGCGAGTGTCATTGGTGCCATCGCGCAAAAATCCATGGGGCAAAGTTGAAAGATCAGTGTGGTTGAGTTCTACAGAAAGTGTTCCACCCTCTGGGGTAATAGTCAGGGGTTGATCAAGTCGGCCATGGGAAATACGAAGATCATCGAGGGCGCGAAGGGCAGCTCGGGCAAAATAGCCAAGTTCAGGGTGATCGCGTTTGGTCTCAAGTTCGCCAATAACTGCAATTGGAATGATTACTTCATGCTCTGCAAATCTGTGCAGGGCGCCAGGATCAGCTAATAAAACGCTGGTATCTAAAACAAAAGTCTTTCTAGAGCTTTGACTCTTAGCAGCCAATGGCTGGACTCCTCATTTTTAGTTGTACTAGTGGGGTGCTGCTTCGGATATGAAAAAGATAGAACTATAAGTGGCTAACTCTGTGGCAACACGCGCTTTGAAAAAGTTAAATCTTGTCGAAGTTTTGGGGAAAATCTCAACTGCCGAAACGACGTTGGCGCAGCGAATATGCACGCAAGGCGCGCAAGAAATCTACGCGACGAAAATCTGGCCAATAGGCCTCACAAAAATAGAACTCTGACAACGCGCTTTGCCATAAAAGGAATCCTCCAAGGCGTTGTTCACCCGATGTTCTGATTAACAGTTCAGGATCTGGCTGACCCGCGGTATATAAAAACTTAGAAATATCATCCGTTGTTAATTTCTCTTTAGCTTGGTCTAGAGAACGGCCTGATTTTTCCTCTTCGCCAAGGTATGACTTCACGGCATCGACTATTTCTCGCCGGCCGCCATAGCTAATGGCGACGTTAACCTCCACACCATCTTCTCGGATGGGCTTTAACCCTGTTAATTTTTCATTAAGCCAGGGCGGCAAGAGATCTAGCGCGCCTACCGCTTTAATATTCCAGCGGCCAGTTGCCGCTAACTCATCCACGGTGTCACCAATAATCTTTAATAGTTCTTCAATCTCATCTGAACTTCTTTTGAAGTTGTCGGTAGAAAGCAACCATAAAGTCACAACCCTGACTTCGGCGTCGTCACACCAACCCAAAAACTCAATGATTTTATTTGCGCCAGCTTTATGACCATTGGGATCGGTATTGCTGGGATTTGCTTTTGCCCACCGACGATTTCCATCAAGGATTACGCCAACATGATGTGGTGTCTTAGTGAAATCAAGTGCTCGAACTAGGCGCCACTCATAGAGTGGGTAGAGCAGTGACTTTATGAGTTTACGAATAGCGGCGGACAACTCGGCGCTCGGCAATCAATGATGCAACTGGAAGAGTGCCAGCAAGAAGCAAGCCCAGCATCTTCATCAATGGCCAACGGGCCTTGATTGAAAACTGCAACGCAGTCAAGATATAAACTGGATACAAATAGCCATGCACCATCGGAATCCACACAATTGCACTGTGTAAATCCGGTAAATCAAAGAGATATTTAACTGGCATATAAACAAACCAGAGAAGCAAAGACATAACTCCAGAAACAATGGCCATTACTCGAAAACGCTTCAGAGTTGATTTCATGGGCTAACTCTACGGCGATAGAAGGGAAGGTAAAGCACCACGCCTACCATCAGCCACCAGATCACCACATATGACAAGTGCTGCCAGTAATAGCCTGGAATTCGGGAGCTCATCTTCTCTGGGGTAGGCCGTTGTCGAATTAATTTCTTGCCCTGATGAGATTCTGAAGATGCCATTACATATCCATCAAAGAGATCTAAATCTGTTAACCCCACAATGACTGAACTATCAAGACGTGAAATTACACCATCAGTATTTTGAGAATGGTCGCTACTTTGGTGGGCAAGAAGTTGTCCTTGGATATCTATAACCATGGCCTGGGAAATATCGGGGTTTAATAATCTTTCTGACCAAAGCCCGCGAACTACCAAGATACCTTTATTGGTGCCTACCTGGAGTAAACCAACTTCCCAATCACCAAGTGCGCCATTTCCATCAACTTGGTTAGGTGCTTTGAAATCAGCAACGTAGTGGCCAGAAACTGTGATCACACGATTAATAGCCTCGGCTGGTAATCCCTGTCGTGATTTAGTAACAGTTTCAAGAGGTACTACCGCATAATCAACAAATGTGGATGTGACCAAACTTTCTTTTAACGCCTTAGCCCTATCTAACTGCCATAAACCCAAACCAAAAAAAATAGCAGCAATTGTTAAGACCGCAACACCTTGCGTGAGCTTTGAAGCTAGAGAACTACTGGTCGGTGCTGTCATCGCTTCGATCAATGCCCATAAAGCGCTTATAAAAACTACGCATTAAGAAAACCACCGCGATAATTAAGATGGCAATGGTGAGTGAACCCGCAGCGCCTACCTCATAATTTTTTTGCATGGCATAATCATTGCATGCAATCAGATGCTCAGTTCTCCTACAACGACAGATATGGCGTGCGCCCCGCTAATCGCTGGGTTGCCCCCGCTATCGTTTTTGGCATTCTGGGAATCACTTGGCTGACATGGGCTGGGCTTCATCATTCAAATCCCAATATCCGTGTATCCGTTATTTCTTTTACTGCCACTACCGATCGCGAAATTTCACTTCGGTATGAAGTAATCCGCAAAGATAAAAATCAACCCATTGTTTGCACCTTGGTTGCACGTGACTACGACAAAAATGTTGTTGGACAGATTGAAGATGAAATTGCCCCTGGCCTATCAGCGCTGCAACAAATCACCGCTATTCCTACGCGTAGTCAGGCGGTAAATGCTGATGTGGTTGCCTGCCGAATTAAATAAGTTGTAGGCCACCATACCCACCTAGTACCTTTACGCCTTATGAGCACACAGACTTGGCTAACGCAGGAAGCTGCCGATCGTTTGCGCGCCGAATTAGAAAACCTCGAAGGTCCTGGTCGCAAAGAAGTAACTGCAAAGATTGAAGCGGCACGCGCTGAAGGTGACTTAAAAGAAAATGGCGGCTATCACGCAGCGCGCGATGAACAAGGAAAAATGGAAGCGCGTATCCGCCAGTTAAAGCAGATGCTTGAAAACGCTCACATTGGAACTCCCCCAGCAATTGCCGATGGAAAAGTTGGCGCAGGAATGGTTGTTACCGCAGAAATCGCTGGCGATGAAATGAAATTCTTACTTGGTTCACGCGAAATCTCTTCGGGTGATTTAGATGTTTACAGTGAAAAATCACCACTGGGTGAAGCCGTGATGGGCGCCGAAATCGGAGCTACCGTTTCTTACACCGCACCTAATGGCCGTGAAATAAAAGTAGTTATTAAATCTGCTGAGTTTTATAGTTAATTAGAAGAGTTTTTATATTTTCTAACGCTTAATGGTACAAAAATCATCATAATTAATAGCATATAAAAAATCGATGTAGTTAATGGGTGTTGGCTAGGAAATGAGTTAGCCGTTGCACCAAATTGGTTTTGAAGTCCAAACAGTTGACGGCATGCTGCCACCATTGTTGAAACCGGGTTCCATTCAGCCACATACTGCAGCGCTTTTGGCATGCCTGTTGTTGGGGCGAATGCGTTAGAAAGAAAAGTCATTGGGAAAGTAATTAAGAAACTGACATTTTGAACAGTTCGAGCATCCTTAACTGCAAGGCCTGCATAAATCCCTGTCCATGACAAGGCATAACCAAAGAGAAGCAGGAATACGAAGGCGCTAAAGACAGATAGAACACTTGCCGTTGGCCGCCAGCCCACTGCAAAACCAGCGGCTGCCATAACAACTAGTACCAAAATATTAAGAAGTGAATCTCCTAATGTGCGTCCAACTACTAACGCTGATCGAGCAATAGGAAGGGACCTGAAGCGATCGATTAAACCCTTTTTCATATCTTCAGCTAAACCAGATGCAGTTGCCGCCAAAGTAAATGCGACAGTCTGAACAAAGATTCCAGGCATCAGAAGTTGAACATATCCGCCTGGCTGGCCCGTAGAAATTGAGCCACCAAATACGAAACGAAATAGAAGTACAAACATGACGGGTTGAATGGTAGAAAAGATTAGAACTTCTGGCACGCGAGCCAACTGCAGCAGTTGACGCTTTGTAATGATTAAGGAGTCCGTGATTGCATTTTTCATGCCTTCACCTCTTCTTCAGCAACATGGCCAGTAAGGGATAAAAAGACATCATCGAGTGAAGGGCGCTTGAGACCAATATCGAGTGGATGGATCTTGGCTTCATCAAGGGCGCGAAGTGCATCCATGAGAGCGATAGAGCCGGTAGTGACTGGGGCTGAAATAGTTCGAACGTCGGTATGTGTTGCGGTTCCACTGATTCGAGCAATGATTTCTTGAGCCTTGGCAATATCAGAGTTTTCAACGGTTATTTCTAAGCGTTCTCCTCCAACCTGCTTTTTTAACGCATCCGATGTTCCGCGCGCAATTACTTTTCCGTGATCAATAACTGCAATCTCATCGGCTAACTGATCAGCTTCTTCTAAATATTGGGTTGTGAGCAAAAGGGTCACGCCGCCTTTTACTAACTCTTGAATAACTTCCCACATCTCTTGGCGACCGCGTGGATCTAGCCCAGTTGTCGGCTCGTCAAGAAATAAAACTTTTGGTTGCACGATTAGTGATGCCGCTAAATCTAATCGACGGCGCATTCCACCGGAATACGTTTTAATTGGTCGGCGAGCGCTATCAGTTAATGAAAATCTTTCCAGTAAATCCTCAGCCCGCTTTATGGATGCAGCTTTACCTAAGTGATACAAACGGCCAAACATCACCAAGTTATCCCAACCCGTTAAGGTTTCATCAACAGCTGCATATTGACCAGATAAACCAATAAGTTCGCGAACTTTGTCTGGATGCTTAATTACATCGATGCCTGAGACTGTTGCACTACCTGAATCAGGTTTTAATAAAGTTGCGAGAATTCTCACAGTTGTTGTTTTACCTGCGCCATTCGGTCCTAATACGCTTAAAACTGTGCCTTCTTCAACATCAAGAGACAAATCATCTAACGCTTTCACCTCACCACTGCGATAGGTCTTGACTAGGTTCTGGGCAATAATTGATTTCACGCGGTAACCTTACCCACATGTCTAAAAATCCTCCTCTTAACGCATCAGCAAAGGCCCATACCCACAAGGAAATCATGATCATCCTGGGCGGCCTTATGACTGGAATGCTCCTTGCAGCCCTTGACCAAACAATCGTTTCGACAGCGCTTAAAAATATTGTTGAAGAGTTTGATGGCCTCAATCACTACACCTGGGTTGTTACCGCGTACCTTCTAACTTCAACTGCATCTACTCCATTGTACGGAAAGATTTCAGATATCTACGGGCGCCGTGTTGTATTCCAATTTGCGATTGTTACTTTCTTAATTGGATCATTCCTCGCAGGTGCTTCACAAAACATGACCCAGTTGATTGCAACCCGTGCACTACAAGGTCTTGGCGCTGGTGGTTTGATGGCATTAACTTTCGTAATCATCGGGGACATCGTTCCTCCACGCGAGCGTGGTAAGTACCAGGGTTACTTTGGCGCGGTCTGGGGCTTATCTTCAGTTGCCGGCCCATTGTTAGGTGGGTTCTTCTCTGATCATCAGACAATTTTGGGTGTAACCGGATGGCGTTGGATTTTCTACATCAACCTACCTATCGGAATTGCTTCTCTTATTATTACTTCAGCTGTTCTACACATTCCTAAAGTTAAGCGCGAACATTCAATTGACTACTTAGGCGCAGTACTAATGGTTGTCTCTGTCTGTTTAATTCTGCTTTCAGTCTCAATCTATGGCCCCCAATATGGCTGGGGCGATAGCCGCACGATTTCTTACGCAGTAGTTGGGGTTTTACTCGCGGTTGCATTCCTGTACTGGGAAAGCAAAGCCAAGGAACCAATCCTTCCCCTTCATCTTTTCAAGAATCATACTTTTTCAATTACATCACTATTAGGCGGCGTAATCGGTGCGGGCATGTTTGGTGCCATTGTTATGTTGCCTCTCTACTTCCAGGTTGTAAAAGGTTACACAGCCACTGAAGCTGGGCTTAAGTTGATTCCTTTAATGCTTGGAATCGTCTCAACTTCTATTTTTTCTGGCAAAATGATTTCAAAGCATGGTCATTACAAGCGCTATCCAATCATGGGCACTGCAATTATGACTGTGGGAATTTTGCTGATGACTCGCTTGCAGATTGATACGCCTTATTGGCAGATTTCAATCTATGCCGTCATGGTCGGTGCCGGGCTTGGTCTTTCAATGCAGACCATTGTTATCGCGCTTCAAAACTCAGTTGAATTCAAGGATATGGGAGTTGCAACTAGTTCAAATACTTTCTTCCGCTCACTTGGTTCCGTCTTCGGAACAGCGATTTTTGGAAGTATTTTAACTAACCGTGTAGTGCATTACATGTCAGCTGGCTTCGGTGATTTAGCTAAAACCAATCCAACCGCTGTTGCTGGCTTTGATAAGGCTCAATTAGAAGTTCTGACAACCAATACGGCAGTTCTAAAAACTTTCCCGCCAGTTATTAAGCAAACTGCGTTAGAGGCTTTCGTAAACTCATTCCATGTGGTTTTCTATGCAGCAGCGCCAGTTACGGCCCTTGGGTTAATACTTGCATTTATGTTGCGAGAAACTCCGCTGCGCACGACCCAGGATTACGCGGCAGCGCGTGAAGATGCAGCAGGCGAATCACTCGGTTAATGCAATCCCCATTTAAGGATCTTCCCCGAGAAGTTCCTGCACTTGTTGCGGCATCCTTTTTTGTAGCTGTAGGTTTTGGAATCATCTTGCCTGTTATTCCTGTATTCGCTAAATCTTTTGGCGTTAATAATGCAGCGATTGGTTTGATCGTTTCAGCATTTGCTATTACTCGTTTTGCCTCAGGATTAATCTCTGGAACATTGGTGGATAAATTTGGCGAACGAGCAGTATTTTCATCCGGTGTTTTTATGGTTGCTTTCTTTACTTTCTTAGCAGCTCTTGCCCAAAGTTACGAGCAACTACTTGTATTTCGTGCTGCAGGCGGACTTGGTTCATCAATGTTTTCTGTGGCGGCGGGTTCAGTCATTATGCGTTCAGTTGATGATGCTCACCGTGGCCGAGCACAGTCGGTCTACCAAGGAGCATTTCTTGTCGGTGGAATTGCGGGTCCGGCAATTGGTGGGTTGCTCTCTGTCATTTCATTACGTGCGCCTTTTTTTGTATATTCAGTGCTGCTTCTTTGCTCTGGAACTGTTGCTTTCTTCTTTCTTAAAGGCGAAAAAATAGGCAAAGATAATAAATTTACGGATAGCCTGAACCAGACAACCGTTCGTGAAGCGCTAGCAATGAAGCCGTATCGAATTGCTCTTGTGCTTACATTTATTGGTAGTTGGGTTTTCTTTGGTTTGCGTGCATCAATCTTGCCTATTTTCGTCACCGAGGAATTGAAATCTACAACTGCAATTGTTGGTTATGGTCTTGCACTCTCAGCCATCATTCAAGGGACGATATTGCTTCGCGCGGGCAGATACTCAGATGAAAAGGGACGTCGAGCCGCATCCATTATTGGTGCGCAAGTTGTTTTAGCTGGTGTTTTATTGCTTGTGTTTGCGGTTCACGTGTGGATGTATTTACTCTCCATGGCAATCCTTGGTTTTGGTGGGGCTTTCCTATCTACTGCTCCTGCAAGCATCGTAGGTGATGTCATTAAAGGCAGAGGTGGCAAGGTAATCGCAATCTTTCAGATGGCAGGTGATGCTGGACTGATGGTTGGGCCAATTGTCATCGGCGCAATCTCAGATCTTTATTCATATCGTGCCGCTTTTGGTTTATCAGCTGCAATATTTATTATCGCCCTAGTTTTGGTCTATCAAATTCCAGAGACCAGAAATGTCGAAGAGCCCCAGGTTAAAAACCTGAGGCCCCTCGATGAAGATCTGTAATTAGTCGCTGCTGCGCAAAATTGATAGCAGGCGCAGAACTTCTAGATATAGCCACACGATTGTGACCATCAAACCAAAAGCAGCACGCCATGATTCAGTTTGTGGTGCTCCTGCATTGATTCCCTTTTGAATCTGATCAAAATCTAGAATCAAGAAGAAGCTTGCAAGCACCATTCCACCAGCGGCAATTATTAAACCAAAGCCGCCAACGCTATAGATACTTGCACCAAAGAATGAACCGATGAATGAGAGCAGGCCTAAAACTAGGTAGCCGATCATTGCTGTCATCAATACTTTAGTGAACTTAGGTGTTACGCGGATGCGTCCGCTCTTGTAAGCAAACAACATTCCGGTAAATGCACAAATCGTCACGATTACGGCTTGGCTAACAATGCCAGCGTAAGCAGAGTTATATAGATTGCTAATTGTTCCAAGTGCTAAACCTTGAAAAGCAGCGTATGCAATTGCCAACGCTGGTTTAACGGTTTTGCTAAAGCTGTTGACCATTGCTAGTACGAAGCCACCAAGGATTCCTAGCAGCATTGCACCTGAGCCAAGGTTGAGTGTCCAAGCTGCTGCTCCAACGGCAACAAGAACTGCAAATAACATTCCTGTACGCGTGACTACATCGTCAATCGTCATGCGACCAGTGCGTATCGATGATGCAGCTGGTGCGTTGTAAAGATCTTCCATCGCTGCTGGGTCTGAGTTAATTGTGCTCGGATCAAATGCAGCGTATCCACGCTGATTAAACGCCCGTCCTAAAAC
>WLQG01000022.1 GCA_009698445.1 Actinomycetota bacterium
CAGCAGTTATTTTTTGCACGGATTATTGGTTTACGAGATCATTCCGGCTTCCTCGGCCCGCTTCCCCTGCCTCAACATCCAAAGTCGAGACCGTTCACCCCCAAGTGTGTTTGTGCCTTACGCACATAAACCTTGGAGAAAAAGAAACGTAATTCTTCTTCTCTATGTAATTGTCAAAGTAATTAGCATTACTTACCGTCGCTAAATCGGCCTAAAAATTTAGGCAAACTAGGCGGCGGTACGTTAAGTGTAAGACATAAAGCGGACAAGCCATAATCAGGGGATTTCTGATTCTTTTAACAAGGAATTCCTTGACTAGTCCTCGTAACGCTTAGAAGCGCGGCCGCTCTTTCCTGAACTACCACGCGAAACTACGCGTGCCACTTCACGGTCAGCCTCGCGGGCTTTGAGTGCTTCACGCTTATCGTGAGCTTTCTTTCCACGGGCGACTGCGATTTCAACTTTAGCTTTTCCATCTTTGAAATAAAGGGAGAGCGGAACCAAAGTAGTGCCAGAATCCTTGAGCTTTGCAATTAACTTATTGAGTTCATTTTTGTGAACTAGGAGTTTGCGATCGCGGCGAGGTGTGTGGTTAGTCCATGTACCTTCGGTGTATTCAGGTATGTGAACACCACTCAACCAGAGTTCACCATCATTGATCATGGCAAAACCATCAATGAGTGAAGCTCTACCCATGCGAAGTGATTTAACTTCAGTGCCCATTAAAACCATGCCACACTCAAAAGTATCCTCGATTGAATAATCGTGGCGCGCCTTTTTGTTTTGGGCAATGACCTTGCGGCCAACTTCTTTAACCATAACCGCATCACCGCCCTTCCTTGTTTTAAAGAGATTACAGGGCTAATTCTCTCATTAGATATGAATGCTTTAAACCTTTAAGTAGCGGCGAAGCGTAATTACTGATGCAAGTGTTGAAACAACTAGGCCTGTCGCTAGCAAATATGCTGATGAAACCCAGACTTCGCCCCAACCAAAGAACTTGGTGAAGGAAAGAAGCGGGGCAACTTTCGAATCAATAACGCTTTTGAGTGCTGCAAGTAAACCCGTTGCAAGTGCCCAACCAACAATGGCTGAGATAATTCCTTCTAGAAGAAATGGCAGCTGGATTGACCATGAGGATGCACCAACAAGTTTCATCACGCCAGTTTCACGGCGGCGATTAAAGGCTGCAATGCGCAAAGTGTTACTAATCAATAGCGCTGCAGTTAATACCGATGCTAAACCAACAAGTAATGCACCATTTCGTAGCACACCTAAAAGTTTGAAGAACTTATCCAAAATACTGCGTTGATCTTGAACAACATCAACTCCAGGGCGCCCTGAGAAGGCACTCACAATTACTGCAAACTGCGTTGGATCTTTTAGTTTGACCCGAAATGATTCTGGCAATTGATCTGCAGTCACATTTGCGGCAATGGCTGAATCCTTAAAACGCTCTTGGAAATGTGCAAAAGCTTGTGACTGTGACTCATAGAAAACAGAGTCGACTGCAGACATAGATTGAATATCCTGCTGAATCTGCAAGCGCTGCTCTGAAGTTACAACTCCGCCGGCACATGATGGGGATTCAGAAAGTGAACCACAAAGAAATACTGAAACTTCAATTTTGTCATACCAATAATCCTTCATCGCACCGACTTGAGCATTTGAAAGTAGGCCGATTCCGAGCAATGACAGTGAGATGGCAGTAGTAACTATGACGGCAAAGGTCATTGTCATGTTTCGACGAAGACCGATACCAACTTCGCTTAAAAGAAACCGTGCGCGCATTCTGACTCCCCGTCCTTATCCTGTATATCCATAGACACCGCGAACTTGGTCGCGGATGACATGGCCTAAATCAAGTTCGATAACGCGCTTTCGCATCTGGTCAACAATTCCTGCATCATGTGTAGCCATCAAAACTGTAGTTCCTTCACGATTAATACGATCAAGTAATTTCATAATTCCAACCGATGTTGCCGGATCTAAGTTTCCAGTTGGTTCATCAGCAATCAAGATTGGTGGTCGGCTGACATATGCACGAGCGATTGCAACTCTTTGTTGCTCTCCACCAGAAATCTCTGACGGTAACCGATCGCCCTTATCTTCAAGTCCTACTAACTCTAGAACTTCTGGTACTTCTCGGTTGATTTCCTTCTGTGAATATCCGAGAACGTGCAAAGCAAAAGCTACATTTTCGGTAATAGTTTTATTGGGTAGAAGTCGAAAATCCTGGAAAACAGTGCCTACTTGGCGGCGTAGCTCGGGAACTTTATGTGCGGCAAGGGTTCCTAAATCTTTACCCGCCACATGAATCACTCCACTTGTTGGGCGCTCTTCGCGCAAAATTAATCGTAAGAAAGTTGATTTGCCTGAACCAGAAAGTCCCACAAGAAATACAAATTCACCTTTAATAATTTCAAGGCTGACTGAATCAAGGGCTGCTCGTTCTTGACCAGAGTAGATCTTCGTGACGTTCTCAAAGCGAATCATTTAAATCTCCTCTTGCATCTGCGACGCGGATAACGGGGAATCCGCACTCGGCCTGTTGCATAGTTTATGGAAAATAGTTGGAAATGCGGGTAAGTAACGCGCTTCTGAGCCTGTGAAAACTGTGATTTAAGCTTTACCTGAGGGATTTAGGAACTACGACGCCACCTAATACCAGCTTCAATGAATTCATCAATTTCACCATTGAGTACTGCCGAAGTATTTCCAGTTTCATAATCAGTACGCAGGTCCTTCACCATTTGATACGGCGCTAAAACATAAGAACGCATTTGATTTCCCCAGGAGCCCGAGTTGTCACCTTTGAGTGCATTGATTTTTGCCTGCTCTTCTTGGCGACGGCGCTCTAACAATTTTGATTGCAAAACAGCCATCGCTGTAGCTTTGTTTTGAATCTGTGAGCGTTCATTTTGGCAAGAAACTACGATGCCAGTTGGAATATGAGTTAAGCGAACCGCGGAGTCAGTTGTGTTCACACCTTGTCCCCCAGGACCAGATGAGCGATACACATCAACGCGAACTTCTTTTTCATCAATTTCCACGTGATCACTTTGATCAACAACTGGAACAACTTCAACTCCTGCAAATGACGTATGTCGGCGGCTCTGACTATCAAAAGGGGAAATTCTGACTAATCGATGTGTGCCTTGCTCAACCGATAAAGTTCCATATGCATATGGTGCGCTAACGCGAAAAGTTGTTGATTTGATTCCGGCTTCCTCAGCATAAGAGGTTTCTAGGACATCGACTTTAAAATTATGACGCTCGCAATAACGCAAATACATACGCATAATCATTTCAGCCCAGTCGGCTGCTTCTACGCCCCCTGCTTCGGATCGAATAGTTATAAGGGCGTCGCGGTCATCGTATTCACCATTGAGCAGTGTTTGAACTTCGAGTTCACCAATTGATTTCTTAACTGCGTCTAGCTCTCTTTCAGCATCGGCTACACCAGATCCATCAGGCTCACTCGCCGCCAATTCAAAGAGAATAGGTAAATCTTCAACTCGTTGACGCAGCCCAGATAATTTTGCAATTTCAGATTGAACGCGAGAGAGGCGACTAGTTATTACTTGCGCGTTTTCAGGGTCATCCCACAAATTAGGAACTCCCGCTTCTTCCTCTAACTGTGCGGCTTGTTTACGCAATTTAGGAAGATCTAGAACTTTTTCAATTGAAACAAGGGTCGCGTCAATTTCATTTATCTCTAATTGATATTCGCGCGCGGCCATGGCACAAGGATAGCGGAGGCAAAGATATGGAAAAACCGATGCAATTGCTGCTTTAAGTCAGGTTAATGCAATCTAATCCCGAATAAATAAAACCCTTCTTGAACTTGATTTGTACTGCCTGCAGACGAGGTGAGCTCTGCCGAATCCAAAGAAGAAAATGGAACCGTAAATGGAAACCTGACCTTCGAATATGTAGCTATCTCTATAGATGTTCCGTCACAGGAGAAATCCGTCAAAACAATTCCCGCAAGTTCTTTACGCTTCATGGAGCTCTCATCTTGGCTCCAATTATGAAGTTCTAACATCACATCTAGTACTGCTTGATCGCAATCGATAGGAATACTTGGATGCTCCCGTTTATTTATTAGGCTCATAGGAGTCGTCGCAATGGTGCCTTTGCCTGTGTAATACGAACTGCGATCTAGGGTATGAACTCCTCGCATTGCTGCAGCTTCAGTTGCCTGAGCTAACGAGCGCTTTGCAACAAAGATTGTTGCCACATCACTCATCACCATTAACGATGCAACGGTAATGATAAATAGGCCAATAATTACCACACTTAGCGAACCACGTTCATCACTTAATGTAGCTTTTGCTTTTACTTCCATGGACTTACATTTTCTTGAGCTGAGGCTTCAATTACTCGACGTGACTGGGCATCTATATATGAAATCGTTAATCTGATGCGACTATTTGCCGATAAACATGGAAGACGTGAACATTGATAACTCACGGTAAGTGAATCAATCTCATTACTACTTAGCCCAAGGTTCTTAGCAATAAGTGAAATAGCCTGCTCGGAAACTGCTCGCCCGGCATAGTCATTGTCACTAGCTACATATGCACGAACTCCTTCACGTGCCAAGATGCGAATCACTGCTTCGTTGCCACTTACTGAAGCAAAACTATTGAGGTAGATAAAAATAGGTATAAATAGTGGAATTGCTAATGCAACGAATTCAACAACTGCACTACCTGATTCATCTCGTAGTTTCTTCATCAATTGATTGTTTCCATTAGCGCTACACCGTTTACTTCGACTACGGCTTTACCACCTAGTAATGCAATTAATCCTGGAACTAGTTGTGGAAGTGAATGTTTGCGATGTGAAATCAAAAGCTTCATGTGAGCAAATGAATCTGGTGAATTTAATTCAATCACACGATCTGAGGCTAGAAGTTGACCACTGATGGCCCTTCTAGTTGCATCACCCTGTGCAAGTGCGAAATCACTGTTGCGAAGATTTGTTGCTACGACTAATTCAATCGCAATCAGAAAGAGCACTAATAACGGGACTAGAACCAATGCGCTTTCAACATTTCCATCTTCATTTTTGCCTAGGCCTCTTAGCTTTTCTAGTTTTCTGTAATGGAGCTTATTTCTCACGGACATTGACCTTCAATTCTGTTTAGCGAATGCCATTCATGGCATCTAGTGAGTTTTTAAGAATTGCGGTTAGTCGAGGTGCGGCTATCGTCCAAATTGCAGTCACAAGCCCTGTGGTCATCAAGACAACTAACACCCATCCAGGTACGTCTCCTTGCTCATCTCGCAATTGTGCATAGAAGTTCTTATGGGCTAGCTCTAATTTCGTACGAAATAGCAGCTCACCTCTAATTAAAGTTTTACTTATGGATTTCATTGTTCTCTCTTTTCTACTTGTTTTTGTGTGTGAACTTCTCTGGCTGGTTTGAATAAATTAATTCTTCTTGTCTCAACTGCTCATCACTTCAAAGCTTCAATGGCTGTGTAAAACTGTTCGGAATTTAGAGAAGTAGGTCTTCTCGTGGCCACAAACAACTGCATTCAGGGTGCTGAGAGAAGCGCTGTAACCGTGGAGTAAATGCATCTAGAAAATCCACGACCAACTGAGCCGCTAGTAGCTCGCTTTCGCCGGTATCAATGAATTTCAGCGCTGCATGTGCTGCCAACGCTGCTACCTGATGTGCAATCGCAATTGGCAATTCATCACTAGTGCTAAGTGGTATCGAAAGGTGTGACACACCTACTCGATCTGCCTCGATCAGAGAAAGACATTGTCGGCATGGAGAATTACCTGGTTGTACAAATGGCCCAATCGTTGCTGCGTGACCAGGTGCTCTGCCAATAAATAAATGATCATGGCCATCCTTTAGTAAATGTTCTACATACTGCGAATCAAAACCGTCACAAATTATTCGCAAATTCTTTTCTGGAAGAACTGGTTTAGGCGCTCCTCTTTGAGCAAGTGCATAACTTGAGGCAACGGGAAAAAGTGACCATTCACGAGAAAGTTCTTCAACTCTTTTCTTAAAATTTAAACCTAGGTCAGTAGTTCGCAATGAACCAGAGCCTAAATCACTATAAGCAACGGTTGGATGTTTATATGAAGCTGATAGTGAAATTCGGGTATTTGTGACTCCGCTAGCGAGCAAGATTGAGTAAAGCAAAGTTGCAGTTCTGGAATTTCCAATTATCTCAATTCCGTAATTCTGGCGGGCGCTCATCAGGTCAACACCACCATCTCGAACACCTTTAATCCAAGTCGCATGGCTCAACTCTGGAGCTAACCTTTTTTGAAGTTGGCTATATGCAGCATCATTGCTTTGATCCTCTGTATGCGCTGCACGTGATGCGATTGAGGATTGAAATCGATTATTGAGTTTGATGGTGTTGCGTTGTGTGTCAAGAAAATTCACAGTGAGTAATTCTTTAATAATTGAATCTATTATTGAAATGGGTACATCTAATTGTGTAGCAATCTCAACTGAACTCATTGTGCCAGTGAAATGTTCAATGATTGAACGGGCCTGACTATGAATGATTTCTATCCCATGAAATGAAGTTGCTACCGTTATCGACTTTTCCTCTTTGCTTGTGGATGTGCTTACGAAAATGCCATTTTTTAGTCGAGGGAATGTGGATTCTAGTGATGCCGCTGGGATAGAGATTTGTTGTGCACTCGGAATAAAGGTTGTAGTCATGTCGCAAGAGTTGTGAGAATCCACCGTCTCTGTAATGAACTGAAAGAAATCTGTGGAATCGTCAATAAATTTGATGGTAGGTGAAGTTATTTATGACGGTACGAATTTTTATCTCCCGAAGATCAACTATTTGGAAAGAAGAAACCCCCACGCTATTAACGTGGGGGTTTCCTTTAACGCTAGACGCTCACATCGTGTGAGCGAAATTTAATTACTGAGCTTTGCCAAGGATGCGATTGACCTTGGTGCCACACACTGGGCAGATGCCCTGTGCCATGCGACGACCTGAGTCAGAGACCTTTACGGTTCCCTCGAAATCACGCTTCTCTTTGCACTTAACGCAGTAAGCGTCACCTTTGTATGTCTCTACTGTCATTTTCATGTCCTCCGTTCGACGCTTGCAATCCCGTGGGAGTTGCTCCCCGTGCGGGGCGAGCGTTCTGTTAAGTAGGACGATACCCCTGCTTACGCGTGATTAAGCGTAAGCAGGCGCGTTTGTGGGTAGGTATTTTCACTATAAAAGGGGTAGCTACATCCCTGCCAGCAGTTTTTTGAGCGCCTCGGGGGCTGCGAGCGCGGTTTCGGCCGCCTCATATCCATCCAAGTAGGCGCTGGCGACATCGGCCTTTGGAAAGCGGGCTAAAAGCTCTTTGAACTCGGAGCCGTGATCGAAATACTGAAGATGGATCGCCTCGTGAAAGAGGACATAGTCCAGGGCGTGTTCTGGTGCGCCCTTGAGTCGGTCAGAGATTCGAATCGTGCGATCTACGCCCGTGCAAGAGCCCCAGCGCTCGCGCATTGCTCTCCACGCCACTGAAGCCGGGCGCAGCGTTATTTCTGGGGCTAATTCCTTGAGGAGTTCATCTATTCGTTGGGCCAGCGATTCTTCGCTCATGGTCATGGCCGCTTCTTGAGCCCGAATCTTGGCGACCATCTCTGGAACCATCGCCCGTTCATCGGCTTTACTCATTCGGGCAGGGATCGAGACGACAATTCGGCCACCCTGACGATAAGCAGAGATATTTTTCTTGCGCCGGGTAGATCTGATCACGATTATTTCGCCCTCATTAATTCCGGGTAACGTGTTGAGGCCTTCCAACTCCTCGGCAGGGTTAGCGCCAAACTCCTGTCCATTCATGTTCCACACGCTACCGCTCTGGTGCTTGGCAATCGGCAAAGCTCAACCACGTGTTGAGAGATTTTTATATTCATTTGAAAATATCTCATTATTTACCAGCGGAAAAATCTGCCTTACACGAGAAAAAGTGGTTGTGTCAAAGTGATTCCCAGTTGATTCTCGGGCCAAATACATTTACGTTACGACTACGAACTCCTCGGAAAACTGTTCTGTATCAGCAAGGGGAAGGCTGATAAAGAATGAGCGGCCGGGGAGTTCGCTTTTCTTTTTTGAGGCTGTTTAGAGGCCAGATAAATCGTCAGGAATTTCAATACTTGCCAGATAGCTCTGCGGAGTGAGCAAATCATCTGACGTTGGCAAGATTCCACTCCAAATCTGATCACGACCTTGGAGGTCTTTAACTTCACGAACTGCTTTCCAGAACCCTGCCGCTTCACGGGCCAACTTTGGTGAGACTTGCAAACCAAAAAGCGTTGCAAATAACTGTTGCGCTGGTGCAGATGTTGCACGGCGCCTGCGCAAAGTTTCTTGAAGGGCCACAAGATTGGGTAAACGATCTCCTGCTGCAAGTGTGACTACTTCTTCACTCCATCCATCAATTAACGCTAAGACGGTTTCTAATTTAGTTAACGCTGCGCGTTGAGCCGGAGTTTCTTCAGGAGTAAAAATTCCTTCATTTAATGCAAGAGTGAAGCTTTCGGGGTTAGTTGGATCAAATTCTTTTCCATCTTCAGATGCTGCATCAAAAACTTCTTGTGCTTGACGTTGAATCGCGTCGATATCGATTCGAATGCCTTTGCCATAATCTGAAATTGCGGTACGAATATAAGAAATGAGCCAAGGGTTATGTGCAAATAAACGAGCAAGCGCACCTTCTCGAAGTGCATGGAAAATGCGTACTTCATCCATAGGGATATCTAAATCTTGACCCCACTCATTAATATTCTGGGGAACCAGTGCTGGATAGGCAGGGTCCACCAATGGCAAGCCCACATCATGTGTGCCAGTTACATGTGCTGCTAGCCCACCAATAGATTGACCTAACTGCGTTGCAATCAATGAGCCAATAAATGAGCGCAAAAGCGTTGCAATCATTCCCACCGGAATTTGCATCGCACTTTCAGCTTCGCCTTGATCCTGTTCACCTTGTGCCTTACTCAGTAGCTCTGAAATTGCCGCGGCCAAGCCGAGTGCAAGCGGCTCAACAGAGGTTTGCCACCCAGTCAATGTTGTATCAACCCAATCTGTCCTGGCCATTGCTGGATTTCCAACTGCCGAAGATTGAGGAAAAAAGGTTGCTTCATTGAGCCACAGTTGGGCGATTGAAAATGCTTCTTCGACTTTGGCAACATCGTTTGCGCCAATAGGGGCGGATCCTTTAGCGGTAACAAATTTCTTAGCTGTATCGCGGACAATATTTTTTGGTAACGCTTCAGTTGATTGAGAAAATCCTGGGCCGCTCATACCTAATGCAGAAAACTGTTGCTGAATCTGTGCTTGCATCTGCGCCATCATTGCAGCGAAATCAACGGACTCCCCGTCATTATTTTTCTCAGGGTCATCTGAACTATCCGGTGTAAAACCAAATGGCGACATGTATAAATCCTCCCAGTGCTGTAACCAGTTAGCCAACTGATTTCTTCCCAAAAGCTAAGAAAGGATTACATTGAGCGTTCTGCCCCAGCGGGCGATAGACTCACCGTATGTCCAGCGCCTTTCTTGCACTCATTTGGTGGGTCGTTCCTGCTGTGGGTCTTGGCGGAGCACTTCTTTATGTTTTGTGGGTAACCAAGTTTGAAGGCAAGTTTGCACAAGAAACTCAAAGATCTGTTGGACAATTTCAGCGCTTTCAGGATTCTCTACGGGATTCGCAGGCACGCGATGTTGCTGCAGATTCTGTGCAACCTGCACCTGCTGTGCTCAGTGAAACTCAATTGATAAAGCCCGACCCTGCAAGTGATGCTTTAGATGACAATCCTTTTCTGAAGAAGCGCTAAGTAGAAGGCTTTCTAGGCCCAATGCGCTTTTCACCACTACCTCGAATAGTTTTCTTTCTTCTTTCAATCTTCACCGTTCTTGCTTTAGTAGCCCCCCTTCCCTTCGCAATAGTTTTACCCGGGGATGCACAAAATATTTTCAATAAAATAATCACGATTAAAAATCAAAAAACTTATCCCTCGACGGGGCGTATTGATTTGATGTCAATCCGGGTCACAAACCCTAATAACTGGATTATTGGGCCTGAAATAATATATTCATGGTTAAAAGCTGATGAGGCTGTATATCCCCGCGCTGCAATTTATCCTCCTGGTGCAACACAGGAATCTGAAAATAAAAAAGCCAAAGCTGACATGACTAGTTCCCAAGATAATGCGACAACTGCAGCCCTATCATTTTTACGGTTACATCCTGAGTATGGGGTTGCTGCAAATGATTTGCACTTAAAAAATATTTCATTTGATGTAAAGAAAACTGGCGGGCCAAGTGGCGGAATGATTTTCGCATTAGGTGTTATCGAATTACTTACTGAAAAAGATTTGCTGCACGGGCGACACATTGCCGGTACCGGAACTATTTCTACTGACGGACAAGTCGGGCCAATTGGTGGGATTAACGAGAAAATACAAGCAGCCTATAAAGCCGGCGCCACCTTGTTTTTAGCTCCTGCTGGCAATAGCGCAGAGATTGCACATACTCCCGCTGGAATTAAAGTGGTGATCATCTCTACCCTCGCCGAAGCAGTGGCTGCCCTGTAACTCTGGGTTAATACTGGGAATGTAGCCACCCCCACTGTGCGCTAGCGTATGACCATGATGAGTAACGCAACCCCACAGTTTAATTTCAAAGGCCGCCGCAGTCCCCTTGCATTAACAATTGGAATTTTAGTTGTTTTGTCTGGATTCTTCCTTTCACTCAGTGGCTTCTATGCCGATTGGCTCTGGTTTAAATCTGTAGCTTTCACATCGGTATGGACAACGGTACTTACGACAAAGATTTATCTTTTCATCGCCGCAGGGTTACTGACATCATTTATCGTCTTACTCAATTTCATCATTGCGTACAAGCGCCGCCCTCTCTATGTTCCATTAAGTATTGAGGCCGATAATCTTGAGCGTTATCGTGCACAAATCGAACCAATCAAACGTTGGGTAGTGATTGCACTTGCTCTTGGACTTTTCTATTTCGCAGGAACATCTGGTTCTGCAATGTGGGAAACATGGCTTCTATTTAAGAACTCAACAGATTTCGGTATTAAAGATCCACAGTTCAATATGGATATATCTTTCTTTGCATTTAAATTACCATTCTGGCAGACCATTATTGCTTGGGGTATCTCAACATTAATTCTTGCAATTATTGCTTCTGCAATCGTTCATTACTTATATGGTGGAATACGTCTTGCGGTCCAAGAAGATCGAACAACTGTTGCTGCTCGCGTACAGCTCTCTGTACTTCTTGGCGGGGTAGTTCTAATGAAGGCAGTTGCATACTGGTTTGACCGATATCACCTGGCGCTAAAAGAAAGTAAGTTGATTACCGGTCTTACATATACCGATGTCAACGCGACCTTGCCAGCAAAGGCAATCCTTGCGGCAATCGCAGTTGTCTGTGCTTTGCTATTTTTTGCAAATATCGTTCGTCGTTCATGGGTTTTGCCTGCTGCCGGAACCGCGCTTTTAGTTATCTCTTCGGTTTTAATCGCTGGAATCTATCCAGGAGCTATTCAACAATTCCAAGTAAAGCCAAGTGAGTCATCAAAGGAAGCGCCATATATTCAGCGCAATATCGATGCAACACGTGCTGCTTACGGACTAAGCGATGTAACAGTTAGCGACTACCAAGCTACTCTAACAACTTCTGCTGGTCAGCTAACTAAGGATGCAGCTACGATTTCTAATATCCGATTAATGGATCCCAATGTAATTTCAGCTACTTTTCGCCAGTTACAACAGATAAAGCCTTATTACAGTTTCCCCGATTCGCTCGATATCGATCGCTATACGCTCGATGGAGTAAAGCGCGACACTGTTGTTGCGGTGCGTGAATTAAATATCGCAGGAAACCCTTCACGAAACTGGATTAACGACCACTTGGTATATACACATGGATTTGGTTTCGTTGCAGCATTTGGTAATGCCCGTGATGCAGATGGAAAGCCATCATTTGTTGTTGGCGATCTGCCACCAACAAAGGGTCTTGGAACATTTGAGCCTCGTGTTTATTTTGGTGAAAACGTTCCTGACTACTCAATTATCGGCGGCGTAAAAACAGATAGCCCAGTTGAATTCGACTATCCAGATGACACATCAGCTAATGGTCAAAAAAACGTCACATACTCAGGCACCGGTGGTGTTCCAATAGGTTCACTCGTTAACAAAATTGTCTTTGCGCTTAAGTATCAAGAACAACGTATTTTGTTATCTTCCCTCATCAATAAGGATTCTAAGATTCTCTACAACCGTAATCCCCGTGAGCGCGTTGCAAAAGTTGCGCCTTGGCTAACTCTTGATGGAGATCCATACCCAGCACTAGTTGATGGCAAGATTCTTTGGATTATCGATGGATACACAACATCTGCTGGTTATCCCTACTCAAAGCAGACTTCACTTTCTAGCGCTACATCGGATGCTTTGACTGCAAACTCAACTTCTGTAACTGCACAAGGAAATCAGAACATTAATTACATTCGTAACTCAGTCAAAGCCACCGTTGATGCTTATGACGGAACAGTTACCTTGTATCAATGGGATGAGAAAGATCCAGTTCTTGCCACATGGAGCAAGGCTTTCCCTGGCACGGTTCAACCAAAGAGCGCAATCTCTAAGGGGCTGCTCGATCACATCCGCTACCCAGAAGATATGTTCCGAGTCCAACGCGAAATTCTTTCGGCGTATCACGTCCAAACTGCCGCAGCTTTCTACGGTGGGCAGGATTTCTGGCGCGTACCTCGTGACCCATCAACATTTGGTGCCAATGCAAGTGCACAACCACCATATTTCCTAACTCTTCAAATGCCTGGTGAACCTAAACCAGAGTTTGCACTTACAACTCCATTTGTTCCTCGAGGTGGCCGTGAAAACTTATCTGCATTTGCAGTTGTAAATTCTGATGCTGGACCTAATTACGGAAAAATAACTGTTCTGCAATTACCACGTAGTACTAACGTTGCTGGCCCATCACAAGTTGCATCTAACTTTGAAGCAAAACCTGAAGTAGCCAACTCACTCTCCTTGCTTCGTCAAGGTGGATCTGATGTTGTTCTTGGAAACTTGTTAACACTCCCAGTGGGCGGTGGCTTGTTATACGTACAACCTGTTTATGTACGTGCAACAGCAAACACTGCTTCATATCCATTACTTCAGAAAGTTCTAGTTTCCTTCGGTGATCAAATTGGATATGACGACACTTTGAAGGGCGCACTTGATCAAGTATTCGGTGGAAACTCTGGAACAGCTACATCTTCTGGAACAACAACCGGTACAACAGGAACAACTAACACATCTCTTGCTAATGCACTCGCAAGTGCAAAGCAGGCATATTCAGATGGCTTAGCTGCTCTTGCTAAGGGCGATTTCGCTGCTTATGACAAAGCACAGAAGCGATTGAAATCTGCACTTGATTCTGCAATTAATGCGCAGACCAAGAAGTAAATATCGCGGATTTGGTCTTTATCTATTGATGCGCATAAGATTGCTTCACCGACGCGGGGTGGAGCAGCTCGGTAGCTCGCTGGGCTCATAACCCAGAGGTCGTAGGTTCAAATCCTGCCCCCGCTACTACGTACGAAAGTAAAAAAATCTCGCTTCGGTTTCACCGGGGCGAGATTTTTTAATTTATGCGCAGTGAATTGGTGACAACGAATAGCGATGACAGGGCCATTGCTGCCGCCGCATAGATTGGCTGCAAGTAACCAAGAGCTGCAATTGGTAGGCCGATAACGTTATAGACCAGCGCCCACCCCATATTGAGATGAATAATCTTGAGCGTTTTCTTTGCCAATGTGATTGCCGAGATTACGCTGCCTAAACCAGAGTTCATCAAAGTGATATCAGCTGAAGAAATTGCTGTGTCTGTTCCCGTTCCCATCGCCATTGATAAATCTGATGCAGTAAGGGCGGCGGCATCGTTGATTCCATCTCCCACCATCAGAACGCAATGGCCTTCACTTTGTAATTTCTTTACTATCTCTAACTTTGTTTCTGGGAGTGCGCCAGCTATTAGATGAGCACTATCGATTCCAACAGTTGCGGCAACAGTTGCGGCAACTTCGGCGCTATCACCCGTGACAAGCCAAGGTGTAATTCCCATAGAAACTAGTGTTGCAACAGTTTCTGCAGCTTCGATTTTGAGTTGATCTCCAACTGCAAACACGGCAAGTGCGACGCCATCCCACGCTAAAACAGACACAGTTAATCCAGCGGCTTGTCCTGCGGCGACGGCTGCCTTAATTTCTGGATGAAAATCGGTGCAGCTATGAGCAACAGCTGCAGGAGAACCAATCAGCACAACAGGTGATTGTTGACCAAGATTTACACGGCCCGCAGCACCAGAGCCTGGAGTTACCGAGAACTCTGTAGCAACATAGTTTTTTGCACCAGCACCTAAGGCATAGCGCGAGATTGCCAAGGCAACTGGGTGTGAGTTTGCGGATTCGATGGCATTAGCCGAAGAAAGGATTGTTATTTCGTTCATTAAAGAAGTGAAAGATGTCCCCAGCACCTTTCCGGCGGCAAGAGAGATTGTTGCGTTCTGAACATTCATAACACCTTGAGTCAAAGTTCCGGTCTTATCAAATACAACAGTGTCAACGTTTCGTGCGACTTCCAGAGTGCGAGGTTCCCGAAGAACAATGCCGCGTTGTGCCCCGCGGCCTGATGCCACTAATAACGCTACAGGTGTCGCTAATCCGAGTGCACATGGGCATGCAATAACTAAAACAGTAATGGCTACAGAAATAGATTGAGTCAACGTGTACCCACTGTAAAACCAGCCAGCAAAAGTTCCGATCGCAATTATGGTTACAACGGGGACAAACACCGCACTGATTTTGTCGGCTAATCGCTGAATAGGAGCTTTGGTTCCTTGTGCACTAATGACCATTGCAGTAATACGTGCTAGTTCCGTATCGCTACCAATTCGCGTAGCACGAACAATTAGACGGCCATTATGGTTAACCGAAGCCCCGATGACTTGCGAACCAGGACGAACATCTACGGGTTTGGATTCACCTGTAAGCATTGAGTTATCAACTGCGCTTTCACCAGAAACCACGATTCCATCGGTTGCTACGCGATCTCCTGGACGTACTTCAAACTCATCTCCGATTTGTAACTGATCGATTGGCACGATTAGTGGGAATCCCCCGCGAACAATCGTTACCTCTTTGCTGCCAAGTGCAAGCAGAGAACTCAATGCGGCCCCTGCGCGTGCCTTTGCGCGAGTTTCTAAGAAGCGTCCAAGGATGACAAAGAAAATTACGCCAGCTGCAACTTCGGTATAGACATCACCTTCACCAGTTGAGTTTGCGTAAATAGACCATGTGAATGCGGCGAGTGAGCCCATCGAGATGAGATTGTCCATTGTTGGATGTTTTAAATTTCGAAGTGCTGCCCGGTGAATTGGCCAAGCAACAATCAGAACAACCGGCGCACTAAGTGCAATAACCAGCCAAGCTGTGGCTGAATAAAGTGGATGTGGAAGGCCAAATGCATCTAACTGAGTATGAATCCACATATCAATACTGTGGTGCCAGCTCATCACCATTGAAATAGCTACAGCTGGAACTGCAAAGATGAAAGCAAAGAAAAGAGCACGTGCTGATTTTTTATTATGAAGGGTCACTGCTTGCGCGTCTTGTAGAAGTGAGGCTTTGTAACCAGCTTTTTCAACTATTTTTATTAGTTCTTTTACGCTCATTTCAGCAGGTGCAACAATATGAGCTGTTTCTGTCGCAAAATTTATAGTCGCACTAACACCGTCAACGCCATTTAGGGCTTTCTCAACTGAGTTCACACATGATGAACAAGTCATACCTTCAATAGCAAGAGTAGTTGGCTCCAAAATTAAATCCGCAGACATCGTATAAACCTTTCTACGAATTCAATGCTTTGATCAAGACATCGTGAATAGCTTTGTTAGTTGAAACTCCGCTTCCACCGAATGGACCGTGTTCACCGGATGTATTTGTAAATACGCCACCTGCTTCACGGATAATAATATCTAAAGCTGCCATATCCCAAACCGCAAGCGTAGGTTCGATTGCAATATCAACTGCACCTTCTGCAACCAACATGTGTGACCAAAAATCACCCATTCCCCGAGTACGCCAAGCGTTTTTGAGAATTGAATTGAAAGCATCTAGACGTTGATCAAAACCAACAAAATCTGAATACGCAACAGATGCATCGCTAATTGCACTAACTTGCGAGACAGATAGTTTGCGAGTCTGACCATTGAAATTTACAAATGCGCCTTCGCAACACGATGCATACCAACGACGGGCAAGTGCGGGCGAACTTGCGATTCCGACAACAACCTCTTGTGTTCCATCAGCAGCTACTTCAACTAAAGCGATGAGCGTTGCCCATGTTGGAACCCCGCGCATAAAATTCTTAGTTCCATCGATTGGATCAATAACCCAATAACGCTTAGCACCGGTTATATCACTGCCAAATTCTTCACCAAGCAAGCCATCATTGGGGCGGTGGGTTGCAAGAGCTTCGCGAATTGCACTTTCAACTGCGCGGTCAGCATCTGTAACTGGAGTGTTATCTGGTTTTGTTGTAATTACTAAATCTAAAGATTGGTAACGATCTAGTGAAATTGAATCAGCGATATCAGCAAGTAGGTGCGCCAATGCTAAATCTTGGGCGTATTTGCTCTCACTCATACTCATTATTTCCTTTGGTCATTTTCATGCTAACTCTATGGCTTCAATACTAAACCTCTGGCGCAAAAACTGCCTGGTCCTTGACTGATAACAAGGAACGAAGGCTGACTAATCGTGCAGTGCGCTCTGGATCAACAACCCCATTTGGTGCGGCCCAAGCATCGAGTTTGCAGGAACTTTCAGCATGTGAGCAATTCGACAAGCAAGTGGCTGCAACTAGAGATAAATCAGTAAAGGCATCGACAATTCTGTTTACATCAATATGCGATAAACCAAATGCTCTAATGCCTGGAGTATCGATAATCCATCCATCATTTGTATTAAGTGGCAGTGCAATTGCACTTGAAGAAGTATGGCGTCCACGACCGGTTGCAGCGTTTACATCTCCAGTTAACCGATCAGCTTCTGGCACTAGTGCATTGATTAACGTTGATTTGCCAACTCCAGAATGTCCAACCAGAACTGAAATTTTACCTTTCAGCATGGCGTGAAGTGCAAGTAAATCTTTCTCACGTGAATCACTCTTGATTGCTGTATGTAATATTTCGACATCTAATTTTTCATATTCTGCTAAAAATTCTGGTACTTCACCTAAGTCAGTTTTAGTTACTACAAGCTTTGGTGTGATTCCTTCAGTAAAGGCCGAAACAAGAAAACGGTCAATAAGTCCACGTCGAGGTTCTGGAGCAAGTGCTGCAACTACAATTACGAGCTGGTCAATATTTGCAACGATTGTTCGTTCTACTTGTGCGGAATCATCCACAGTTCGACTTAACGAATTTCGGCGTTCAGTAACCGCGACAATTCGTGCAAGACTTCCTTGCGTACCTGTTACATCACCAACAATAGAAACACGATCGCCCACTACAACTGATTTTGGTCCAAGTTCACGGGCACGCATCGCCGTAATAATCACTCCGTCGTCAGTAATGCAGGTCTGGCGTCCACGATCTACTGTTGTTACTAAACCTGAAATTGCACTTAAATGCGTAGGGCGATCTTTACTTCGCGGCCGTGTACTGCGCGACGGTCTTACTCGTGCGTCAGATTCATCATATTCGCGCGGACTCATATTATTTTTTCTGCTTAAACAAGTAGTGAACTCCAGAGCCCAGGAAAATCTGGCAGAGTCTTGCGAGTAGTGGCTATGTTTTCTACTTCAATCCCAGGAATAACTAATCCAAGAACTGCGCCAGCGGTTGCCAAGCGATGATCGTCATACGTGTGAAATAGGCCGCCATGTAACGGCGCGGGCGTAATATGCAATGCGCTTTCTTCTTCTACAACATTTCCACCCAGAGCATTAATTTCACGAGTCAGCGCAGCAAGGCGATCTGTTTCATGCAGACGCAGATGGGCTATTCCTCGCAAATGAGAAGGTGAATCAGCAAGGGCAGCAACTGCGGCAATAGAAGGAGTTAGTTCACCGACATCATGTAGATCTATATCGATTCCGTGAATAACTCCATTACCAGTCAGCGTTAAGCCTTTTTCATTCATTAAAACCGTTGCACCCATTTGGGTAAATATTGAACGCAATTGATCACCTGGTTGAGTTGTGGTGTGCGGCCAGTCTGCAATTGTGACGCTACCTCCGCACACCATTGCTATTGATAAAAATGGCGCTGCATTGGAAAGATCGGGCTCAATTACTAACTCTTTGCCATGAAGTTTCCCTGGCTTTACGCTCCAAGACTGTGCTGATGCATCAACGCTTACATCTGCACCAAAATCACGCAACATTTCTACTGTCATTTCGATATGTGGCATGGACGGGAGTGAACCGCCTTTATGCGTGGCAATAATTCCATTTTCAAAACTTGGTGCAACTAAAAGTAATGCTGACAAAAATTGGCTCGATGCACTTGCGTCAATTGTTAATGCACCGCCTTGAATATTTCCAGTCCCCTGAAGTTTAAGCGGCAAGCTGTATCGACCCTCATGTTCAATAGAAATTCCAAGTTCTTCTAGCGCTTTTATCACTGGGCCAAGTGGACGCTCATATGAACGTGGATCGCCATCAAATGCAACTTCGCCGGTGGCTAAGGCGGCTAATGGTGGTAAAAAACGCATAACAGTTCCGGCATTGCCTACATCTATTTTTACACCACCGCGCAATGGGGCTGGAGTTATTTTCCATTGCAGTTCTTCAATGCCGTTTACTACAAGGTTACTTTCAACAATTCCGACTCCAAGTGCGCGCAAACCAGCGACCATGAGTTCGCTATCGCGAGAAACTAGCGGGCGACGAAGAATTGATGGTGAATCTGCCTGTGCGGCCAAAATTAAAGCACGATTGGTTACCGACTTTGATCCGGGTATGACAACGAAAGCTTGGACTGGTTGTGAGCCGCGAAAATGCGCGGGCCAGTGTTCATTCATCATCGCCTAAGTCTATCGTGGCCACCATCAAGGTCGTTTTACGCATATTCTTTGCCTATGTGTGGCCGCTATGCACAAAGTGCAGATATGCGCGATCTTATGGAGCAATTTGAAATTACCGGTAATTCACCGGCCCATTCAATTCCAGTTAACTGGAACATTGCTCCTACAAATCCCATTTATATTGTGCGCGAATCGATTGAAGAACAAGACGCACTCAAAAGAGATTTAGCTGTTGTTTCATGGGGATTAATCGCCCCATGGCTGAGCGATCCTGCAGAAGCAAAAGCGTCGCAGTCGCGCGCTATTAATGCTCGTAGCGAAAGTGTCCATGAAAAACCTACATTTCGTGATGGATTTAAATCACGTCGTTGTTTAATTCCTGCCCAGGGATATTACGAATGGGCAACGGCTTTAGGAAAGTACCGACCAAAACAAGCTTTTTATATTGCAAGTCGTGATGGTCAACAACTTTCTATTGCAGGAATTTGGAGCACGTGGCGTTCACCAAATGGTGAAGTTTTCGAGACTGCATCAATAATTACGCAGGAGGCACAAGGTGAACTTGCGACAATTCATAGCAGAATGCCAGTGTTCATGCCGCACGATCGCTGGGAACAATGGCTAGATCCAAAGAATAAGGATGTAGAACACCTGCGTAATTTAATGGTCGTTGACTCCCCTGAATCAATAGTCAGAGCCAATCCAGTTTCTGCAGCGGTTAACTCCGTTGCTAATAACGGCCAAGGCCTTATTGAACCCATCGAATTGGGTGAGCCAGAGACCTTGTTTTAACGATAATCTTTCCCCCTAATGACATCGACAGAGTTAGTGAAAGAAAGCTCAGCCGAACGCGCAGCCCGCTTCGAGCGAGATGCTCTTGCCTTCACAAATCAGTTATATGCAGCAGCTTTGCGTTATACGAGAAATCCAGATGATGCCAAAGATTTAGTGCAAGATACATATTTGAAGGCCTTCGCTTCTTTCCATCAATTTGAAGCTGGAACAAATTTAAAAGCGTGGCTATATCGCGTTCTAACCACTACTTTTATAAATACTTATCGCAAAGATCAACGCAGACCGCAATTATCTTCAGGTGAAATTGAGGATTGGCAGTTGGCTGATGCCGCCTCACACACAAGTGATCAGGGTAAATCTGCCGAGGTTGAGGCACTTGAAAATCTTCCAGATAGCGACATTAAACGTGCGCTTCAAGAAATTCCTGAAGAGTTTCGTATCGCCGTGTATTTAGCTGACGTAGAGGGCTTTTCCTACAAAGAAATCGCCGAAATTGTCGGCGTTCCTGCTGGAACAGTTATGTCGCGGCTGCACCGGGGAAGAAAACAGCTGCGCGAGCGGTTAACAGAGTATGCAAAGGAACTTGGCTACAGCGTTAAAGCCAAACCTGCGGCTAAAAACTCTAACCTCGATGATGAGGGGGCAGATGCATGAGCTTTTCATTTGTAACCCCATGTAATGAAGTTTTGAACTCATTCGTTCTGCTTATTGAAGGCAATATCCAAGCGCCACAAATGCAGGTTATTGAACTTCATGTTGCAGAGTGCCCTGCTTGCGAAGCAGAACTTGCCCATGAGCGCCAGATGCATGCATTGATGCAGGAAGTTTTGCGCCGCACATGCAGCGAAGAAGCGCCGCAAGATTTGCATGATGCAATCTTTAATCAGATCCATGGGCAGATGACTGGGGCGTTTACAGAAGTAGTAACACAGATGCGAATGACCGAAATCTCAATCGAAATCGATGAGTTCGGTCAGGTCGAACACCGTGAAGTAACTATCGAACACACCGAAGAAATTCGATTCATCAATGATGGCGATAATCCCACTTCTTAAGCTTTAAACAGGTAAGTTATAAATCATGAACTCGCCAGAAGAAGTCATTGGAACCGTTGGCTTAACGGTCATGACCGTGCGCGCTGGTGATACTTCTGTTGCAATGGGTATCGGAGATCTACCTATCGTTTCTCAATCGCATTTGATGTCTTTGATGGAGCATGCAGCGATTATTTCGATGGATGAACATTTGGATCCTGACGAGTCAACAATCCCCATTAGTTTTGAAATGATTACTTTGAGTCCTGCATCTATTGGCGCCGAGCTCAATGGAGTTTCACGATGCATTGAAGTTGAAAATCGAGAACTAACTTTTGAATGTGAAGTCTATGAAGGTGAACGTCAAGTTGCTGCTGCAATGATAAAAAGATCGGCGGTGGAGCGAGTTTCATTCCTCGCCCGCACCGCCGCACAATCTTTAATTAGTGAAAACTAATTAAGCCTTCTTTGTAGCCCAGA
>WLQG01000023.1 GCA_009698445.1 Actinomycetota bacterium
CATTTTTACCTAAATGATGTCACGCTTATCCACGAAAAGGTTTGGGTGACGGATCCGAACCATTCCGATAGGAGAAGTACGTGGCCGCAGCAAAGAAAGCAGCACCAAAGAAGCGTCGCAAGAAGGCAGCTGCAGTAGCAGCTCCAAAGAAGCGCCGCAAGAAGGCAGCTGCAGTAGCAGCTCCAAAGAAGCGCAAGAAGGCAGCAGCAAAGAAGGCTGCTCCAAAGCGTCGTAAGAAGGCAGCAGCAAAGAAGGCTGCTCCAAAGCGTCGTAAGAAGGCAGCAGCAAAGAAGGCTGCTCCAAAGAAGCGCAAGAAGGCAGCAGCTAAGAAAGCTGCTCCAAAGAAGCGCAAGAAGGCAGCAGCTAAGAAAGCTGCTCCAAAGAAGCGCAAGAAGGCAGCTGCTAAGAAGGCTGCTCCAAAGCGTCGCAAGAAGAAGGCAGCAGCTGCTACAGCTGCTCCAAAGAAGCGCCGTCGCAAGAAGGCAGCTGCTAAGTAATTAGTAATTAAAAAAACCCGCCACTTTATGTGGCGGGTTTTTTTATGCAGTTTTTTTCATCACTTACTTAGTCCTCAATAACCTCTTTACGAAGTGAATCTTCAACACGTAGAAAAATAGCTGAAATAACCTCTTGATCCGCCTTTGATAAATGATCAACAAATCGAGCGCGAACACTGTCGACGTGATCCGGGGCGGCGGCAACTATGGCCTTCCATCCTTTGGCAGTCATGACGGCAAAGTAACCTCGCTTATCTGATGGACAAGCTTCACGCTTTACCCAGCCAGCTTTTTCCATAACCTTCATGCGGTGCGATAAACGCGAGCGCGATAACAATGCCGTCTCGGCAAGTTCGCTCATTCGCATTTTGCGCTCTGGGGCATCACTTAACTGTGCCAATATTTCATAATCAGCCATCGATAAATCATGGCCCTCTAAATCATTATCTAGAGCCTCTAATAAGCGGCGGCTAGCAATTATGTAACGACGCCAGGCCTTCATTTCGGCAGCATTGAGCCATCTAGGTGCGGTAGCGTTTTGGCCTGTCATACAAATAAGTCTACGCTAACGGTTGAAGATTCAACTACTTTTATTTGTGAAAGGTAAAGCCATTGAGTACTGGTTTCTCCTTTGATATCAAAGCTAGCCAAGAAGGCTCGATGGCTCGAGTTGGAACTATCACTACTCCTCATGGCCAGATCCAAACCCCTGCATTTATTCCAGTGGGCACCAAAGCAACCGTTAAATCTGTTCTGCCAGAAGCCATGGCAGATCTTGGGGCGCAAGCTTTATTAGCAAATGCCTACCACCTGTATTTACAGCCAGGCTCTGATGTTTTAGATGAAGCCGGTGGCCTTGCTCAATTTATGAACTGGCCCGGACCAACAATTACTGACTCCGGTGGCTTTCAAGTTTTATCCCTAGGCGTTGGCTTTAAAAAAGTACTAGCGATGGATGCCCAAACTTTTCGTCGCGATGATGTCATTGCTGGCAACAAAGAACGCCTTGCCCATGTAGATGATGAAGGCGTAACTTTTAAATCCCACCTCGATGGTTCGATGCACCGTTTCACCCCCGAGATATCGATGAAGGTCCAACATGAAATTGGCGCCGACATCATGTTTGCCTTTGATGAGTGCACTACCTTGCACAACACTCGTCCTTATCAAGAGTTAGCGATGGATCGCACATTGGCATGGGCGGTGCGATGCCTAGATGAACATAAGCGCCTTACCGAAGAACGAACCACCAAGCCCTACCAAGCTCTTTTCGGAGTAATCCAAGGGGCTCAATATGAAGACCTTCGAAAGAAAGCTGCCGGTGATTTAGGTGGCCTTGAATCATCGGGTCAATCCTTTGATGGCTTTGGAATTGGCGGGGCGCTAGATAAGGCATCGCTGGGCACAATCGTTTCTTGGGTCAATCAGGTGCTTCCTGAAAATAAACCCAAGCATTTATTGGGCATTGGCGCCCCAGAAGATCTCTTTATTGGCGTTGAAAATGGAATCGATACATTTGATTGCGTTTTAGCATCCCGAATTGCACGCACAAGTGCGGTGTACACGATGGAAGGGCGTTTTAACCTATCTAATAGCGGTTATAAGCGCGATTTCACGGCCATAGACGATGAATGTGACTGTTACACGTGTACGCACTACACACGGGCTTATATGCACCATGTATTCCGCGGTAAAGAAATCATTGCAGCAACGCTAGCCACGATTCATAATGAGCGATTTATTGTGCGCTTAGTTGATCAGATGCGCCAGGCATTACTTGATGGAAACTTTGCCGAAATGAAAGCTGATTTCATGGGCCGCTACAAACATCGCAGCGGACAATCTCGCGACTAAGGCGTCTTATCTGCAGCCTTGCCTACCGTTGTCCATCCCCCAGGAACCATCTCTAGCGCCTCTTCGGGACCCCATGCATCATCAAAATATGGATGCAGTTTTGCGGGGTTCTTTAAAATACCATCCAGAATCTGCCATGAAGCAAGCACTGCATCGATGCGAGTAAAGCGGAAGTGATCGCCAAGGATTGCAGCATCGAGTAGTCGCTCATAGGCCTCTTTGCGTTGGCCAAGAGCTGCTGCAAATTCAACGGTTAAGTCAACAGTATTAGTTACCAAATCAGAGCCCGGTGCTTTTGCTTGAAGCGAAAGATCTACACCATCGTGGCGGCCCATTCGAAAGCGCACGATATTTGGTTCAGGGGCGGGTGCACCTTTAGCCGTAAAGAGTTGGCGGGGTGGCTGCTTAAATTCAACAACAGCTTCCATTGTTGTCTCGGCCATTTTTTTACCAGTACGCAGATAAATCGGCACACCAGCCCAGCGCCAGTTATCAATAAATAATCGCATTGCTACAAATGTTTCAGTTTGAGAATGTTCGGCCACGCCTGCTTCATCTAGGTAACCCACGTACTGCCCGCGCACCACATTTTCAGGGGCTACGTCGCGCATCGCTGATAAGACTTTAATCTTCTCGTTTTGCAAAGCAGCAGCGCCCATATCGATAGGTGGCTCCATAGTCAGCATTGTTAACACCTGAAGCAAGTGGTTTTGCAAAACATCTCGAGTAGCACCTACTTCGTCATAGAACTTTCCACGACCTTCGATTCCAAAATCCTCAGTCATGGTGATCTGGATATTTGAAATGTAGTTACGGTTCCAGACCGGTTCAAACAAGGTATTAGCAAAGCGGAAAACCAGCAGATCTTCTACTGATTCTTTGCCCAGGTAATGGTCGATGCGATAAATCTGATTTTCTGGCAAAAGCTTTTTTAATGAATCATCCAAGGCGATTGCCGAAGCTAAATCGCGGCCAAAGGGTTTCTCAACCACTACTCGAGCACTTGCAGTTAGGCCAACTGCATTGAGGCCTTTAGTTACATCGGCAAACATGTCTGGAGCAATTGCTAAATAGACCACTGGTAATTCAAAGCCCGCTAGCGCTTTATGGAGAGATTCAAAAGTAGAAGGCTCCTTGTAGTCACCTACGACTAGCTGCATCTCATCGAGCAAGCTTTTTAGTACTCGTTCATCAACAATTTGGCCTAAGACCTCATTGCGATCGCGGATAGATTTTTCAACTATTTCTTTGAACTTTTCCTGGCTCCATTTAGTTGAAGCCACCGCAAAGACTGGGATCTCTAACTCGCCCGCTTCTTGCATTTCATAGAGGGCTGGAAATAATTTTTTCTTTGCTAAATCTCCGGTGGCTCCAAAGAGCACCAGTACATCGGCACGTTTCAACTATTTTCCTTTGGGCTTCTCGTTGTGCCCACCAAATTTATAGCGCATTGCACTTAATGCTCGGTTAGCAAAATCATCATTACCGCGGGAAGCAAAACGTGAATATAACGAAGCGCTCAAAACATGTGCAGGAATTCCGGCCTCTAAAGCTGCTTGTACAGTCCAGCGACCTTCACCGCTGTCGCTGACTTCGGTTGAATATTCAGAAAGCTCTTTGCTCTCTTGCAAGGCCTGGGCAGTTAGATCTAACAGCCATGAAGCAACAACGCTTCCACGTCGCCAGGTTTCGGTAATTTCTGGGATATTTAAATCATAAGCCGGGTCCATGCCATCTGCGGCATCAAAGATTGCAAGGCCTTCAGCAAATGCGGCCATCATTCCGTATTCGATTCCGTTGTGAACCATCTTCACAAAGTGACCAGCACCGGCTGGGCCGCAATGCAGATATCCATATTCACTCTGTGATGGATTACCGCTGCGCCCTGGTGTGCGATCGGCGGCTTCGACTCCTGGAGCTAAAGCTTTAAAGATTGGATCCAGGGAGGCCACAACCTTTGCATCTCCGCCAATCATCAAGCTATAGCCACGTTCTAGGCCATATACGCCGCCACTTGTTCCAACATCTACAAAATTAATTCCTTTGTCAGCTAACTTCTTTGCATTAACAACATCGTTTTTATAATACGAGTTTCCGCCATCGATGATGGTGTCGCCAGCTGATAAGTGTTCGGCAACTGCGGCAATTGTTGAATCAGTAACTGCGGCTGGAACCATAATCCATACAGTGCGAGGAGTTGGAAGGGCTGCGGCCATCGCCTTTAAATCAGCTGCCGGTGTGAAGCCTTCACTAGCTAAGGTTTTGATTGCATCAGGGCTGACATCGTGAACAACTGATGTGATTCCAGCTTGTCCTAATCGGCGAACGATATTGGCACCCATTCGGCCTAAACCGACCATTGCAAAGTTAACTGTGCTCTCCATTGGGCCAGTCTACTCGGTGCTACTTATTCTGCGAAAAAAGCCTCGGCATCAACGATTAATCGGGTTAATTGCGCCGCCATTACATGGCCTGCCGGAATCGAGAGGTCGGCTTCAAGAATCTGAGTAACTGCTGGGGCTTTAGCTTCACCCGTTGCGATGATCCACACTTGATCGGATTTATTAATGAAATCCATTGAAAAAGAAACTCGTTGTGGTGGTGGCTTCGGTGAATCAGTAATGGGAATTGCTCTGCCCGTAATTGTTGGGTCCCAATGATTAGGGAAAAGGGATGCCACATGTCCATCTGGCCCTAGGCCTAAAATACAAATATCCATGGTTATTTCGCGCAGTTCTGCTTCATAGGCAGCTGCTGCCTCAATGACATTTACGCCATCATCAGTTGATTTCACTTCGTGCATTAATACCAATGTATTTGTTAGTCCAGTTCGTACTGGCTGTGAATTGCGCAGTGGGCTATCGGCAGTATCAAAGCGTTCATCACTAAACCAGATATGTAAACCTTTTAAATCTTTGGCACTGGTATTGAGTTTTTCTACTAAAGCTTCGGCAAATTGACCACCCAAGGTTCCGCCGGTGAGGGCAATATGGCAAGTGCCTTTTTCAGCCAAGTGCATCCAAATAATCTCTAACGCTTCAACTACGGTGGCGCTGATTAGCGCTGCACCATCTGCATACATCGTAAGATCTAGATCTTCATTCATCGTGACACTACCTTCGGCAAATTCCAATTCAATTTAATCGAAACTTCTCGCACCAATACAACACTGAGCCCTGAAATAATTGCTGCAGCTAACTCGTTGATATTGAATTTAGCTAGAAGTAAATAAACAAGTGCACCAGCCAGCGCACTTGTTCCTATGGTTTCACGGTGTAATAGAACGGGTTGGACTTGGCACAAAATATCTCGAAGCAATCCCCCTGACACTGCCCCAACAATTGCTAATACAAGGGCAGCTAGAAAAGGTGCACCATGAGTAAGTGCAAACTGGGCACTTGAAACTGTTGCAACTCCAAGTCCCAAGGTATCTAGAGATAATGCCAATCGACCTACTTCTTGTTTTTTCCCAATAGCAATCGTAATTATGACAGCGGCAATAATTGGGAAAAATAGCCACGGATGCAAAATCCACGGTGGTCGCTGACCCACAAAGATATTGCGCAGAGTTCCACCCGAAATCGATGCAATTGCGGCAATCAGCAAGATGCCACCGTAATCAAGACCTTTGTTAGCAGCTACACGCGCACCAACTAATGCAAAAGCAAAAGTTGAAACTAGATCGAGTCCGTAAACCAGAAGTTCTAGATCCATGAGGACCTACTACTTCTTAGCGGCTAGTCGAGCCTCACGACGAATACGCTGTTCGGCAGGATCTGGCACAGGAACTGCTGAAATCAAGCGGCGTGTGTAATCATTTTTAGGGTTGAGCAAAATTGCGTCGCGATCGCCCTCTTCAACCAACAAACCATTTTGCATCACAGCAATTCGGTGAGACAGGATGTCTACGACCGCAAGGTCGTGGCTGATGAAAAGACAAGCAAACTTCAACTTCTCTTGAAGCTCTTGTAGTAAATCAAGGAAGCGTGCCTGCACAGACACATCAAGGGCCGAGGTTGGTTCATCGGCAATTAATAGATCTGGTGTTAGCGCTAAAGCACGGGCGATACCTACACGTTGGCGCTGTCCACCTGAAAGTTCGTGCGGATAACGGTTGCGATAACTGCGTGGAAGTTCTACTTGATCCAATAGATCTTCAATCATGTGCGCCAGGGCTTCACCCTTAGCAATTTTTGCTAAGAAGATTGGTTCGCCAATGGATTCACCAATTGGAAGGCGTGGGTTTAATGATGAAGCTGGATCTTGGAAAACGATTCCTGTGTGACGTCGAATTGACGATAAATCCTTTTGTGTTGCATGGCTAATATCTTTACCAACGATATCAATGGTGCCACCTTTGATTGGAATTAATCCAATAGCTGCGCGGCCCACAGTAGTTTTACCAGAACCAGATTCTCCAACAAGGCCAACAATCTCACCTGGGTAGATTTCAAGGTTAAAGTTTTTAACTGCAGTAAACGCTGGAATACGTCCACGCTTTGGATATTCAATTGTTACGTCAGTCAGCTTTAAAACAGGTGCTGGCTTAGCGTTTTCTGAATACGGCAACGTACGCTTTTTAGTTGAACCTAACTTTGGTACGGCTCCTAGAAGCTGTTGCGTGTAAGGATGCTGCGGATTATTGAAGATTTGATCTGCAGTGCCGTGTTCTACGGTGATTCCATCTTTCATAACCAAGATTTCATCAGCCATATCGGCAACAACGCCCATATCGTGAGTGATCAATAAAATCGCAGAATTTAACTTATCTTTCAGGCCGCGCATCAAGTCAAGGATTTCAGCTTGAACGGTTACATCCAGCGCAGTTGTTGGTTCATCAGCAACTAACAAACCTGGATCGCAAGCAAGTGCTTGCGCAATCATTGCGCGCTGGCGCTGTCCACCAGAAAGTTGGTGAGGATATTTATTAATAGATTTTTCTGGGTCTGGAATATCCACCAAAGTAATAAGTTCTAAGGCGCGTGCGTGTGCCTGTGTTGGGCCCATATCAAAGTGATTACGCAAAGTTTCAATTATCTGGAAGCCAATTGTGTAGACAGGGTTAAGGGCAGTCATTGGCTCTTGGAAAATATAGGCAACTTCGCGGCCACGGAATTTACGCAGAGTTGAAGCGTTAGCGTTGAGCATCTCTTCTTGCTTAACTTGAACGCTTCCTGACATGCGAGCATTAGATGCAAGCAGCGACATCAAACCAAGGGCAGTTGTTGATTTACCAGAACCTGATTCACCCACGATGGCAGTTACTTTGCCCGCATTAAGTTCAAGGTTCATGTCAATTACTGCTGGATACCAAACACCATCTACCCAGAAATCAACATTGAAATCACTGATCTTTAAGACTTGCTCAGACATGTGATGCCTCGACCTTCTGTGACAAGATTGGTGCGTGAGTAACGTCGATATCTTCAGGCCCCGCAGCAGCGTTTTTGCCGCTTTCGTTGCCTACAGTGTTATCGCGATCATGGTTATTCAAACTTTCTTCACTAGCGATACGCATGGATGCATCAGTGCAGCAATCTGGGGCGTCTTCGCAGCAACCTTGAGCTACTTGATTCTGCACAGACCAAAGGTCGAACTCTTTGATGAGGGAATTAGAATCACTAATCCATTCGATCAAATCACTGTGGGTTGGCAACGCGTTGAAAGTATCGATGCCAAATACACCATGAGTATTCAAGTCGCTGACAAAGTTATTTATGCGTGGGCTGCTCCCGCTCCCGGCCGATATCACAGTAGAACTATCCATCCCAGTGAAATCAAGGGAATGGATATCGGAATCGATGGTCTTATTCGTCCGGGTGATAGTCCTAGAACTCATAGTGGTGCTGCGGCTTACCTTGCCATCATGCGACTTAAGAGTTTTAGAGATTCTGGAAGTTCGAATGGTTGTGACAGCAGTGTTATTACTAATAAAAATGGATTGCTCATTTTGATTATCAGCTGTGTCCTGGCCATCGTTTTTAATATCTACCATTTTTAAGCACCCACTTTTTTAACAACTTTGGCGCTTTCACGTTCTTTCTTAGTAATTCTTCGACGCTGACGAGGATCAAATGCGTCTCGCAAACCATCGCCAATAAAGTTAATACTCAAAGCAATAGTGATAATGAATAAACCTGGATACCAGAACAACCAAGGACGTGTTGTGAATGAATCTTGGTACTGGCTAATGAGCAAACCTAAAGAAACATCTGGTGCGACTACACCGAAGCCAAGGTAGGACAACGCGGTTTCTAGCAGGATTGCACCTGACATCAACAAAGTCACAGAAACGATAATCACGCCTACTGCGTTTGGCAGAATGTGCTTAAAAATAATTCGGCGATTACTTGCCCCAGCTACACGTGCAGCATCTACGAATTCGCGTTCGCGAAGAGTTAAGAATTCACCACGTACAAGGCGAGATAGCCCCGTCCATGCGAATAAACCAAGGTAGAAGGCTAGGAATCCAACCCCAAGGTTTCCAAAGTGATATCCCACAACAGAGCCGATAATGATTGCTGGAATTGTGATGATGAAGTCTGTAAAGCGCATAAGTACTGCGTCAATCCAGCCGCGATAGAAACCAGAGATAGCACCAACGATTGTGCCAAGAGTTCCACCAATGAATCCAATTACAAACATCACCATGATTGAACGCTGTGCTCCGCGCATAACAAGTGCGAAATAGTCACGCCCGATGTCATCCTGACCAAATGGGTGCTCACCTAAACCAAATCCAGCGCCTCCCAAGAACTTAGGGCGCAGTGAAAATGTTGGGCAACCAACTAAACCTTCTTTACAACCTTCAGACCGCAGTTCAGGCAAATCTTCAGTGTTGTAATGCCACCAGCCTGGAACTTTTACTGGCCCAATTTTTTGATCAAGGGCACTAAAGACAAAGAGAATTAAACCGATGATGACAAATAGTGAAGTCATGGCACCACGGTGTCGAACAAATCGTCGCAAAACAATTTGACCCTGGCTTAAGCCTTCAGTCTCTTTGTTAAAGATTGCGTTTTCGCCGCCATCTTGAGTTGTGGTTTCCACAGCTTTTTTATTCTTTCTAGCCATGATTTACCCCTTCCCTGCGCGGATGCGCGGATCGAGCGCTGAATACAACAGATCAGCAACTAAGTTGGCAAGGACTGATAGGGATGCAGTAATAAAAAACACGGCCATTAGAAGATTAAGGTCAAAAGAGTTGATTGCTTTGTTAAACAAAGTTCCCATACCAATCCAACCAAATACACGTTCGGTGATGATTGCTCCACCGATAAGGCCTGCAAAGTCCACCACCATGATTGTTGTTAAAGGAATCATTGTGTTTCGGAAAGCATGGCGCATAATCACTGTACGTTCGTTAAGGCCCTTTGCACGAGCTGTTCTGATGTAGTCCTGATTCAAAACTTCTAGCAACGTTCCGCGTGAATAACGGATATAGCCCGCAAATGAAATCAACGTCAGAGCAATGGTTGGCAAAATCATGTGGACTAAAATATCTAACGTCGTAAACCAAAAATTACCTGGTTCAAGTAGCGAATTTACTTGACCTGTTGTGGGAATTGGTCGGAAGTTAATCGCATCCGTGGACATGTACGGATTCCATGTTTGCATGAACTTATCTAGCAAAGTAATAATCCCAACAAGGAATCCAGTAATTCCAGCAGTTCGAATTGTTGGTGCTCGATCAATCTTTGCAAATTTCAGTCCAACTGCAAAGGCAATACCGATTGTTACAATTAACTGTGCCAGGATTAAAAACCAACCTGCGTGGTGATTAAAGAGCCACTGATTTGGGTAGTACAAAACAAGAGCTATAACTGCCATAGTTTGAGCCGAGCGAAGCGCAGCCTTATTTTGAAGGCCAGTGGAAAGCTGAGTCACACCGTATGCAATACCAATTGACATTCCAAAGACCACTATTGGGCCTAGTCCAGGTTTGATAAACCATGAAGTAACACTGAGCAGTGTTAGCAGTGCAGCATTTCCAACAGCTACAACTCCAAATATCTGCCAAACGCGTTTGCGGTCACCGCTAATTATCGCCGCCCAAATAATTCCAGTTGCAATGCTCAAACCAATTATCCATTTGATTGGAATCTGTGGGTTGGCGAGAAAATTATTAAATTGAATTGCAAGGAATTCTTTGAGAAGAACTGCAACCCAGAAAATTGGTAGAGAGAACATCAAAAATGAAACGAAGGTCATGGCGTAATCGAAGCGGCTGTATTGACGAAGCGCTGTCACGATTCCAATGGTGATACCTAGGACAATTGCGGTGATTGTTGCAAAGAAGACCAGACGAATTGTTGTTGGGATAGCCGTTGCAATTACAGATGTAACTAATTGCGCATCACGGGTTTTGCCGAAATCAATGTGGCCGGTAAATCCCGCTAAAATTCCCTTGAGCCATAAGAAGTAACGCAGTGGTGGTGGAACATCAAGTTGCAATGAACGTGTAAGCGCCAGCATCTGCTGTTTTGCATTGGGTTCAGTTGACGTGCGCAGACCTTCAAGTGGGTCGCCAGAGATTGCAGCTAAATTATAAAGAATGAAGCTGGATCCGAAGAGTATGACGCTGAGAACCCCTAAGCGTCTAAAGATGTAAGCGAGCATGTGCCCTTAATTCTCCTTCAGATTATAAAACCAATGAATCGTACTAGAACGCACGGTGCCAAGAGTAAAGGCAAGTGGTGCTCAGAATCGCTTCCAAGCACCACTTGCCGTCTACTTTTTTAACTAATAGCTAAAAACTAGATTGTTAGATCTTAGTTTTTAGTAGTGCCACTCCCAGTAGTTCCAAACCAAGTTAGGTGTCAACGGTGCTGGCTTGATACCTGATAGGTCTGAGTTAACTGCTGTTGCAGCTGGGTGCTGGAAGATAGGTAGAGAAATCGCATCTGCCATAAGCAAACGCTCTGCCTGAATGTACTTCGCAGTGATTTGTGAATCTGGCAACTTCACTTCTAGTGAGTGCAAGATTGTATCTAGAGCTGAGTTGTTATAACCAAGGAAGTTATTACCACCATCGCTCTGGAAGTTTGCATTTGTACCTGTCTGTGTAACAGAAGATGGGCACCATGCAAAGAATGCGGCGTCATATGAATTGTCATCTAGGAAGCCTGACCATCCTGAAGTACCAGCTGTATTGACATCAAAACCTGCCTTAGCAAGTGCTGCCTTTACAAGTGCTGCTTCTGATGCACGACGCTGGTTAGAAGGTTGTCCCCAAAGAAGCTTGACCTTTACAGATCCGCTTCCAGCTTTAGCTGTTGGGTAGTACTTCTTAACCAATGAAAGTGCTGTAGCGGTGCGCTTTTCTTGTGTTCCACCAGTGTACTTAGTAACACCGTTTGGTCCAGCAATCTTTGCGTATGCAGCCTCATCTGGAAGTGTGAATAGTGAGTTCACAACAACCGCATTTGAGTTGATTGGCTTGATTAGCTTCTCGATAATTTCATCGCGAGGGTATGCAAGCAAGAACGCTGTACGTAGATCCTTACCCTTTTGACCGCTTGATGCAGCAAAAGGACCGTTGTATGAAGTTGTTGTACCTGAAGCTGGTGCAACACGTAGATCTACGTGCTCGTAGCATGCGCTAACTCCACCAATAACAGTTACACCCTTGATCGCCTTCAACTGTGCAACTGCGTCAGCTGTTGGTTGACCTTGGTAAACATCGATTTCCTTGTTAGCTAAAGCCTGTGCAGCTGCAGTTCCATCTGAAATGAACTTGAAAACAATTGTTTCAATTCCTGATGTCTTTGGACCTGAGTTGTACTTAGGGTTGAGCTTCAAAGTTACGTTCTGATCAGTAACCGCTGAATCAACCAAGAATCCACCGTTGCTTACAAGAAGTAATGGGTTTGTCTTGTCATTGATTGAACTGATGTTGAAATCTTCAGACCAAACTTTACCAATCTTCTTAAGTGTTGCTGTGTCCTTAGTTTGGAACGCCTTTACAAAGCGATCACGTGCAGCTTCGTTTTCAGCAGCAGTTCCAAGCTTTGACTTTCCTTCAGACATAAGAACTAGAGCGTGAACTGGTGATGGTCCTGGACCATATAGTTCCCAATCAGGAATCTTCTTGTTGAACTGAAGTGTTACTGACATGCGGTCTGCAGAAAGTGTTGGAGTACCGACGATTGAGCTGTCGTACACTCCACCATATCCACCTGCGTTGAATGCTGGAACAACCTTAGTATCGGCTGGGTCACCAAGACCGGCAGCGATTGAATAAGCATTGCTTGAAAGAATGTGGCTTAGAAGAAGATCTTCACCATTAATCGGTGTGCCATCTGACCACAAACGTCCAGCGTTAACTGTGTATTGAACACGGAAATCTGTAGTTGAGTTCTTTACAACCTTGAAAGTTCCGAATGTTGTATTACGGATAAGAGCTTTCTTATTGTCGTAATACGTAAATCCTGAACCTGATAGATAAGCAACGTCACTGTTGGTAACCAAGTTTGTATCTGGTGTACCAGGGTTCAGTGATGTCAAAGCATTGCTAGCTACGATAACTACAGTTGTGCGTGTTGCTGCAACAGCAGGAGCTGCCACACCAAGAACGAGTGCTGTAACTGACGCAACGGCAAACGCGATTTTCGCGCCGCGATTTAACTTCATATTTCCTCCTCGAGGGATAAGTAAAAGCGTCTGTGGAGAGTCGACCTGCCCCATAGGCGCTTTTGGTGGAGTGAGTCTGCCCGAATTGCCCGCTTGGGCGCAACAGTCCAAGGGCGTACATGAGCGTGGGATTTGTAACGATGTGCGTAATAAAGAAGGTCTATGGGTAAGTAGGTGGGGTGATTCCTAGTCGCCTTTACGCGCCGCCTCTATCGTGACAGTTGTAAGGCGGGGCGCGGCCAATGCCCACAAGAGCAGACCAAGGGCGGCTCCAATGAAATACGGCGTTCGCAATGCGCTCTCGCGTGAGAGAAAACGCATCATCACGGCGACTAATCCCCCGCCAAGAAACATTCCAATGGGAATTGATCCCCACGCAAAAAATCTATAAACGCTATTAACGCGTCCTAATAGGTGGGTAGGAATAATGCTTTGGCGAAGAGAGACTGTAATTGTGTTCCATAAAATTGCTACAAAAGATTCGATAACTGTAATTACCCAAACAACTTGCCACGAAGAAGTTAAACCAATAATTAATGAACCGATAGGTGCTGCGGCCAGTGCAAGATTGAGCGATGGGCCACTGCCAAACTTTGCAGAAATCTTTGGTGCAAGCAGACCACCAATTGTTCCACCAACTGCACCGGCGGTACCGAGAACGGCAAAAGTGAAAACTGATGTATGCAACACCTCTTGCGCAAATAAAATATAAACCGCGCCAACCATGGTGCCTAGGCCATTCATCGATCCCAATATTATTGCCATTGGGCGCAGCAATGGATGTGCCCATAACCACGCATAACCTTCTTTGATTTGCGCCTTAAAATTTATTTTCTCTTTCGGCTTGTCATCATTGATTGGTTTAAAGCTTCCTTTCAGGGAAGCGATAAGTGCAACGGCAAAAAAGAAAGATGCAGCATCAAAGAAGAATGGAATAAAGATTGCAACCCCTATAAGTAAAGATCCTAAAGGCGGACCAATAAAACTGTTAGTTAAAGATTCGGCTGACCACATACGCCCATTAGCCGTTTCCAGATTTTCCTTATCAACCACCGATGGCATCAAAGTCTGGGCACTGTTATCTCGCAAGACTTCAGCTAGGCCAAAAAGGAAAGCACTGACCAATAAAGTCAGGTAAATACCCCAGTTAGTCTGTAAATCCGTAATTTTTGTTAACTCATTAAGAGACGGCAAGGAATCTCGCTTGATAAAGACCACCAGGCCTACACCAATGGTAATTAATCCTCTAAGAAAATCCATGGCCACAATTAATTTACGGCGATCAAAGCGATCAGTTAAAACGCCTGCATAGAGAGTAAAAATTAACCATGGCAAACGTGATGCAAAACCAGCAGCCGCAATCAGAAGAGGTGAGCGAGTTACCGCCGATGCCAACCATGGATAGGCAACCATAGAAACACCATCACCTAAATTAGAAATAGCTGTGGCGCTCCAAAGCTTCCAATAGGAGGCCCCAAGTTCTGGTGATTTCATAGCGGTAAGCCTAGTGCTGGGATATTAAATAAGAAGGAGTTTCTTCGCCTTTTCAACTGCGGTATGACGACCATCGGCATCAAGTTTCCGATACGTGTTTCGTAAATGAGTTTTCATTGTGTTCTGCGAAATGTGTAAAGTTTTTGCTATCGAGGAAATTGGATTTCCCGTAGTCAGGTGCTTAAGGATTTCTAACTCACGCTGGGTCAATTTCTCTTCAATTTCTCCAGTGTTGCTGTTCATAGTTTGAAGTCTCTGCGTCATTGCCTGAACAAGTCCTTCCATGTAGATAGTTGGTTTTGCCGAAGCCGCCTTGACAATCAATGGATACATAGCGGTTTGTCGAATAAAGTATTCAAAATAACCATTTTCGGAACCAAGAGCTAATGCTTTACCCAGAGATTTAAGCGCTACTTTTTCATTGTCTATATTGATACTCACTTCTGATAGCCATTTATTAATCTTTTCTCTAACAGTGCTTTCAGGAAGTTCTGCAATTTTTGCAGCTACTTTTTTCGGATCCTTAGTTAGCTCGATATTTCCTTGAATTTGACGAACTAGTTCAATTGGTGGCATCCGATTAATTAACTCGTCAGCTCGGGTCCAATCTTTAGTCACTAACCTTAAGAAAACTTCACTCATATCTACCATCCAGCTCAGCAGGTTAGGAGTTTGCAAAGTAGTCAAGAATTTTCGTTGATTTGAAATCAGCTCTGATGAGGCTGCCAATAAACCCTGACTAATTCGAATCCGGATGCTGGTTCCTTCAGCCATTAAAAACCAGGGCCAGATTTCCCATTCTTTTGAAAGGTCCATGATTTTATTTAAAGTATCAAGACATTCTTCAAGATTTGATGCTTCGAGCTGGCAGCGAGCAAGAACCATCTTGGCATCTAGTGGTCCATTCAAACCTGCATATCCATTTTCAGTAGCTTGAGATATAGCTATCGCAGCAACTTCAGCAGCAGCAAAATATTGTCCCTCGGAATAGAGCACCATTGATTGAATACAATTGAGTTGATATGCAAGCAGTGATTTATCTCCATCAGTAGGAAGTTGTTGCGATTGTGAATATGCTGCAGCTAAATTAGAAAACTCATCATAAAAAAATGCTTTTCGTGCGCGAAGCCGAAGCAAAGACATAATGTCAGTTGAATCAACTGAGCCAGAGTCCTTAAGCGGAGTGAGGGCAACATCTAACGCTTGGGATGTTCGATCAAAATCACCTCGAGCAAAATAGATATTTGCCTTAACCATTGAACTCAACTGAAGCAATAATGTGCCATCTGGTGAAAGGCCACCTACATATTCCAATTCAGAAGCTAAAGCTTCAGCGTTTTTGAAATCAGACAAAGCAAGGTGTCCTACAACTTTTATTGTCTTTCGCATTACCTCACCATGCGGCGACTCATCACCGGCAAATTGTGACCACTTAATTAATAGATCTCCCCGCCCAATAGCAGCCATTTGGCGGATGCTAGATCTGAAAACTTCCGTAAACCTTTCACGATCCCCAGATGAATAAATAAAATTCAGAGCCTTTGATAACTGCCCTCTGGCGATAAATAGTTCGCCTAGCTTTCTCTGGATTTCTTTTGTTTTAACGTTTGATACTTGTGGAATTTGGCTTAAAGTTTCAAAGATTATCGGATTGAAACTATATGAACGATTTTTACCTTTTGAAATATTAAGAAATAGGCCATCAGCTGCCAGGCGATTAAGAAATTCTTCTGAATATTCGCTTTCCAGTATTATTGCTGCCATTTCGGCATCAAACTCTTCCGCGATGCTTAGTTTTAGGATTTTTTCTTGAGTAGCTTTTGAAAAGGTATTGTAGGTATCCATGGCTAAAATAGCGATTGGATTCACATTAGAAGACAAAGCTTCAGAGAAAGTAGTCTGAGAATTTCCTTTTGTAATATTTCGGCACATTAATTGCACTGCTGCGGGCCAACCTTGACACATCGCTAACTCTTTAGCATTTCCTTTATCTGTTAAATCTACATTATTTATTGCAGCTATAGCTTCTACTTCCTTGGCAGAAAACTTTAGATCTTCACTTGTGATCATGCTGAGATTGCCAATTGCCGCATATCGAGCTAGTGAAGTTAAGGGAGTGGTGCGGCGAATAATTACTAAGTGGCTGTTATTGGGAACGCTAGCAACAATCAATTGCGCAAATGGTGCAATCTCATGATTCTCTGTTCTTGACATATCAATTACGAAATTGAACTCACCGGAAAGTTGCGCTATTGCCGAACCAAGCCCCTTAATCGCATACTTAGGATCTATGTTTTGCAGGAATTCAACCCCTGCAAAGAAATTAGGGAAAAAGCTTTCGATAGATGCAATGACATGTGCCTGAAAATCTTTGATCGTGTCTGTTGTATCCATGGTGTACCAAAATGTTGGTCGCTCACTTGCTTGTGCCCACTCTGAAACTAGAGTTGTTTTTCCATATCCGGCAGGGGCTACAACTAAAGTTGCTCCTGGTACGTTATTTTCAAAAAGTGGAAACAGATGTTTGCGCGATAAGAAGTTGGCATTGATAGCAGGTGGTTGCGAGCGCGGAAAGCTCACCCCTACAGAGGTGATGTGTTTTGCGCTCATGTCCCAAGGGTGATACCCCTAGTCTTTTAAATCAAGCGCCAATCACCCTGTTAGGGGTGAGATGTTAGGGGGACATTTCCCCAATGTGGATAGACCGATGGGTCAATCCACGCTCCAAAAACTACAGCGCCAGATTTTTTGTAATCTGATCAGCATGCTCGATTGCATGTCGGGTGTAGACCTGCAACCAACGCTCTAATGTAAATTCGCCAGCTTCTGAGTGAATACAAAAATTCTTTAACTGCTCTGGTGTCAATCTTTTAATGATTGCTAGTGAACCTGCGCGCACGGCAGCAAAAACAGCAATAGAAGTTTCAACCGGCATATCGGTGTAACCAAGGGTCGGGTTCTTAGCCCAAGCACCTTCGTCGTAGCCTTGAATCTGCGTGCCAGGCTCAGCCACCAAACGGCGCAAACGCGCATATGACTGGGCTTCGCTATCTGCGCAATGGTGAATAACTTGGCGCGAGCTCCAATCTTCGCCTACACATACATCTAACTTGGATTCCGGAACATTATTGGCAATCGCTAAATATTCATTGGTGGCCTTTTCGTAGGCTGCTGCGATCTCTGCAATCGTTGACATTAGTTTCCAATCTGAATCTGAGAAGAATGTGTCTCGATGAAATTGTCGTCATCGCCTACCTTGTCGACCAAGAGAACAATAATTACCACAAGCAGGCCCGCGATAATCCCAAGTAATAGGCCAGATTTTTTATCCAGATTTATTTGCATGTCCCTAATATAGCCCTAAAGAAAAGAACGGCCCGGTCCGCATCTCTGCGAGCCGAGCCGTTCTACCCTCGATTTGTAAAGTGCGGATTAACCGATCTTTGCTACCTGAGCCAGTGACTTCTTAAGAAGATCACCATCGATAACGCTGAAGCCAAGTGCTGCGCCAACATCCTTTGAGCACTTTGAGCTCAAGACGTATGTGGCATATGCCTTAACTGCTGCAGCCTTTGTCTTATCTGGGTAGTTAGTGTCAGCTAGAAGGTAAGAAACGATACCTAGTGGGTACGCGCCTTTTTCCATTGTCTTGTAGTCATAGGTTAGGAAGCCGTTGGCATCCTGTGTTGCTGATGCAAGGAATGCACCAACGCCTACTGAATCTGGAACTACTGATGCACCAGCTGGGTTAATTACGTTAGCAATCTTTAGCTTGTTAGCCGCTGCATAGTTAACTTCAGCGTATGTAATTGAGTATGGAGTCTTACCAGCTAGCTGTGAAACACCAGTTGATGAAGCGGCTCCAACAACACGACCTAGATTTGCTGTGTCATTGATATTTCCTGGGAATGAATCCTTGAAAACTTTGTTCTTAGCCTTAGTCCAAACTGAAGTTGCAGACTTGTTCAAGAAGTTGGTGAAGTTTTCAGATGTTCCTGATGAGTCTGAACGGTAAACAACTTTGATTGGCTTATTTGGCAATGTGTAGTGCTGTTGAACTACCTGTGTGCGAAGAACGATTGGATCTCCCTTTGAATCTTTCTTTGGATTTCCATTGGCATCTAACTTGTAAACAACTTTGTTTGTTGAGCGGTTGTTATCAGCAACGATTGCTGGATCGTTCCAACGTGTAATTGTTCCACCGAAAATTCCAGCGATTGTTGCTGCTGAAAGAGAAAGTGTTGTCTTTGATGGAAGGTTATGCAAAATTGCAATTGGAGCTGCAACTAGTGGCACGTGAATAAGTGAAGCGCGCTTTGTAGCTGCTGTGTAAGCACCATCTGACATCCAGAAGTCACCAATTGACTTATCTGAATTAGCTTGTCCAGTTCCTGATGATGATGAAGCGTAAACATATGTATGTCCTGAACCACTTGCTGCGAATCCAGCTTTGCAACCTTCGATGAGTAGAGCTGGGAAAGAAGCTCCTGAACCTTGAAGATCAACTGCATATGCTGGTGTACCTGCTACTAAGCCAAAGGCGAGTGCAAGAGCTGCAACTTTCGCGAGCTTTGAAATTCTCATTTATTTCTCCTCATAGGTTTTTAATTGGTACTACGAGGTGAAACCTATGGAGCCTAGGTGAACGAAGAACCAGCGCTATCTAAACTCAAACCAACATTTAGGTGAACAAATGGTGTCGATTAGCCAAAGCGACCGGTGACGTAATTCTCTGTTCGTTCATCCTTTGGACGAGAGAAAATCTCACTTGTTGGGGCTACTTCAATCATGTGTCCAGGGCCGCCATCAGATAAGAAAAAGGCGGTGTAATCAGATACTCGCGCTGCTTGCTGCATATTGTGAGTAACAATCACGATGGTCATGGTCTCTGATAAATGTCGGATCGTGTCTTCGATTCGAAGCGTTGAGCCTGGGTCTAGCGCTGAGCATGGTTCATCCATCAATAATACTTTTGGACGTACCGCTAAAGATCGCGCAATACATAAACGCTGTTGCTGGCCACCTGATAACGATCCACCAAATGCACCAAGTCGATCCTTAACTTCACTCCATAGGCCTGCACGCTCTAAACATTCCTCAAGCAGATCATCTTTATTAGCTACTTTAAGTTGGGCGAGCTTGAGTCCTGATAAAACATTCTCGCCAATAGTCATTGATGGGAATGGATTTGGTTTTTGGAAAACCATTCCAATCTTTAAGCGAATCTTTGTTACATCAGTGCCTGCTGCATATACATCTTTGCCATCGAGTAGAACTTCACCCGCCATTGCAGCGCCTGGGATAAATTCATGCATGCGATTGATTGTGCGAATAAATGTTGATTTACCGCATCCTGATGGCCCAATGAGTGCGGTTACGGTACCGGCCGCGAAATTTAAATTGATATCTGCAAGTGCATGGTGCTTACCAAACCATGCGTGGATTCCACGAGTCTCAAGTCCGGTGCCTTCTGCCCCACTACTTGGAACCTTCGCCGCTTGTGAATTAGCAACCTGTGCCAATGATGATGGCTTTACCGCTGTATCCATAGGTGCCTTCTCGCTTTCATGTGAGGTTGTCATCGTGAAATCTTTCTTGTTCCTAAAAAGCGTGCAGATGTAAAGAGAATAAGAACAATGCCTAGCAGGACTAACAAACCTGCCCAAGCGCGTGTAATTGCTTCTGGTGATCCTGCATTAAATGACTTCCAGATGTAATACGGCAAAGAACCCATTGGCCCGTTAAATGCGTTGGGATTAACTTTGTCCCCGCCGCCTGTCAGTAAAAGAATCGGCGCAGTTTCTCCTGCAATACGTGCCACACCCAAAATAATTGCAGTAATCAGACCGCTCTTGGCTGCAGGTAAAACAATCATTGCAACTGTGCGCCA
>WLQG01000024.1 GCA_009698445.1 Actinomycetota bacterium
CAAAGTTCACATACTTCTTCGGTATCAACGGTGCATACGCTAACGGTGCTGCTCCAGCTCTTCAATCAGCTGGAATTTCACCAACAGGTGCACCATTTGCCATTGCAGCAGGAGACGGTGACAGTGCTGAACTAAACCGTATCCGTACAAGCAAGTACCAGCTAGCAACAGTTGCTGAGCCTCTTTACCTACAGGCATGGCAATTAGTTGATGCAATCAACAGCACCTTTGCTGGTGTAAAGATTGCTAAGTGGGTTGCAGCACCTGGCTTGATCGATAAGTCAAACGTTCCAAAGGGTGACATTTTCGATCCAGCTTCTGGATACCGCAATGTCTACCTAAAGCTATGGGGAGTTAAGTAACTCTCGATAGAGCAATAAATTAAAAGATGTAAAACTCCAGCAAGGTTGTAAAATAACCTTGCTGGAGTTTTACTTTTACCCATCACGGAGGAATTCATTATTGACGCAGATCTTTCAGTAATCACCAAGCGCCTTCGGACGCAAGTGCATGGTGATGTCAGTGATGCGCAGATTAAAATTGCAGAGTATTCAACGGACGCCTCAAATTATCGCGTTCCACCTGCGTTGGTCGTCTTACCCAAAGACTCCACAGATATTCTTTCAGTACTTTCAATTGCCAAAGAATCTAATATTCCAGTAACACTGCGTGGTGGCGGAACTTCAATCGCTGGTAATTCAATTGGTACTGGCATTGTGATTGATACTTCTGTATACATGAACAAAATCATTAATCTTGATCCCGTTTCGCGCACTGCAATCGTGCAGCCTGGGGTAATTCTCTCCTCATTGCAAAAACTAGCCGCGCCACACGGTTTACGTTTTGGCCCAGACCCTTCTACTCAAAGTCGGGCCACAATGGGTGGGTTGATTGGCAACAACTCATGTGGTCCACATGCACTCTCCTTTGGAAAAACTGCAGAGAATGTGATCTCTTTAGATGTTATTGATGGTCGCCTTCGCAGATTTAGCGCGCAAAAAAATATTGATTCAATCCCAGGGCTCGCACAATTAGTAAGTTCAAACCTGGCAACGCTACGCACAGAATTTGGAAAATTTGGGCGTCAGGTAAGTGGTTACTCACTTGAGCATCTTTTGCCTGAAAATGGAGGCGATCTGGCTCGTGCGTTAACGGGCACTGAGGGAACTCTGGTAACGGTTTTAGAAGCTGAAGTAAGACTTGTAGAGCAAAGCCCAGCACCTGCTCTCGTTGTTTTGGGTTATCCAGACATGCCTTCTGCTGGTGATGATGTTCCAAATCTCTTGCGCTTTAAACCACTTGCAATGGAAGGCTTAGATATTCGCCTGATAGATGTTGCACGTGAACACTGGAAAGGAAAAGGTTTCCCAGAATTACCATCCGGCAAAGGCTGGTTAATGATTGAAGTAAGCGGCCATGATTCAGAAGATGCAGTAGCGCGTGCAAATGAATTAGCTGCCGCTGCACAGACAAATGACATTATGGTCCTACCCGCAGGACCGCAAGCTCGTACGTTGTGGCAACTTCGCGCAGATGGCTCTGGTTATGCCGGCAGAACTGCCAGCGGCAAACAAGCTTGGCCTGGTTGGGAAGATGCGGCAGTTCCTCCTGAGAATCTAGGAACGTACATGCGCGAACTAGAAAAATTAATGGCTGCAAGTAATTTACAAGGCGTACCTTTCGGCCACTTTGGTGATGGCTGTATTCACGTGCGCATAGATTTTCCACTAGAACGTGAAAGTTCAACATTTAGATCATTTATCGAAGATGCAACAGATTTAGTTTTAAAGTTGGGCGGCTCCCCCTCTGGTGAACATGGTGATGGACGTGCCCGAAGCGAGATGCTCACTCGCATGTACTCACCCACTGCAATCTCCTTATTTGCTGGAATCAAAGAGATCTTTGACCCACAAAACTTTCTCAATCCCGGCGTAATTGTGAAACCAAGGCGTATCGATGATGACTTACGTAGACCTAAAGCAGTATCAATAGCAAATGGTGGCGGCTTTGCGTTTGCCGACGATGACAATGATTTCACCAAAGCAATTCACCGATGTGTCGGCATCGGAAAATGCCGTGCAGATAACACGTCAACTGGTGGCTTCATGTGTCCTTCATATTTGGCCACCAAAAATGAATCTCACGTGACGCGTGGCCGTGCACGCGTACTTCAAGAAATTACACAAAATACGGGCAAAAGCACGGATTGGTCATCGCCAATTGTTAAAGAGTCCCTTGATCTGTGTCTGAGCTGTAAAGCGTGTGCCAGTGACTGCCCCGCCGAAGTAGATATGGCTAAATACAAATCTGAGGTTCTATATCAACAGTACAAAGGAAAACTACGACCACGTAGTCATTATATTCTTGGGCAACTTCCACGATGGGCAGCTTTAGCGCGAATCTCACCTAAAGCAGTAAATGCGCTTTCCCAATCAAAGTTAGGAAGCAAAATTGTTCTAAAAGTTGGCGGAATGGATGCACGACGTTCGCTGCCTCGCTTTGCAGAACAACCTTTCTTTGCTTCTAAAAAAACGACCCAAAGTTCAAAGCCACAAATCCTTCTATGGGTTGATTCTTTTACCCAATCCTTTACTCCAACCGGGGCATATGCAGCCAAAGCGCTCTTGGAGAAAATTGGATATGACGTTGTAATCCCCGAACAATCAGCATGTTGCGGATTAACCTGGATCAGTACTGGCCAACTAGATGGGGCTAAGAGCCGCTTAAATAAACTACTTGATGTTTTTGAACCTTATTTAGATAAAGGAATGGAAATTGTTGGTCTAGAGCCTTCGTGTTTAGCCGTTTTAAGATCAGACTTACTTGATTTGTTGCCAGAAGATTCACGGTCACAACAAGTTGCACAATCAACATTCACTATTGCCGAGATCATCAATAAAGCTGCGTTGAATCCTAAACTCATGTGGAGAGCACCAGATTTGAGCCACATGACCTTAGTTGTGCAACCACATTGTCATCAGCATGCAGTCATGGGATTTCGTGATGACCAAGAAGTTTTACAAAGTACGGGAATAGCTTTTACCCAACTTGCTGGATGTTGTGGTTTAGCCGGTAACTTTGGTATGGAAGATGGTCATTACGATTTATCAGTTGCTGTAGCAGAAAATGCTTTGCTTCCAGCCCTTCGAGCAAAAGATGCGACCACGGTATTTCTAGCTGATGGATTTTCTTGTCGAACTCAAGCAGATCAACTAGCAGGGGTTGCAGGAGTTACACTTTCAGAGCTCCTACTATCTAGCTCAACTACTTCATGAAAACCATTGTTTTAGATGATGATCCAACAGGTACTCAATGTGCCAGCAACGTTGCCGTTTTACTGGATTGGGATACTCAATCAATAGTTAAGGCCCTTTCTCAAGCAGACAGTGTCTATATCCAAACTAACTCCAGAGCACTAAGTGAAGCCGATGCAGTAGCCCTTGCAACACGAATTAAGTCTGAAGGAGATCAAGCTAGCCAGCTTTTGAACGAACCGATCGAATATGTTCTACGTGGTGACTCCACAATGCGCGGTCATATATTTTCTGAGACTTCCGTTTTCCTCAAGCCAAACTCATCCATACTTTTTCTGCCGGCTTATCCAGAAGTGGGTCGTACAACAATTGATGGTGTTCATTACGTACTGATCGAAGGTGTTAATACTCCTGCTCATAAAACCGAGTTTGCGAATGACCCGGTTTTTTCTTTCACATCAGGAACAATGGCTGATTTCGTTACAGAAAAATCAGACCGAACCGCTGTTCCAATCGCACTTGATTTAGTCAGGCTAGGAGCCAATTCATTAGCTCAAATCTTTAGGGATGTTCCCGCAGGATCAGTTATTGTCCCCGATGCACAAACAGATGCAGATATTGAAATTATTGCTGACGCAGTTAAGTTACTAAGAAATGATGCTGCGCCACTAGTTGTTCGAAGCGCTGCCCCACTTGCTGCCTTATTAGCCGGAGTTCGCAGTACATCATTGCTACACGGTCCGCTCATGGGCACATCACCTTTCTCAGTGCTTCTTGTTGCTGGTTCTCACACTGCGGGTGCAACTAGCCAACTTGCAGATATCCAAGCGCGTTGGGGACAACCTGTCGTGATAGATACCGAACGTGCGATGCAGGATCCGCAAGCAGCAGCACAAGAAGCTATCGCTGAAGTTAAAGCACAAATCTCGAATTCGTCTTTTGGTTTTGTAACTTCGCAACGCAATCGACGCCAAGAAGACAACACTTTGCATCATGGTGAAATGGTTATGAAAGCGATCATCGCAACAGTTCAAGGGGTTGCAGCATTAGTTGATGTTGTCGTTGCAAAAGGTGGAATTACATCCGCTGAAGTTGCCCGGGCTGGAATTGGCGCAAAAGAGGCCTGGGTACTTGGTCAAATACTTCCAGGTATTTCTGCATGGAAACTTAAAAATGCTAGTGGCCGGGAATATTTATATATTGTTGTACCAGGCAATGTGGGAAATCATGACACCTTGATTAAAACATTAGAAATTGTAGGTATGAACTAACGGGCAACAACTGGATTTGTCAGAATTCCTATTCCTTCAATCTCAAGTTCGACTTTATCTCCTACGTGAACTGCATACATCGATGTTGGTGAGCCGCCAAGAACAATATCCCCAGCAGCAAGTGTCGTGTATTTTGTAATGTGTACTAGCTGGGCTGCAACTCCGCGTGCTAATTGGTTTGTTGAAGTCTCAATTACCTGCTTGCCATTGACCCTGACAAAGAGTGTGCAGTTATCAAAGTTAGCAAGATCAGTTTCAATCCAAGGCCCTAAGGGAGTAAATCCATCACCATTTTTTGACTGTAGGAGTAGATGATCATGAGGGGTTTGCTCAGGAAGAGTGACGTCATTACCGATAGTGAAACCTAAAACATGGTCTAAGGCATTTTCAAGAGTTAGATTGCGTGCAGTTTTAGATATGACTGCAGTAAGTTCACATTCGACATCCATTTGCCCGAGTGAATCATCTTTATAGATCGGATCATTAGGTCCAGCTAACGTGCGAGTTGATTTTTGAAATGCCTGGGCTGGATTGTCGATTTGATCCGGTGTCCCGTTATGAGCCATTCCAAGAATGACGCCAGGAGTTACGGGTGCAAGAAAAGTGAAATCAGCTTCTGCAAAAGTCGATCCTGTGTAAACAAGAGGCTTAGCAAAAATATCTTTAACTTCCTGCCAAGAACCATCTTTAAATGCAACGTGGTGAACACCATTGCCTGACTTAATGCGAGCTAGCTTCATTTTTACCCGATTCTTTTAGTAGTGCTTGGCTGCATCCTGCGTCGAAGTTTTAATGTGGTACAAACTTGTATTAGCGGCAATAAATAGATCAGTACCGTCATCGCCACCAAAGGCCAGATTTCCAACTTTTTCAGGTGTTGGAATAGTCCCGATATGGACGCCTGCAGGTGTAAATATCTGTACTCCGATCTCACTTGAGCACCAGAGGTTTCCTTCTTTATCTACACGGAAGCCATCGATTACACCCTCTTTAATATCAATCAGAGTCCGACCATTTTTTGCTCGCCCATCCTGCATGTCATAAGCGCGGATGTGGTGATTTCCTGTTGCCTTAAACAGCACTGACGTATCTGCAACATAAAGAATTGATTCATCAGGTGAAAATGCCAAGCCATTGGGTTCTTCGACATCGGTTACAACAGGTCGAAGTTTTTGTGTCTTTGGATCAAAGGCAAAAACAAAACAATCTTCATATTCCTTAACGCCTGGGTGGCCTTCGATTTCAACGATAATTCCATATGGAGGATCGGTAAACCAAATAATTCCGTCACGTGAGACCACTATGTCATTAGGTGAGTTAAAGCGAACTCCATCATATTTACCTATGACAGTTGTAACTACACCATCAATATCTCGTTCAATATGTCGAAGTCCATGAGAGCACTGAAGGACAGTTCCATCTAGATCAAGTGTTCGCCCATTCGTGAATTCGACATCAGATTTATATGTTTTAGTTTCGCGGGTCTCTGGAAAATACTCAAGAATTCGGTTGTTGGGGATATCGCTCCATCGTAGAGATTTACGTGAAGGAATCCAGCAAGGGCCTTCAGACCAAATGGCTCCAGTAAAAACCTTATCGAGATCAGTTCCATGTGGAAGTAAATCTGAAAGACTGCTCATTCGTTACCCTTTCGTTACCTAAAACCCTGATCTTGTATCTTAAAAATCGAAGTAGTGTTTAACACATTGATGACTGTTGCCTGTGGTCGTCATGCAAAGTAAACTTTACTTGAGCTAGTGCAACTGGCGCAACACAAAGGAGAGCATAGATGGCAAGTTCTGTCGAAACACCAGATTTTGCAAAGAACATTAAATTTTTAGGTCACACACTTCAGGGTGATCGTGCCGATGGAATGCAATTAATGGTGCATAAGGGTTATGCATATGTTTCACACATGTTCTCAAATGGATTTACGGTTATTGACGTACGAGATCCTCGTAAACCAATTCCGGGTAAGTACTATCCAGCGGCACCTGGAACGTGGAATATTCATATGCAGGTAGGCGATGACATGCTCTTGGTCATTAGCGCAGCTAATCTTTTTGCAGCCATTCCTAACGAAGCTGACTACTACGGTCAATCATTTGGCGAAATCTTCATGAAGCGTCCAAAAGATTACGAAGCAGGAATGCGTGTTTATGATTTAAAGGATCCTGCGAATCCCCGTGAAATTGGTTTCATGGAAGTAGATGGCGTTGGTCTTCACCGTATTTGGTACACCGGTGGTCGCTGGGCTTATGCATCAGCATTGCTTACAGGTTTTACCGATTACATGTTTATTACAATCGATATGCAAGATCCAGCCAAGCCAAAGCTTGTCGGTAAATGGTGGATTCCAGGACAAAATATTGCCGCTGGCGAAAAGCCTTCATGGGATCCACTGAAGTGGCGATACGGTCATCACCATTCAGTTATCTCTGGCGATACCGCATACGGCGCATGGCGCGATGGTTCGCTCGTAATTCTTGATGTTAAAGACCGAGCTAATCCTGAATTAATTGTTCATAAGCAATGGTCTCCACCATTTGAAGGTGGAACACATAGCCCACTTCCTATTCCAAATCGAAACCTATTGCTGGTTGGCGATGAAGGAACTATGGATGATTGCCAAGATGGAATCAAACGTATTTGGGTATTTGATATCCGAGATCCAAAGAACCCAATCTCAATTTCAACTTTCCCAATTCCGGATGAGGCAGATTATCCAAAGAAGGGTGGCCACTTTGGTCTCCACAACTTCCACGAGAATCGACCTGGCTCTTTCGTAAGTGATGAGATCTTCTTTGCTACATATCAAAATGCCGGAGTCCGAGTATTTGATATTAAGAATGAATTCAGTCCTCAAGAAGTCGGTTACTGGGTTCCACCAACACCTGAAAAGATGTGGGACAAGCGTCCTAATCGTCCGCAGGTTGTACAGAGCGCTGACTGCTTTGTAGATGCAAATGGAATCATCTATATGACTGACTACAACACAGGGTTATACATTCTTCAATACGAAGGCTAAATCCCTTAGTTCTAATAAGTAAGGCCCCTACTAATAACTTGGTAGGGGCCTTACTTATAGGCAAAAACTATCTGAAAGTGGTTTACTGGCTTCCATAATGAAGAGCTTGCGCGAATATAGGTACTCCAAAGGCTGGATCGTATTACTGGCTACCGCAGTTGGTCTGAGCTATGGCGGATACACATTTATTAACAGGGCAGTCACATCTCAGGTTTATGTAACAAATTGCGGAATGCAGGACTACAAACCAACAACAATTATTAAATTCTGTGCCGATGCTGGCGTTGGGGTTGGTGCAATTGAGTGGAGTTCATGGAGCGCCAAAGGCGCAACAGGTGAAGGTAAATATGAGATCAATGATTGCACGCCAACATGTGTTGCAGGAAAGCTACATTCTGCCGATGTGACTGTGATTTTGAGTAAATCAAAAACGATAGCGGGTAAACCAACCCTGACTTACATTGTCATTAAGACTAAAGATGGCAAGAACTTACCTCTGAGCGATTCTCCTACTGATGCCTGGCCAATGGAGCTTGCAGGTTAATTAGCGCGGTGAAGTAAGCAAAAGAGTTGCCGCAAGGAACAAGATTCCCAGTGCAGAAAATGCCGTAAGGCCCCTACGAACTTTTGGACGGGCCAGTACCGTCGTAGCTCTTCCAATAATTGAAATTAAAAATGAATACCAGGAAGCCGAAGTAAGGGCTTGCACAATTGAAAGCAAGAAAATCCCCCACCCAAGATTGAAATCCTTAGGTACAAACTGTGGAATAAATGCCACAGCAAATACTGCGGCTTTCACATTTGTCAGATTAGTCAGTAATCCCAATCTAAACGCTGGGCCAAGACCAATCTTGGCAGTACCTTCATAATCAAATTTTCCGAATTCATGGCGCAAGGACCACAAAGTTTGAATCGCAAGGAAAGTCAGAAAGGCAACACCGGCGTATTTAAGCGCGGTGTAGGCAGTATAAGAATGCGCAAAAACTTGAGATAGACCAATTGCAGATGCTGCTCCCCAGAAAACGAGCGCTGTGCTTGTACCAATCAATGTTGTGTAGGCAGTTTTGCTTCCGCCAATTATTGATTGGCGCAAAATCATTGCAACGGTTTGGCCCGGAACAATGGCTAATAGAAGAGCGGTCAGCACAAAGGCTGGAAGGACGTGCACAAAATTAACCATACGTAGCCCCGACGGGATTCGAACCCGCGTAGCTGGCTTGAGAAGCCAGAGTCCTAGGCCGCTAGACGACGGGGCCCTAGTCATATCTTTTGAAGCTTTAAAACTTTACATCGCTGGGGTACCAGGACTCGAACCTAGACTTACTGAACCAGAATCAGCAGGGCTGCCAATTACCCCATACCCCAAAAAACAGCAGGTGCAAAGAATACCAAAGGATTTAGAGCTCTAACCCCGCACGGATACGGGCCAATGAAGCGTTCTTACCAAGTAATTCCATAGATTCAAATAATGGTGGTGAAATTGTGCTGCCCGTTGTTGCGATACGAACTGCGCCAAATGCGATGCGAGGTTTTAATCCCATATCTTCTATTAACGAAGATCGAAGCGCAGCTTCAATGCTCTCACGGGTCCATGTAGTTAAAGGTTCTAACTCTTGGATTGAACGTTTCAACACTGCCTTGGAAGCATCGTCAGTAATCTTTGCAACGCTATCTGCCTCAACTGCAAACTCTTTAATGAATAAGAATTTAAGCATCGCAGGTACTTCACTTAACATGATGATGCGCTCTTGAATAAGTGGCAGAGCCAGCTTTACGAGCGCGATTTCATCTGCAGTACCAGTAATTACTCCTGCTTTAGTTAGAAATGGCAGTGACCAATCCAGAAATTCATCGATAGTTAATGCACGAATCTTGTCTCCATTGATGGCTTCAAGCTTTTTCATATCAAAGCGTGCAGGTGAAGAGTGAACTTTTTCTACGGTGAAAAGTTCGGTGAGCTCCTTCATTGTTACGTTTTCGCGATCATCTCCAGGGGACCAACCAAGAAGAGCTAAGTAGTTACAGATAGCTTCTGGCAAAAATCCCTTGTCTCGATACCAAGCAATAGAAACTTCACCATTGCGTTTTGAAAGTTTGGCGTTGTCCTGGCCCATAACAAATGGCAAGTGAGCAAAGACGGGGTAATCCTGGATTGCTAAGCCCATCGCCTGATACACACGGATTTGGCGAGGTGTTGAAGACAGTAGATCTTCTCCACGTAATACGTGCGTGACCTTCATTAAAACATCGTCAACGGCTACGGCCAAGGTATACAACGGTGAGCCATCACCGCGGACCAGCACAAAGTCAGGAACAAATTTGTGATCAAAGGAAACATCCCCGCGAATTAAATCGTTAAACGTTGTGCCTCCATCAGGCATGCGCATTCGCACTACAGGCAAGCGTCCTTCGGCCTTATAAACAGCAATCTGTTCAGTTGTTAAATCACGACAGTGTCCGTTGTAACCAGGCGCAACATTTGCTGCACGCTGTGCTTCGCGGACCGCCTCCAACTCTTCGGCTGAGCAATAGCAATGGTAAGCATCTTTTTGATCTAGAAACTTTTGTGCCCATTCGGCATAAATTCCTAAACGCTGTGATTGTAAGTAAGGGCCGTTATCGCCGCCAACTTCTGGGCCTTCATCCCAATTAAGTCCCAGCCATTTCAAGGTATCAATCGCAGCTTGAATGTATTCATCTGTAACGCGAGTTGTATCAGTGTCTTCAATACGAAAAAGGAAAGTTCCGCCGGTGTGACGGGCATAGGCCCAATCAAAAAGTGCTGTGCGAATATTTCCGACATGCAGATCTCCAGTTGGGGAAGGTGCAAAGCGGACCTTTACTTTTTTACTTGCAGTTGTACTCAATTTTTTCTCACTTTGTTTGTTAGCTCACCTAATCCTTCAATAGCCATAGTGGCATCTCCCCCAGCACTCATTGGGCCAATTCCCGCTGGTGTTCCAGTCAAGATGATGTCTCCTGGAAGCAAAGTCATCACGCTTGAGACAAAATTAATAATGTGTGGAACTTTAAACATCATGTCGCTTAACTGAGCCGACTGTTTAACTTCACCATTTACTGTTGCAGTAATTTTCTGAGTTCCTGGAACAAAGTCAGTATCAATCCAAGGACCAATAGGACAGAATGTGTCAAAACTCTTTCCACGAGTCCACTGTCCATCCTTTTTCTGTAAATCGCGGGCAGTTACATCATTAGCAACCGTGTAACCAAAGATCACATCGTTGACGCGATCTATTGGCACATCTTTGCAAAGTCGGCCAATGACAATTGCTAGCTCGGCTTCATGATCTACGCGTTCTGACATTTCAGGCCACACGATTGTGTCGTTAGGACCAATGACTGAAGTATTTGGCTTTAAAAAGATAATTGGTTCCTCGGGTACAACTCCACCCATTTCAGCAGCATGATCTGCATAGTTTTTACCGATGCAAACAACTTTGGAACGTGGAATTACTGGTGCCAATAAGCGAACTTTCGAAAGTGCGATAGTGGCGGCAGTCTTTTGAATCCCAGAATAAATCGGATCACCAGTAATAACAGTGATTGTGGAATCGTCTTCAAGAACACCGAATAGTGGGTCCACGCCTAAATCTGAATCAGGACCTGGTGAAAAACGGACGATGCGCATTGGGCGATTCTATCGGTTACTCGTGGTCTTCAATCTCTTTCTCTAATCGCTCAATTAATACGCTACTAATTCTACGACGGCGGCCCAAAGGACGCTCTGATGTGACTGACCAGCCATGCAATGAAACCGTTGAGCCAGCAATTGGCACACGGCCCAGCTTCTGTGCCATTAAGCCACCGATTGTGTCAACATCTTCAAAATCAGATTCGCTGATTTCAATCTTTAACTCATCGGCCAAGTCTTCAATATGAAGTGAAGACTTTGCACGGGCTTTATCTGGAGTCAACCAGACAAAATCATCATCGCCATCATCAAACTCGTCTTCAATCTCGCCGACGATTTCTTCGATGATATCTTCGATAGTAATGATTCCTGCAGTCCCACCGTACTCGTCAACAACTACAGCTAAGTGGATCTGATTGCGCTGCATCTCTTTTAACAGCTCGTCAGCCATTTTAATCTCTGGAACAAAAGTTGCAGGACGCATATGTTCTTCAATATTTTCACTTTGTTCTGCATCATGATGATCCAGTGCGCGCCTTGCTAAATCCTTGACGTAAACAATGCCAATGATGTTGTCTGGACCTGTGCCCACAACTGGAATTCGTGAATAGCCTGAACGTAGGGCAAGGGATAAACCTTGGCGCAGCGTCTTATCTTTTTCGATCCACACCATGTCCGTACGTGGAACCATGAGTTCGCGCACCAAAGTATCGCCGAGTTCAAATACGGAGTGAATCATTTCGTGTTCATCTGATTCCACAAGTCCGCGCTCATGTGCTTGATCTACTAAGTCACGAAGTTCGGCTTCTGAAGTAAATGGCCCTGAACGAAAACCTTTTCCTGGGGTAAGGGCATTTCCCACCGCAATCAGCAGTTTTGTCACTGGGCCCAGTGCAAAAGCTAATCCATAAGCAACGATGATTCCGTAACGTGCATATTTGTGTGGTTGCTGTTTTCCCAAAGTACGTGGGCCAACGCCAACAACAACATATGAAAGCACAACCATAATTGCAACAGTCAAAGCCATAGCTTGGGCCGAAGAGTAATTGCGCAGCAAGATAACGGCCAATAAAACCGTAGCCGTGAATTCGCAGAGTTTACGAACGAGAAGAATTACATTGAGATAGCGGGCAGGCTGCGCGCTGTATTTGCGCAGGAGTAATCCCCCACGTTTTCCCTCAAGTTCTTCAACAACAATACGAGAAATCGAAGTAAGAGCTGACTCGGATGCTGCAAGAAAACCGGCAAAAGCAAGCAGGGCGATGATGCTAAGAATTGCTAACGGACTCATTGAGTTTGCTTCCACTTTTCTACGATTTGTTCTTGCAGGGCAAACATAATCTTTTCTTCCAAAGGTTCAGCATGGTCGTAACCAATAATATGGAGTAGACCATGCGTTGCCAAAATGTAAATCTCATGATTAGCTGAGTGTCCCGCAGTTGATGCCTGAGCTGCAGCAAAAGTAGGGCTAATCATAATGTCACCAAGGGTTACAACTTCGCCTTCGATTTCTGGCATATCCATTGGGAAAGAAAGTACATCAGTGCTGCCGGGTTCATCCATCCATTTAATATGAAGTTCAGTCATGTACTGATCATCGATAAAACCTACATTTAAATCGCACTCTGGATTAAGTTTAAGTTCTCCCATAGCAAACGTAAGTAATGAGCTCACTTGGGTGCTTGGAACTAACTGCCCTGAACTATTTGTTACTTCAATTGTCATTTATTTTCGAATCGGGCGGAGGGCTTGTTTTGCTTCATCAAATTTGTCATAAGCCTTCACTATGTCGCCAATAAGTCGATGACGGACAACATCTTCAGCAGTTAATTCGAGGAAGGCAATGTCGTCAATATCTTTTAAGATATCGCGCACAACACGTAGTCCAGAGTGCTGACCATTAGGAAGATCAATCTGAGTCACATCGCCGGTAATAACCATCTTTGAGGCAAAGCCAAGACGAGTTAAGAACATCTTCATTTGCTCGGGTGTTGTGTTTTGCGCTTCATCCAAAATAATGAAGGCATCATTGAGTGTACGTCCACGCATATAGGCAAGCGGTGCAACTTCAATAATTCCGCTCTGCATCATGCGAGGAATAGTTTCGATATCAATCATGTCGTGCAGTGCATCAAATAATGGACGCAAATATGGATCGATCTTTTCATTCAAAGTTCCTGGCAAGAAACCTAGATGCTCGCCAGCTTCAACTGCTGGGCGAGTCAAAATAATTCGATTTACTTTCTTGGCCTGCAAGGCAGAAACAGCCTTGGCCATTGCTAAATAAGTCTTACCTGTGCCGGCAGGACCAATTCCAAAAGTAATAGTGTGATCTTCAATCGCATCGACATAACGCTTTTGATTTGCAGTCTTTGGTCTAATGGAGCGTCCACGGTTACTGATGATATTGAGCGATAAAACTTCAGCTGGATGATCAACAGGCTTACTTTCAAGCATGGCGATTGAACGGGCAACAGCATCAACGGTGAGTGTGTTTCCTGAACGGATTACAACCATGAGTTCGCCAAAAAGATTTTCTAATGCGATGCAATCAACATGTGGGCCGCGCAATGTAATTTCATTTCCGCGGACAGTGATATTTACTGAAGGAAAAGCCGCTTCAACAGCGCGAAGGTTGTCATCGTGTGGTCCGATCAGTGCAACCATGGGAATAGCGGTTGGGACCGTGATGAGGGTGCGTTCCATTAATGCTAAATCTATCTTTAACCTGGGGGCCAAGCCAGCCCACGCCCACCAAGTAAATGTAGGTGAGCGTGAAAAACTGACTGTCCAGCCTCTGCGCCAGTGTTAAAGACGGTGCGATAACCCGTTAAGCCCTGTGTCGCAGCGATTTCACCTGCAGCGATAAACAGATCGGCCGTTAACGTTGGAGAAATCTTTGCCAGACCTGCCGCGTTTTCGACATGCAAGGTTGGCACGATTAAAACATGTGTGGGTGCCTGTGGATCAATGTCGTTGAAAGCCACAACATTGTCATTACGAAAAACTATCTGGGCAGGAATATCGCCGGTAATGATTTTACAAAACAAACAGTTAGCATCTAGCGCCATTTAATTACCATACCTTGAGGAGCGCAGAGACTGCGGCAACCGCGGCAATTCCAGCATGTGCTGAGCGCAAAATAGGGCGACCCATCAGTGCAACTTTGGCACCTGCTTCGGCAAATTGATCTAATTCTGTGGATGTAATTCCACCCTCAGGTCCGATAATGATGAGCAAATTGGAAACATTGTGGGAAGAAATTGCATCACTCAACTTTGTTGTTGAACTCTCGTGGAAAACAACAGCTAGGTCACTTAACCGAATTGCCTCACAGATTTGTTCGGTGGTTGCAATCTGAGTTACATCTGGAATTCGTAACCTGCGAGATTGCTTGCTCGCTTCACGTGCCGTTACTGAAAACTTTTCGGAAACTTTTCCGATGCTACGCGATGCTTGCCACGGAACAATTCGATCCACGCCAACTTCAGTTAATAGCTCAATGGCCTCCTTAGCACGATCACTTTTAGGTAAGGCCTGAACAACTGTAATAGTGGTGGGTAGGGCTTCTTGAAATCCAGAGGCAACAACTTCCACTTCAATGGATTTCTTCTTCACAGCAAATGCCTTTACCTGGCTCCAGCCACCTTGCCCATCGCTGAGCATGAAAACTTCACCTGCCTTGATGCGCAGGACACGAACAGCATGGTTCGCATCTTCATTATCAAATTCATAAATCTGACCGACATTTGTTGGTAGATCATCCACAAAAAATAGAGTCAACATTATTTAGTGAACGCCCCTTTAATCTTTGAGAAGATGCCGCCGTCAGGATTCTTCACGTGAGCATCTCCCGATTTTTCACCGCGCAGGTCAGCAAACTTCTTTAGGAGTTCTTCTTCTTCACGGTTGAGCTTGGTTGGAGTCTGTACTTCAATATGGACCACTAGGTCTCCACGACCACTATGTCGAAGACGCGTCATTCCCTTGCCCTTGATTGCAATTGGCGTTCCGCTCTGTGTGCCTACTTTTACGTGAACTTCGACGGGCCCGTCAAGTGATTCAACAACCACAGTTGTTCCGATAGCTGCAGCGCTCATTGAAACTGCAAGTGACATATGTAAAGTATCGCCTTCGCGAATTAAATAATCATGATCGGTTTCAACAATTTCAACATATAAATCACCAGCTGGTCCCCCGCCATGGCCCACTTCTCCGCGGCCTGACAGTTGAATTCGATTACCGGTTTCAACACCTGCCGGAATTTTTACTTGAATATTTTGACGTGATCTCACACGACCTTCACCTGCGCATTCACGACAAGGGTTTTGAATAATGCTCCCATAGCCACCACATCCATTACATGGTCGTGATGTCATCACTTGGCCAATAACTGAACGCACTACTTGTTGAACTTCACCGCGTCCCTTACACACCGCACACGTTGTTGGTTGACCACCATCAATACATCCACTGCCCGTGCACTTAGGACACACAACCGCACTTTCTACAGTTATTTCGCGCTCGGTTCCAAAGCAAGCCTCGTGTAAATCAACTTGCACGCGAATGAGTGAATCTTGACCGGCACGCATACGTGGACGTGGTCCACGTGAACCGCCCCCGCCAAAAAATGCATCCATGATGTCGCTAAATCCGCCACCAAAACCGCCGCCACCAAATGGACTTCCACCCATGTCATAGGACTGACGCTTTTGTGAATCACTTAAAACTTCATAGGCAGCGGTAATCTCTTTAAATTTATCCTGCACCGCTGGATCTGGATTCACATCTGGGTGAAGTTCACGGGCTAATTTGCGATAGGCCTTCTTGATTTCATCAGCAGATGCTTCACGAGAAACGCCTAACGTTTGATAATGATCGCTCAACTTATGCACCTTCATCAATGAAGCGGCCGACATAACGAGCGACTGCAGAAACTGCCGCAATCGAACCTGCGTAATCCATACGAGTTGGCCCTAAGACAGCAACGGCTCCATGTTGGGCCGACTCCACACCGTAACCAACTGTTACTAATGATGTTGACTGCAAATTTGTTTCGTTCTGCTCAGCGCCTATTCGAACGTGTACCGTTGAACGCGCCTCATCAAGCAAACGCAAAATAACAACTTGTTCTTCAAGGGCTTCAAGAATCGGTGAAAGAGTAAGGCCCAAATCCTCGCCAGATCGAGCTAAGTTTGCTGTTCCAGAGATTGCCATCTTCTCTCGACTTTCTCCAATTATTGGGAATGTAACAACAGCAACTTGTTTTGTAATATCTGCTAATAACTTGGCAGATCTTTTCAATAACTCTTCCAAATCATTAGAGCCCTGAAGAAAAGTTTCAATCGCTCTGCGCTCGGCTGCAGATAAAGTCTTAACTGTTGCTAACTTATCAACAAAGACTCGATATCCAAGATCAGTTGGAATTCGGCCAGCACTTGTGTGAGGTTGAGTAATCAAGCCCTCTTCTTCAAGCACAGCCATTTCATTTCGGATTGTGGCAGGTGAAATTCCGAGTCCGTGGTGATCGGCAATTGACTTTGAGCCAACTGGTTCCTGCGTCGAAACATACTCATCGACGATTGCTCGTAGGATTTCAAGGCGACGTGATGACATAGTGGACCTAGGTTACTAGAAAGTTATTTCTCGCACGATTCGATCTGCAATCAAGCGCCCCACTGGAGTCAGCAGGACTCGATCATCACGCAGTTCGATATATCCATTTTCACGGTAAGTGCCCAGAAGCTCTAATTGATGGGGTTCAAGCAACGAAATCTGTAAACCATCTCGCATACGGATTCCTAGCATTATTGCTTCGCGCGCCATTTCTTGGCTAGTCAAAGATTCACTTTCGTGAATTGGGGACTGCGCATTAAACAGCTTTTCTTTATAAGCCGTTGGGTGCTTAACATTCCAAAAACGCTTTCCATCAATATGTGAATGCGCTCCTGGTCCAAGACCCCACCAATTTTTGTTTTCCCAGTAAGCAATATTGTGGCGACATTCATGCCCTGGCTTAGACCAGTTAGATAGTTCATACCAACACAAGCCCTTTGCTTCACACATCTGATCCACTAATAAATACATATCGGCCATCAAATCATCATCAGGCATAGTTAAATCACCACGTTTAATTTGGGCAGCTAACTTTGTTCCAGTCTCAACAATGAGGGCATAGGCACTGATGTGATCGATATCTAAATCAAGTGCAGCTTGCACGCTTTCGCGCCAATCCTCTAACGATTCACCTGGCGTTCCATAAATCAAATCAACGCTTATGCTTTTAAATCCAGCCGCACGGGCCATATCAACTGCGCGCTTAACATTATCTGGATTGTGAGTGCGATCCAGCACCGCTAAAACGTGAGGCTTTGCAGATTGCATTCCAAATGAAATGCGATTAAACCCAAACTCTAAATACCGTTCTAACTTCTCTTTAGTTACTGAATCAGGGTTGGCCTCAAGAGTTATTTCACAATCAGCTGCCAAGCCATTGCGCTTACTTATGGCAGCAATCACTCGACCTAAATCATCAGCTGGCAAAAGTGAAGGTGTTCCTCCCCCAAAAAATATTGTAGGAACCAGATCCGTTGGCGCGGCCTCTAACTCTTTTAGGACGGCATCGATGTAGTCATTGCTAACTATCTCTAGGGTTGCCCCATCTTGTAGTTCTGATGGGGTGTAGGTATTGAAATCACAATAACCGCACCGCTTAATGCAGTACGGAATATGTACATAAAAGGAAAGCGTCATTGTCCTGCTTTGCGAGCAGCCTTAACCTTTTCGATATCGGCATCAGTTGCAAGGGCAGCAACGAAGGCTTCTTGTGGAACTTCAACGCGTCCCACCATTTTCATCCGCTTCTTACCCTCTTTTTGCTTTTCCAAAAGTTTACGTTTTCGTGAGATATCTCCGCCATAACACTTAGCTAAAACATCTTTACGGATTGCGCGAATAGATTCGCGGGCAATAATGCGAGAACCGATTGCGGCTTGAATAGGAACTTCGAACTGTTGGCGAGGAATTAATTCGCGAAGTTTGCCCGTCATCATCACGCCATAGGCATAAGCCTTGTCGCGGTGAACAATTGCACTAAAGGCATCTACGGCTTCGCCTTGTAACAAAATATCGACTTTGACCAGGTTACCTTCGGCGTCGCCCTTTTCTTCATAATCTAGGGATGCATAACCTTTAGTACGTGATTTAAGTTGATCAAAGAAATCAAAAACGATTTCAGCAAGTGGCAAGTCATAACGGATTTCAACCCGGTCCTCAGAGATGTAATCCATGCCTAGCAAAATGCCACGGCGTTCCTGGCACAGCTCCATGATTGTTCCGATGAATTCGGCAGGAGCAAGAATCGTTGACTTTACGATTGGTTCAAAGACTGTTTCAACTTTGCCATCTGGAAATTCGGATGGATTTGTAACACGAATTTCTTTGCCATCATCCATTACTACGTTGTAAACAACGTTAGGGGCCGTTGAAATCAAATTCAGTTTATGTTCGCGCTCTAATCGCTCACGCACGATTTCCATATGAAGAAGTCCTAAGAATCCACAACGGAAACCAAAGCCAAGGGCTGCAGAGCTTTCAGGCTCATAAACAAGGGCAGCATCATTGAGTTGTAACTTATCTAGCGCCTCACGTAGTACAGGAAAGTCAGCACCATCTAAAGGAAATAGGCCAGAGAAAACCATTGGCTTTGGATCTTTATATCCAGCAAGTGCAGTCTTAGTTGGGTTGTTGTACGTAGTAATTGTGTCGCCCACACGTGATTGGCGCACATCTTTTACGCCGGTAATTAAATATCCTACTTCGCCAACACCTAAGCCTTTAGATGCAACTGGTTCAGGTGAAATAACGCCAACTTCTAGCGCTTCATGTCGAACACCAGTTGAAAACATTTGAATCTGTTCGCGAGGAGACAAGTGCCCATCAATTACGCGAACATAAGTAACAACACCGCGATATGCATCATAAACAGAGTCAAAGATTAACGCGCGTGCTGGTGCATTCGCATCCCCTGTCGGTGCTGGAATCTGGGCAATGATTTGATCCAGGAGTTCGGCAACACCATCACCTGTTTTACCTGAAACTCGTAAACAATCTTCAGGTTCGCAGCCAATGAGTTTTGCTAACTCTGCGGCAAACTTTTCAGGTTGGGCGTTAGGAAGGTCGATTTTATTGAGCACAGGGATAATCGTTAAATTATTTTCCATCGCTAAATACAAGTTAGCTAAGGTTTGAGCTTCAATTCCTTGGGCGCAATCCACTAGTAACACTGCGCCTTCACAAGCAGCTAGCGAGCGCGAAACTTCGTAGGTAAAGTCAACGTGTCCGGGTGTATCGATCATGTTCAGGATGTATTCCTGACCGTCGATTCCGCTGCGCCATGGCAAACGAACTGCCTGCGATTTAATTGTGATGCCGCGTTCGCGTTCGATATCCATGCGATCGAGATACTGCGCGCGCATATTGCGAGCTTCTACTACTTCGGTAATACCCAACATGCGGTCGGCAAGCGTAGATTTACCGTGATCAATGTGGGCAATGATGCAGAAGTTACGTATCTGCGCCGGATTAGTTGCTGCTGGTTGCGGCGCCTTAGCAAGTGAAATTGCAGGCATGAACCTAGCCTCGCTTTAAGATCGAAGA
>WLQG01000025.1 GCA_009698445.1 Actinomycetota bacterium
CTGGTTCATCAGTTAACGACGTTCTAGATGCCAAGGCTGGTATCTACGGTCGTCACTATGACCTAGCACTTGATGGCGTTGGAGTTTCATACTCTGGCGGTTACATCACTAAGTACAAGGCTGCAATCGATAAGGCTGCAGCAGCGATTAAGGCTGGAAAGATCGTAGTTCCAACAAAGCCGTAATCACACAGTAAAGAGTGGCATTTGGCCCAACATTGGAGTTAAATCTCCTTGTTGGGCCAAATGTTTTTTATTCATCAACTCAAAGGAGAGTCAATTAAGTGTCAGTAGCTGTAGAACTGCGACACATCTCTAAACGCTTCCCAGGAGTCATCGCTAATAAAGATGTTTCCATGAGCGTTGAAACTGGAACGGTCCACGCATTAGTAGGCGAAAACGGCGCTGGCAAATCTACAGTTATGAAGATTTTGTATGGAATGCAACGCCCAGATAGTGGCGAAATTTTAGTAAATGGCACAACGGTTCATTTTAAAAATCCTAATGATGCCATTGAAGCCAGCATTGGAATGGTGCACCAACACTTTATGTTGGCCGACAATTTCACCGTTTTAGAAAATGTGATTTTAGGTTCAGAACCACAGCATGGAATAACAATTGATTTTGCTGCCGCACGCACAAAAGTTGTGGAGATGGCCGCGCAATATGGTCTTGAAATTGACCCAGATGTTTTAGTTGAAGAATTAGGCGTAGGCCAACGCCAGCGCGTTGAGATTTTAAAGGTTTTATATCGTGGTGCTCGAATATTAATTTTTGATGAGCCAACGGCAGTACTTGTGCCTCAAGAAGTAGACGATCTCTTTAATGCACTCAAAGGCTTGCGCGCACAAGGTATGGCAATTATTTTTATTTCACACAAACTAGATGAGGTTTTACGCGTTGCCGATGACGTAACAGTCATACGTGCGGGTTCAACGGTTGCCGAAGTTAAATCAAAAGATGTAACTGCTCGCCAATTAGCCGAACTCATGGTGGGCAGCGAACTGCCTCAACCATCAACTCACGGTGATACTCGCCGCCCAGAGATTACCTTGGCACTTAAAGATGTTTCTATTCCTACTAAGTCGGGTAGTCGCGATCTAATCTCGCATGTCACATTTAATTTACACGCAGGTGAAGTAGTCGGTATCGCAGGTGTTGAAGGAAATGGTCAGGCTGAACTAGTAGAAGCAATCATGGGCTTGCGGGATTACACCGGTGTAATCGAATTTTCTGCAGCAAATATCAATGATTTATCCGTAGCCCACCGACGTGATCTGGGCATTGGTTTGATTCCAGAAGATCGTCAGCGCCAAGCAATGATGATGGAATCACCATTATGGGAAAACAGAATTTTGGGGCATCAGCGCGGAAAGCCAGTAATGAATGGTTTTGTTCTTGATATGAAAACAATTATGACTGACACCAAGTCAATCATGGAAGAGTTTGATGTTCGCGCACCAGGCCCACAAACTTTGGCAGCAGCGTTATCTGGTGGAAATCAACAGAAATTTATTGTTGGACGTGAAATGAGCAAAGCCCCTTCACTTTTAGTAGCTTCTCATCCAACACGTGGTGTTGATGTTGGAGCACAAGGCGCAATCTGGGAAGAGCTTCGCCGTGCGCGTGAAAAGGGAATGGCTATCGTACTTATATCTGCCGACTTAGAAGAGCTCATTGGTATGTCTGATCGTTTATTGGTGATGTTGCGCGGAGTAGTAACAGCCGAACTCGATCCCGCAAAAACCACTCCCGAACAATTAGGTTCAGCGATGACTGGTGCCTCATGAAAAAACTAAAGCTTTCTACTGTTGCTTTAGCCATAGCAGGGCCTCTCGCCGCTGCAGTTGTGTCAATAACAATTTCTTCATTAGCAGTACTCGCATCGCATAAATCACCAATAGATGCCTACAAAACTATGTGGGATTTCGGAACTACTTCTGGTTCATTAATGCAGATGCTAAATACCGCTACTCCTTATTACATCGCTGCCCTAGCAATTGCCATCACTTTCCGAGCGGGCTTATTTAACATCGGTGTTGAAGGTCAACTGCGTCTTGGTGCAATTTTTGGGGCCTACTTGGGGGCAAAATTTATTCTTCCACCGGTGCTCCACATTATTGCCATCATGGTTATCGCAATGACTATTGGCGGGCTGTGGGCAGCAATCGCCGGATATTTAAAAGTTAAGCGTGGAGTAAGTGAAGTAATTTCAACAATCATGCTGAACTCTTTAGCTGGTGGACTTTCATCATATTTACTCGCCAATTACTTTGTAGATCGCACGACGAATTCAAATAACATGTCTACAAAGACTCTGCCGGCATCTGGGCAGTTCCCAGATTTGATGCCTTTATTGAATAAATTTGGTGTCGAAGATCAGCCTGGTGGCGGAGTTTACGGAATGTTAGTTTTCGCAATTGCTCTTGGTTTTGTTTTTTGGTTTGTAATTAACCGCACCCGTTTTGGGTTTGAACTGCGGGCATCAGGATCAAATCCGATTGCAGCTAGATTTAGCGGTGTTAATTCAAAGCGTATGGTTTTTGTTGCCATGGCACTCTCTGGTGCTGTTGCTGGCTTAGCCGGACTACCCGCGGTTTTGGGTGAAACTCATGCATTCAATATGGGATTTCGCACTGGAATCGGATTTTCTGCAATTGCTGTCGCGCTATTGGGACGCAATAACCCATTAGGAATGGGCATTAGTGCTCTGCTCTTCGGTTTCCTCGAAGTAAGTTCTCGCTCGCTAGAGCTTATTGATATTGCGCCAGAGACGTATGTGATTATGCAAGGTTCGATTTTACTTTCATCGGTCATCGCCTATGAAGTTGTACGCAGATACAAGATAACACTGCAAAGTAAAGAGTTAGCTAAGGCGGTAGCTGAATGAAAACTAAGGCCGTGAAGTTTTTACGCTATGCCACAATTTTAGTCTTTGTGCTTGCGATAATTCGGCAAATAACTGGAGCCAGTGATTTAACAAGTGTTGGTACCGCATCTGCAGCGTTGCTTTTATCAGTGCCAATTGTTTTAGCAGGACTCGGTGGACTCTTCTCTGAACGTTCTGGCGTTGTAAATATTGGCCTTGAGGGCATGATGGTCATGGGTGCTTGGGCCGGAGGAATGATTGGAACCAAACATGGCCCTTGGTTAGGTTTACTTGCTGCCATAGTCTTTGGTGCAGTAGGGGCACTTGTGCATGCAATTGCCACAATTACTTTTGGCGTTGACCATGTTGTCTCTGGTGTTGCTATAAATATTATTGCAATGGGACTTGTTCGATATCTTTCTACGCTTCTCTACAAGGCTGGAACTTGGCAAGGTCCATCTCAATCACCAGATGTGAATTCAATTGGCACAAATTCTCTGCCCGTGCTTTCTGGTGGCAATTACTTTGGGTGGAAGAGCCCAGATTTATTGGCCTCTTTAGCTGAAAAACACTGGTTCTTTATCTCTGATCTAGCTGCCATTCTGCGAGGAATTACAGGCGATCTTTCTTATGTGACAGTACTTGCAATCGCAATGGTGCCTTTATCGCTCTTTGTTCTATGGAAGACCGCATTTGGATTGAGACTTCGCAGTGCTGGCGAAGCGCCAATTGCTGCTGAATCTTTAGGTGTAAATGTTTATGCCATGAAGTACGCCGGGGTTCTAATCTCTGGTGGTCTTGCTGGCTTAGGTGGTGGGTTCTTGGCAATTGTTGCTGCAAATCACTATCAAGAAAATCAAGTCGCTGGCCGTGGATACATTGGTCTTGCAGCTTTACTCTTTGGAAATTATCGCCCAGGCGGAATTATGATGGGTGCAGGTTTATTTGGTTTTGCTGATGCCCTACAACTGCGCGATTCAGCATCAGTGCATGCTTTAATTCTTCTGATTGTTGTTGTGTTAGCCGCACTTGTTGTTCGAGATATCCGTAAGGGAAAGATTGTGAAAGCTGCACTCACCTTCGCATTTGCTGGATTATCACTGTGGTACTTCATGGCAGTTAAGGAACTTCCAGGGCAGCTAGTAACAATGACACCTTACATCGCTACTTTGCTCATCATGTCGTTGGCTTCACAACGCCTGCGCATGCCGGCAGCAGATGGAATCCCATATCGTCGTGGTGGATTGCGATGACAACAATTGATTGGGATGCATTACACGCTGCTGCGGTAGCTGCAATGAAAACCGCTTACGCACCATATTCAAAATTTCCAGTTGGAGTTGCAGCATTAGTAAATGATGGTCGAATCGTTTCTGGCTGCAACGTCGAAAATGCGAGCTACGGCTTAGGTCTATGTGCAGAATGTGGTTTAGTTTCAAATCTGATTGCAACTGGTGGCGGTCGGTTAGTTGCAATCTCTTGTGTTGACGGACAAGGAAATCATTTGGCCCCATGTGGACGATGCCGCCAGTTGTTATTTGAGCACGGTGGATCCAATGCCCTATTGATGACCGATAATGGGCCGCAGACAATGGCAGCAATGTTGCCTTGGGCTTTTGGTCCTGATGATTTAGACCGCAACGAGCGTTAAATGTCGCAGTCTGAGGCATTCTCAGCAGCTGAAATCATCGCTGCAAAACGAGACCGACATTCATTAACAGATCCACAAATTGATTGGGTAATTGAGGCGTACACACGCGGAGCAGTTGCCGATGAACAGATGTCTGCGTTGTTAATGGCGATTTTGCTCAATGGAATGGAATCTCGTGAAATATCACGGTGGACCGATGCAATGATTAATAGCGGCGAACGCATGAGTTGGTCAGCACTATCACGACCAACAGTTGATAAGCATTCAACTGGGGGAGTTGGCGATAAAATTACTTTGCCCCTTGCCCCACTTGTTGCCGCATGTGGTGCAGCTGTACCTCAATTATCAGGTCGAGGCCTTGGCCATACTGGTGGAACTTTAGATAAGTTGGAATCAATTCCAGGTTGGCGCGCATCTTTATCAAATGAAGAGATGCTTAAAGTTTTGCAGGATTGTGGCGCAGTTATTTGTGCAGCAGGCGCTGGACTGGCGCCGGCAGATAAAAAACTCTATGCATTACGAGATGTCACGGCAACGGTTGAGGCAATACCACTCATCGCATCGTCAATTATGAGTAAAAAAATTGCTGAAGGAACAAGCGCATTAGTATTAGATGTTAAAACTGGTGCAGGTGCATTTATGAGTGATCCTGAAAAAGCTAAAGAATTAGCACATGTTATGGTCGGACTTGGTAAACGTGCTGGGGTAAAGACAATTGCTCTTGTTACTGCAATGGATATCCCCTTAGGTCTGACTGCAGGAAATGCCCTTGAAGTTCGAGAATCTGTAGAAGTTCTAGCAGGTGGCGGACCCTCTGACATTGTTGACCTTACTGTCTTACTTGCTCGCGAGATGCTAGAAATAGTTGGCATTACAAATATTGATCCAGCTGATATGTTGAAAAATGGCAAAGCTATGGATGTCTGGCGCCAAATGATTACTGCGCAAGGCGGAGACCCAGATGCAAAACTTCCAACAGCACAAGAGAATCTGATAGTTACTGCCCAATCAAGTGGAACTATTCTTTCTATGGATGCAATGAAAGTAGGAATGGCAGCATGGCGTTTAGGTGCGGGCCGCTCGCGCCAAGGAGAAGCCGTTCAAGCCGGTGCTGGCATCGAAATTCACGCTAAACCAGGCGATCTCATCGCTGCCGGGGCGCCGCTTTATACATTGCATACTGATACACCGGCGGCATTTGCTCGCGCACAGGAATCTCTGAATAACTCAGTAACAATTGGCGATTTACCAAAGGATGGAAAAATAGATAGATTGCCACTTGTAGTCGAACGAATTACTGATTGAGAGCCTGACGTTGAGCCTTACAAGTACACCATCACCAGCGCAAATTAAGCGTGTCCCAAAAGTTTTATTGCATGATCACTTAGATGGTGGATTACGCCCACAAACAATTATTGATATTGCTGGCGAAATTGGTTACACCGCTCTACCCACTCATGATGCAGCAGAACTTGCGACTTGGTTCCGTGAATCATGCGATTCTGGATCATTGGTTCGATACTTAGAGACTTTTTCACACACTATCGCCGTTATGCAGCGCCGCGAAGACATTATTCGAGTAGCACGCGAATGCGCACTAGATCTTGCACGCGATGGAGTTGTCTACGCCGAAGTTCGTGGAGCACCTGAACTCTTTACAGAAAAGGGCCTTTCAATGGCCGATGTAGTCGAAGCAACTCTTGAAGGTTATAAGCAGGGGATGGCAGAGGCCAAAGCCGAAGGGCATGAGATTAAAGTCTTCTCGCTTTTGTGCGGCATGCGTCAGAATAAACTTTCTCAAGAAGTTGCCGAACTAGTCGTTAAGTATCGACATCAGGGCGTAGTTGGTTTTGATATTGCTGGACCGGAAGATGGATTTCCGCCAAGTGATCAGAAAGATACTTTTGATTATTTGCGTAAAGAAGATGCACATTTCACGATTCATGCTGGAGAGGCCTATGGATTGCCCTCTATTTGGGAAGCAATTCAATTATGTGGTGCTGAACGTTTAGGCCATGGTGTTCGTATTATTGATGACATTGATTTCTCTGGACCAGAACCAAAGTTGGGCCAACTAGCTTCCTATGTTCGTGATCGTCGAATTCCATTAGAGCTATGCCCCACTTCCAATCTGCAAACTGGCGCTGCCAAGAGTTATGCCGAGCACCCAATTGGAGCCCTAGCCCGCCTGCGTTTTAGGATCACAATCAATACTGATAATCGCTTAATGAGCCAAACGTCGATGTCATTTGAAATGGAAGAGGCAGTTAAAGCTTTTGGTTGGGATTTTGCTGAACTGCAGCGAGTAACTATCAACGCCATGAAGAGTGCATTCATCCCTTATCCAGAGCGTTTAAAGATCATTGATAGCGTCATCAAACCAGGCTATGCGAAAATCTCTGCTGAGTGATGATTGATTTTAATAATCCCACTTTTGTTGCTGATCCATACGAACAGTTAAAGGAACTTCGAGATATCGGCAAGCCGGTTTGGCACGATGCTATGCAGGTCTTTTTGGCCGCTCGACATAGTGATGCAAATGATGTTTTTAGAAACAAGTCACTAGGGCGCATCTTTATTGACAAGAAACCAGATTTTGAATGGGAGACATTTAACTGGCTCCACTCAGATTCAATTTTAGATAGTGAGCCACCTAAGCACACACGGTTGCGCTCTCTCGTCGCAAAGGCTTTTAATCGAAACAAGATTGAGGGTATGCGACCAGCCGTTGAAAGAATTACGCAACAACTTTTAGATACGATTGATGAAAAAACTAAATCTGGACTGAATTTTGATTTGATTGCAGATTATGCCGAACCATTGCCAGTAAAAATTATTGCTGATCTCTTAGGCTTTCCTGAATCAGAAGAGCATCTGCTTCGACCTTGGTCACAGTCAATCGTTAAGATGTATGAAGTTAACCCATCAATTCAATATCAATTAGAAGCCAAGAAAGCGGCGAGTGAGTTTGCCGAATATGTGCGAGATTTAGCCGAGTATCGAAAAACTAACCCTGGTCAGGATCTCATCACTGATTTAGCAATGGTTGAAGAAAATGGCGAAAAACTTAATTCACATGAGTTAGTGGCAACATGTGTTTTGCTGCTAAACGCTGGACATGAAGCAAGTGTTAATGCATTTGGGAATGGAATGGTTGCCGCTCTTAAACGCCCGGAACAAATTGCGCTTCTGCGAGAAAACCCACGCGGTGTAACTGATACGGCTCTAGAGGAATTCATGCGCTTTGACGCTCCGCTTCACTTATTTGAGCGCACAGCCACCGTAGATACTGAAGTGGGCGGTGTGAAAATTGAGAAGGGGCAAAAGATTGCGGCGCTTATTGGCTCAGCTAATCGTGATGCAACTGTCTTTGAAAACCCAGATGAAATGGATTTAACGCGCGATCCAAATCCTCACATTGGTTTTGGCGCTGGAATTCACTTTTGCTTAGGTGCACCTCTTGCTCGGTTAGAAATGAGCGTTTCATTGCCGGCACTTTGGGAAAAGTATCCCACTATGGCTCTAGCAAGTGAACCAATCCGTAGACCAACTTTTGTTTTACGGGGTTATGAGAGCGTAGCTATTTCAGTTTGAGAAGGATATGAGGATTGTGCACCTTTTCGTGTCACAGTCATTGAGGCAACTTTGATTCCCAGATTCATCGCTTCGATACTGCTTTTGCCACTAGCTAAGGCAAAAGCAAAAGTTCCAACAAATGCATCACCAGCACCGGTTGTATCAACGGCAGTAGTTTTTGGTGCAGCCAATCGTGTAATGACACCATCATCTGCAATTAAAACTGCTCCTTCTGAACCTAAAGTCACAATTGAATTCTTTCCGGGTCTAAAACTGCTCAAGATCTGATCACCTGTTGGTAACTGCCCACAGAGTTCTTTGAACTCGGTTTCATTTGGAATAATCCAATCAGAAAGCTCAAGTAGCTCATTGCTAAGTGGCTGATAGGGGGCAGGATTTAAAATAGTTAGGCACCCACGCTTCTTAGCCGCACTAAATGCAGCTAATGTAACCTCTTGCTTAATTTCGCACTGTGCAACAACTACGGCTAAATCCTTAATGGAAGTGATTGCCTCAACGGCGCGTTTACTTTCAATTTCATAATTCGCGCCAGGAATAATCACAATTCTATTTTCACCATTGCTATCGACCCAAATATGGGCGACTCCATTTGGGGTATCACTGCGATCTACGAAGTTAGAACGTATGCCGAGCGAATCAAAGTTTTCTGCGATGGAATCACCAAAAAGATCATTGCCTAACTTGCCAACAAAGTGGACTTCGGCGCCGCAATGAGCGGCAATAACGGCTTGATTAGCCCCTTTTCCACCGAATCCAGTTGTGAATAAATCACCTTCTAAAGTTTGTCCAGCAACAGGAATAGTTTTTACGTAAGCAGTTAAATCGATCATCGCACTGCCTACTACCGCTATGACTGCTTTACCCATACCGCTAGGCTATCGCTTATGGAAAAAACTTCAATCATTCTTGATGTTGATACCGGTGTTGATGACGCTTTCGCGGTGCTCTTTGCTGCCCGACACCCTCAAATCAATTTGTTGGGCATAACATGTGTTGATGGCAATACAAATGTTGATCAAGTAATTGCAAATACATTTAAAGTTTTGGATGCAGCTGGTGTCGGTGACATCCCTGTTGCACGCGGCGCAGTCAGACCCCTACTTGGTAAATCAGAGTATGCCGAATATGTACATGGTGCTGACGGTATGGGCGATTTGGGCATAGCTCCATCTCTTAGAAAAGTTGATCCACGTTCGGCGATTGAACTACTCAGAGATCTAATTGAAGAATCTAAAGATCCAGTTACTTTAATTCCAATTGCTCCTTTAACAAATATCGCTTTGTTTTTGCGCGCTTTTCCAGAAACCGCCAAGAAACTACATCGAATCGTATTGATGGGGGGCTCAGCATCTGCCGGCAATGCAACAGCTGCTGCCGAATTTAATGTATGGCATGACCCAGAAGCCGCAGCAATTGTTTTCCAAAGTGGAGTTCCAATCACTATGTATGGCCTTGATGTCTTTATGCGTCCTGGTGCAACAAGTGAAGATGCCGCAAAACTTTTACGATCTTCAGAACCAGCAGGACAATTTGCAGGAACTTTGATTGCCGCATTCATTGAACGCCTTCATGTATCGCCAATAACCCTTGGAGACTATGGCGCAGTTGCTTGTGCGATTCGCCCTGAACTCTTTACTACCGAAATTTTCGATGTCGTTGTTGATACTTCACAGGGGCCAGCTCGTGGTCAAACTATTTGTGACCGACGTGCACCATTTCTAAAGGCCTTAGAACCAAATGACCTGACCGATGCAGCATCAGTTCGCGTGGTACTAGATTTAGATGTTGAAGCTGTGCAGCAACTTTGGTTTGAAACCATTGATAAAGGCTGGTTATAGCCCTATCGGATGCCAGACAGTCTTGTTTTCCATGAACGCCAGAATGCGTGCCGGATCAGCTGACTTAAAACTGTAGATGCGCTTGAGATTTTCAGTGGCTACAGTTTTTACCTCTGCGTGCTTCTTTGCACCAAGCCCAGAAATATCAAATCCATCGATATCCATGTGTGATGCCATCCAAGGTGCAATTTCATCCTTCTTGCCAGTCAAAATATTAATAACTCCAGCAGGAACATCACTCGTTGCAATTACTTCAGCGAAACTCATAGCAGAAAGTGGCGCTTTAGTACTTGCTAAGACAATAACAGTGTTACCACCGACAATGATTGGCGCAATGGCATCAATTAAGCCAAGCAGCGAAGGCGCCTCTGGAGCTATCGCAGCAATGACTCCCATACTTTCAGGAATCGTGAAGTTGTAATAAGGGCCTGCAACTGGATTAAGTGCACCTGAAAGTGATGAAATCTTGTCAGTCCAACCCGCATACCAGACCAACCGATCAACAGAATCAGTAAGTTCTTTGTCGGCCTTAGCTTTAGTTACACCCGTAACGGAAACAATTTCATCTACAAATTGCGCACGACGTCCTTCTAAAATTTCTGCAATTCTATAAAGAATTTGCCCCTTGTTGTAAGCACTGGCCTTATTCCACCCCGCCTGAGCAGCACGAGCTGCTACGACTGCATCCTTTAAATCTTTTCGAGAAGCTAAACAAGGATGTGCAATAAAAACACCTTTAGCGTTTTTTACTTCATAAGTGCGGCCAGATTCTGTACGTGGGAATGCTCCATTAATAAAAAGCTTGTATGTTTTTTTGACATCGATGCGATTACTCATGTGAAACCCCCTTCAAATAAGCAGATAAGCCATGTCGTCCACCTTCGCGACCCCAGCCAGATTCTTTATAGCCACCAAATGGTGATGTGGGATCAAATTTGTTAAATGTATTTGCCCAGATAACACCGGCACGTAACTGCTGTGTTGCCCATAAAACCTTTGAGCCTTTCTCGCTCCAAATACCGGCAGATAAACCAAACGGTGTGTTATTTGCTTTATCAATTGCCTCTTGGGGAGTTCTAAAAGTCAGAACTGAAAGCACGGGACCAAAGATTTCTTCACGGGCGATACGGTGGGCTTGTGTTACTCCAGTAAAAATAGTTGGTGCAAACCAGAAACCTTTGCCTGGCAAATCACATGGTGCACTCCAACGCTGGGCACCTTCTAAATCACCGGCGGCAGATAGTTCACGAATCTTTAAAAGTTGTTCTTTGCTATTAATTGCACCTAGATCAGTATTTTTATCCATGGGATCACCGACACGAATCGCTGCCATTCGGTTTTTAAGCTTTTGGAGTACTTCATCAGCAACGCTTTCTTGCAATATCAGACGTGAACCTGCACAACAGACATGACCTTGATTAAAGAAGATTCCATTGACGATACCTTCTACCGCTTCATCGATAGCCGCATCTTCGAAGATGATATTGGCGGCCTTGCCACCTAATTCTAAAGTTACACTTTTATTTGTTGGAGCAACTGCGCGGGCGATTAATTTTCCAACTTCAGTTGATCCAGTAAAAGCAATTTTGTCGATACCGGGATGATTAACAATGAGCGCGCCAGTTGAACCATCGCCAGTAACAATATTGACAACGCCTGCAGGCAATTCGGCCTGCTGGCACACTTCTGCGAATAGGAGCGCAGTTAATGATGTTGTTTCTGCAGGCTTTAAGACAACCGTATTTCCTGCAGCTAAAGCTGGAGCAACTTTCCAAGCCAACATTAATAGTGGAAAGTTCCAAGGAATGATTTGTCCGGCAACTCCGTGTGATTTTGGTGTCGTACCCAAGCCAGCATATTCAAGTTTGTCGGCCCAACCAGCGTGATAAAAGAAATGTGCAGCCGCTAGTGGAACATCAACATCGCGTGATTCACGGATAGGTTTTCCATTATCTAAAGTTTCCAATACTGCAAATTCACGTGAACGCTCCTGCATGATGCGAGCAATACGAAAAAGATATTTTCCGCGCTCTTTACCGCTCATTTTTGACCAAGTTGTTGTGTATGCCTTACGCGCAGCTTTAACCGCCGCGTCTACATCAGCTTTCCCAGCAAGTGCAATCTGTGAAAGTACTTCTTCAGTCGCAGGATTAATAGTGGGGAAGTGCTTAGTACCTAATACAAATTTGCCACCAATGAAATGCCCATATTTTGGCTTAATCGAAACGATCGCGCGCGACTCTGGAGCTGGCGCATATTCAAAAGACAATTTTTCCTCCATTAATCAATCGTTACGTACTGAGGGCTAGCGTAGTAGCCATCATCCATTTTCATGCGTTGCATTAATAGGTCATTAAGCAAGGCGCTTGCACCAATACGAAATAGAGACGGTTTCAGCCACTCTGGTCCGGCAGTTTCATTTACTAGAACTAGCTGTTTGATTGCATCCTTAGTATTTCTAATCCCACCCGCTGGTTTAACGCCAATTCTTACCTTGGTCATGGCATAAAAATCACGGACTGCTTCAAGCATCACAAGAACTACAGGAGCCGTTGCAGCGGGAGCAACTTTGCCGGTAGAAGTTTTAATGAAATGCGCACCTGCAGCCATAGCCAAAAACGAAGCTTTTCGAACATTGTCATACGTAACAAGCTCTCCAGTTTCAAAGATCACTTTGAGATGGGCTTTGTCTCCACATACTTCGCGGATTTTTACGATTTCATCAAAAACTTCGATGTAGCGGCCTGAAAGGAATGCGCCTCGATCTATGACCATATCAATTTCAGATGCACCGGCATCGATGGCATCTTGAGTATCTTGAATTTTTACTGGCATAGATGCGCGCCCAGATGGGAAAGCCGTAGAAACTGCAGCAACACCAACGTGTTCGCCGCCAATAAGATCTAGATGCGTTCTAGCAATGCCAACCATGTCGTTATAAACACAGACTGCCCCAACACTAGGAACGCTTGAATCAGTGGGATCTGGGCGAACTGCTTTTGAACATAACGCTTGAACTTTTCCGGGTGTATCTGCTCCCTCTAGCGTTGTTAAGTCCACCATCGAAATCGCTGTATCGATTGCCCAACGCTTTGATGCTGCTTTGATGCTGCGTGTAGCCAACATTGCAGCACGGGCATCGGCTCCAACTTGATCTACACCTGATAGAGAAGCTAAGTATTTTTTGAGGGAGGCTTCAGTGCCATCGACTAAACCGTAATAACTCACGATAGCAATTCCTTCAATGGGGCTCGTAACTGATCTAAAACTGTTTGTGCAGTAGCTGAATCTTTTGCAATAACCTCAATGTAACACTTCATCTTTGCCTCAGTGCCACTTGGACGAATTATAATTCGAATACCACCATTGAGCCACATACGTAATCCATCGGTTGGTGGTAATCCATCGGTTGGTGCAGCTAAATCATCTATGGATTCGACTAGGCGCCCGGCAATCTCTTTTGGTGGATGCGCCCGCAATTTTCCCATGATTTCACCAACTTGTGAAAGGTGTATTAAGCGAATTGAAATTTGCTCAGTGGCATGAAAACCGTGCCGTGCCCACACTTCATCCAATAAATCTAAAATCGTTTTATTCTCAACGGCCAAATCAGTTGCAATTTGTGCCAATTTAATTGCTGCCGAGATCCCATCTTTATCGTTAACAGTAATCGCATCAACAGCGTAACCCAGAGCTTCTTCGTACCCAAAAGTTAAACCATCTATCTTGGCTAGCCACTTAAAGCCCGTTAACGTCTGTTTATAATCAAGGTTGTAGTGCGCTGCAATTTTGCTCAAAATTGACGATGAAACAATGGAATTAGCAAAGATTCCTTTAGAGATATTGCGCGCAATAGATTCACCTAATACAACACCTAGCTCATCACCGCGCAACATCCTCCAGCCTGTAACAGGATCTTTAACTGCGGCTGCGCAACGATCTGCATCAGGGTCATTTGCTATAACTAAATCGGCATCAAATGCACGAGCAGTTTCTAGTGCTAGATCTATAGCGCCGGGTTCTTCCGGGTTTGGAAATGCAACGGTCGGAAAATCTGGATCAGGTTTTGCTTGAGCATCAACCAAGATGGGTTGAGCAAAGCCAGCCTTATGAAAAACATGTTGCAACGTTTCGGTTCCAACGCCATGCATTGCTGTGTAGACAATCTTTAAATTTCCAGGGCGATGTGCAAGCCCGGCCGTGATACTGACATATTTATGAACAACTTCCTCATCTACAGTTGTCCATTCTTTGCCACGTGGTTGTGATGCAAGCGAAGTAATAGCATCAATCTTTGCTGCAATGGATTCATCAGTAGGAGAAACTATTTGTGAGCCGCGATAGAGAATGCCATCCACGGTTCCACCTAAGTAAACTTTGTATCCATTATCTTGCGGCGGATTGTGGCTAGCCGTGACCATGATGCCGACATCACACTTTAAATAATTTGTTGCAAAAGCTAGAACTGGTGTTGGAAGCGGACGCGGAAGTACATAAACTGTCATCCCTGCGCCATTCATTATTTCTGCAGTTTCAAGAGTGAAATCCTCGGACCCATGCCGGGCATCACGCCCGATAACGACTGTAGTTAAATTGCGCTCTTTCATATATGCGGCAATTCCCGCAGCTGCGCGGCCGACAACTGCGCGATTCATTCCTGAAGGTCCTGGGCGAACTGGGCCACGCAGGCCTGCGGTTCCAAACTGTAGAAATCCAGAAAATGAAGTAGCTAGTTCTACTTTATTATTTGAATCAAGCCACTGTTGCAATTGAGCAGCGGTTTTTGGATCTGGATCATCAGCAATCCACGCCTTAACTTCTTGTAGGAGATCCATGTTCTTAGAATAACTTCGGAATTACCCCTTTGAGAAGAGCGCCCATTCGATCTGCAGCGGCCTTTCCAGCGGCAATAACTTCTTCGTGATTAAGTCTTTCACCGGTCACACCAGCTGCAGCATTAGTAACTAATGAGATTCCAAGAACTTCTGCGCCAAGTGCATGAGCTGCAATTGCTTCAGGAACCGTGGACATGCCCACTAAATCTGCACCCATTGTGCGCATCATTAAAATCTCAGCAGGAGTTTCATATGTTGGTCCGCGCCAATGTACATAAACACCTTCTTGAAGTGAAGCGTCTTCTGTCTTAACAATTTCACGGATGCGCTTGCTATAAAGATCTGTTAAATCTACAAATGTTGCACCTGAAAGAGGCGATACTGCGGTTAAGGAAATATGGTCACGAATTAAAACTGGCTGACCAACTGTGTAGCTCTTATTTATTCCACCGCAGGCATTAGTGAGAATGACAACTTTGCAACCAGCTTTTACTGCCGCCCGCACACTATGCACGACTGGTTCAACGCCTTTGCCTTCATAAAGATGTGTGCGGCCAAGAAATACAAGTGCGCGTAATTTCTTACCGTTTGAATCTATTTCATACGAGCGGACTTTGCCTGAGTGACCTTCAACAGTGGGAGGAAGAAAACCAGTTAGATCTTGCGCGTTGCATTCGTAAGCAGGAGTACCAAGTACGTCAACGGCGCTCACCCAGCCTGATCCCATTACAAGTGCAACATCATGGGCTGCAACACCTGTTCGCTCTGCGATTTCTCTAGCCGCAGCACTTGCGGCCGCTAAAGGATCTGTGTACAGGAGTTCGCTATTTGTCATGCATCAATGATGTCACAAAGTGCGGTCCCACTTGAAACAGTGGCACCTATGACCGCATTTAAGTTAGAGATAACACCAGCTTTATGGGCCATTAATGGCTGTTCCATTTTCATCGCTTCAAGGACGAAAATTAAGTCACCCACTTCAACGCGATCACCTTCATTAACTGCGATCTTTACAACCGTGCCCTGCATTGGACTAGTTAATGATGCACCGCCGGCACCGCCAGCCATTGACTGCTTTGCACGATGGCGCTTAACAACTGGCTTTGGGGCGTGAACTAGCACTTCAAAGCGTTTGCCATTTACTTCAGTGATGAGGTGCTCTGGTGCCATGTGAGTTTCTACCTGCAACGCAGTTGCCTGGTACATCGGTATTTGATTATTAAATTCATTCTCAATATAACTTGTATAGATTTTAAACTCTTGTGTGAATGCAGGATCTTCAACTATTGCACGGTGAAATGGAAGCGCAGTTGCTAAGCCTTCAATAGTAAATTCAGCTAAAGCTCGACGGGCGCGTTCAATAGCTTGCTCGCGCGTGGCTCCAGTAACAATTAATTTGGCTAGTAAGGAATCAAAGTTTCCTCCGATTGTGTCACCGTTTTTAAAGCCCGCATCCACGCGCACACCAGGCCCGGTTGGAATTACCCATTGCGTGATTCGACCTGGTGCTGGCAAAAATGAACGCCCAGGATCTTCACCGTTAATACGAAATTCAATCGAGTGGCCTCGAATTACTGGATCATCAAATCCGAGAGATTCTCCCATAGCGATACGGAACTGTTCACGCACCAAGTCAATGCCTGTAATTTCTTCACTGACTGGGTGTTCTACTTGCAAGCGTGTATTAACTTCTAAGAATGAAATTGTTCCATCCATGCCAACTAAGAATTCACATGTGCCGGCGCCAATATAGCCAGCCTCTTTCATGATCGCTTTACTTGAGCGATATAGCTCTTGCTCTTGACCTGGAGTTAAGAAGGGAGCTGGGGCTTCTTCGACTAGCTTTTGATGACGACGCTGAAGTGAACAATCGCGTGTGCTAACAACAACTGCATGCCCATGTTTATCAACTAAGACTTGGGTTTCAACGTGACGTGGTTTATCTAAATAGCGCTCTACGAAACATTCTCCGCGACCAAATCCGCTGATTGCTTCACGAACGGCTGAGGCAAACAACTCTGGAATTTCTTCCATTGTGCGAGCAACTTTTAATCCACGCCCACCACCACCATGAGCTGCTTTAATCGCAACAGGCAGACCGTGCTCTTTTGCAAAGGCTAGAACTTCTTCATGGCCTTCAACTGGATCCTGCGTACCTGCAACAAGTGGTGCTCCAGCTTTTGCCGCAATTTTTCTAGCAGAAACTTTGTCACCTAGTGCTCGAATAGCAGACGGCGGTGGCCCAATCCAAATTAACCCAGCATCAATTACAGCCTGAGCAAAGTTTGCGTTCTCAGATAAAAATCCATACCCAGGATGAACTGCGTCAGCACCTGATTCTTTTGCAACTGTAATCAGTTTTTCAATATTTAAGTACGTTTGTGTAGCAGTTGTTCCCTGCAGTGAATATGCGGCATCAGCAATTTGTGCATGAATTGATGTGCGGTCTTCTTCTGAATAAACGGCAACACTCTGCAGGCCATGATCTTTGCAGGCCCGAATGACACGGACTGCAATTTCGCCTCGGTTAGCAATCAGAACGCGTTTCATTGCATCACCTTAACCTCTGGCCATGAATAACCAAGTTGTTCAAAAGCTTTCCTCAAAAATGGCATCGAAACTCCAACAACATTTGTGTAGTCGCCTACAATTGAAGGAATAAATGGCGAACTAAAACCATCGAGAGTAAAACCACCTGCAACGTGTAATGGTTCACCACTTGCCACGTAGTCTTTAATTTCAGAGTCAGTCATATCGTCAAATGTGACTTTAGTAGTCACTATGCTGGAAATCTCTTTATCTTTCGTAGTATCAATTATGCAGTGACCCGTATGTAGCAGACCAGAATTTCCGCGCACGCGTGATGCACGCTCAATTGCAATTTCTGGTGTTGCTGGTTTGCCCAGTGATAATCCTTCATACTCAAAAGTAGAATCGCAACCGATAATAATTGCTGGAAAATCGATTTGCTCGCGAATTGTGTGTGCTTTAGTAATAGCAAGGGCAATGACCATATCAGCAGGGGTCATTGAGTTAAAAAACTCTGTTTCTTCATCTACGTGGCTGATCATAATTGTCGGCTTTAATCCTGCGGATTCAAGCAAGCGGCGCCTAGACGTAGATGCAGAAGCTAAAACAATTCTTGGCATTACTTATGAATTCTTTCGGGTACCAAAAGAAATTTTATGAGATAACCCCTGTCGCAGTTGAGGCAAACCATAAAGGCTTCGGCGCATGACAGGTTTTAACTCTTGTCGCTTGTGTTGTGCCATAGCCAATTCAATTGCAGCCGATTCTTCAGGGGTTGGATTCCCTTTAGTAACTGAAAACTCCATTAGAGCGGAATATTTCCGTGTTTGCGAGCAGGCAAGGTGTCACGCTTGGTGCGCAAAGTTCTAAACGCTTTGGTGATGTAAGCACGTGATTGATTAGGTTCAATAACTGTATCGATAGTGCCACGCTCTGCAGCTAAATATGGATTAGCTAGAGAAGCGTTGTAGTCGTCAACAAGTTCAGCACGTTTACCTATTGGATCTTTTGCATCGGCGATTTCCTTGCGATACAAAATATTAACTGCTCCTTGTGCACCCATTACTGCGATTTCGGCACTTGGCCAAGCAAAGTTAATATCGCTACCAAGGTATTTAGATCCCATAACGATAAATGCGCCGCCATAAGCTTTACGTGTAATTAGTGTTACTAGTGGCACAGATGCTTCAGCATAGGCATAAAGCAATTTAGCTCCGCGACGAATGATTCCGTCCCACTCTTGTTCAGTTCCCGGCAGAAAGCCCGGAACATCAACGAGTGTAAGGATTGGGATATTGAACGCATCGCAGAAACGTAAGAAGCGTGCAGCTTTTTCGCTGGAGTTAATATCAAGAGTTCCAGCTAATTGATTTGGTTGATTTGCAATGATTCCAATTGTTTCACCTTCGATGCGGGCAAAACCAACAATGATATTTGGCGCATAGAGGGCGTGGACTTCTAAGAATTCACCTTCATCAACTAATGCTTGAATCAAAACCTTCATGTCATATGGCTGATTTGGACTATCTGGGATCAAAGTATCGAGTGCGATATCTGATGCTTTCTTTTCTAAAAGCTCTGTTGGTGGAAGATGCGGCGCTCTATCCATGTTATTTGATGGCAAATAAGAAAGGAGAGCTTTTACATAATCGATAGCGTCGGCTTCATTTTCTGCCAAGTAATGTGAATTACCAGTGCGCACATTATGAGTACGAGCCCCACCGAGTTCTTCCATTCCTACTTCTTCACCAGTCACAGTTTTAATTACATCTGGACCAGTAATAAACATATGTGAAGTTTCATTTACCATCACGGTAAAGTCAGTGAGAGCAGGTGAATAAGCTGAACCACCTGCACAAGGACCAAGAATCAATGAGATTTGAGGAATCACGCCTGATGATCGAGTGTTAAGTCGGAAGATTTTTCCGTAACCGGCAAGGGATGCAACACCTTCTTGAATACGCGCTCCACCAGAGTCATTGATTCCAATAAGTGGAATTCCACTCTTTAATGCAAACTCAGCGATCTTTACAATTTTTTCGGCATGAACTTCACCTAACGAACCGCCCATGATTGTGAAGTCTTGTGAATACAGAGCAATTGGTCGCCCATCAACTGTGGCTGTTCCAATTACAACACCATCACCATAAGGACGATTGTTTTCCATTCCAAATTGTGTTGAACGGTGGCGCGCAAACTCATCAATTTCGGTAAATGAATCTGGGTCAACCAACATTTCAATTCGCTCTCGGGCGGTATTTTTACCCTTGGCATGTTGCTTCTCAACGGCGCGAGCAGAGCCAGCGTGCACGGCTTCCTCAATTCGCGCTTGAAGATCCTGAATTTTTCCGGCAGTTGTATGCAGATCACGGCTCATACCCCTACGGTACATGTCATGGGCAAGCAAATGCTAAGAGCGGCACTAGATAAGGCGCTGATCAACTCATTAACTACGCAGTACTGGCGAGTA
>WLQG01000026.1 GCA_009698445.1 Actinomycetota bacterium
CTGTTCATCGCCAAGCTTCACACCAGTTTCAGAGTTTGGATAATGCGCATGTGGGCGCGACAAAGACATCGCCATATCAATGTAGTTGGTGCTTTCAATTTCACATGCCAAGAAAATCGGCATAACAAAACGTGGATCCACTGCGTTAACAACAACATCGGGCTTTACTTTACGAATAAGAGCACGGATATCTTCTAGCTCTGCAGCGTTTACTTCAGCTGCTGAAAACCTAGAGTCCTTAACTCGGATTACAGCTTGCTCTGCGCGCGATAGTTCGCGGTCTGCAATAACCATAGAAGAAATAAATGATCTGCGTGATGCGATATTGACAATAGCTCTGCCAACACCGCCCGCGCCTATTACTAGCGCCTTCATTGCTGGCCACTCATGAGGAAATAACATCCTTTTCGATTATTTTTAACAGTCTAGCCCTGCCATTAATTCATGACAAGATTGCCTCCGCAGTATGCAAGTCCCCGTAGCTCAGTGGATAGAGCAACCGCCTCCTAAGCGGTAGGTCGCAGGTTCAACTCCCGCCGGGGACACTTTCTATTAATTAATGCTTAAGAGTGAATCTTTGCATCCACTTTGGAGCCCACCAGTTGCGTTCACCGAACAAACGCATCAGTGCAGGAACAAGAAGCGCGCGCACCAATGTTGCATCCAGAATAACCGCAAGTGAAACGCCAAATCCCAACATCTTGATAGATGTAACACCGCTTGTCATAAAGGCTGCGAAAACAACGGCCAGTAGAAGTGCTGCTGCTGTAATGATTCGAGCAGATCGCTGCAGTCCAACAGCAACTGATTCAACATTACTCTTGCCACTTAAATGTTCTTCACGGATACGAGAGAGTAAAAAGAGTTCGTAGTCCATAGAAAGTCCAAAGACAACCACTGCCACCAGAATTACCGAACCGGTATCTAACGTGCCAGTAACTGTGAAGTCACCAACTAGCCATTTCAAGTGGCCGTCGATAAATATCCAGGTAATTGCGCCAAGGGTTGCAACTAATGAAAGTCCGTTCAAAATCACAGCTTTAATTGGCAAGATGATGGAACCGGTGAAGACGAAGATAAGAATCAAAACGGTGAGTGCAATCCAACCCAAAGCCAGTGGCAATGTCTTAGCGATCCCATCTTGTGAATCTGTGAAATCTGCAGCAGCTCCACCAATAAGAGTGCCACCAGGTTGCTCTAAGTTTCGAATATCGTGAATAACCTGAAGTGAATCTGTGCTTCTTGATGGGACGGAAGAAATTACTTGAACTCGGATATCTTGCTTATACGTTTCAATTGCCCCTACACGGACAATTCCATTAACTTTTTTAACCTTATCTAAGAAAGCATTAATTTCAATCTCGCGCCCAACTCCATTAGGTACAACAACCTCAATTGGGCTACCAATTAATCCATCAAAACGTGTATCAACAACTTGCGATGCAATTGCTGCTGGATTTGATGCAGGAAGAACTCTTGAGTCAACTTGCGCGAATGAAATATTAGCAACGGGAGCTGCGAAAATTCCTAATACAACTAAGCAAGCAAGGACAACAGGAACCGGGCGCTGCATAACGTTACGTGCAGTATGTGCCCAACGGCCATCTTCCTTAGGAGTAATTGCACTCTTTCGCACAACGCCTTTATCAACTTTTTCTCCGAGCACAGTTAGTAGTGCAGGTAGAGCTAAAACTGCGCCAAGAACGGCAAATGTAATTACAGCAACACCGGCGTAACCAAATGATTTCAAGAACTCAAGTGGGAAGAAGAGTAGGGACGCCATAGTTACAAAAACGGTAAGACCTGAGTAGAAAACCGTTTTACCTGCAGTAGCAACAGTTGTAACTACCGAGTCTTCAACGCTATGGCCGTTATGAAGTTCTTCACGGAATCGATTCACCATCAGTAACGCATAATCAATGCCAAGTCCTAGCCCAAGACCGGTAATGAGGTTGAGGGCAAAAACGCTTACGTTAGTGAATAGCGTCAGTAAGTAAATAATAAAGAAAGATCCAAGAATGGCTGTTACGCCAACAAATAGTGGTGTTGCTGATGCAACAAGGGCACCAAACACAAAGACTAGAAGTAAGAAAGTAAGTGGAATTGCAATTGATTCAGCCAGAACTAAATCTTTTTCAATCTTGTGGTTAATTGCATATGTAATAACGCCTGCACCGGATGCGTAGATATGTACGTTCTTATACTTGCCATCAAATTCTTTTTGTAGTGATGCTCCTAAGGAACCAAGTCCATCCCAATCAAATGCATCAAGATTTGAATAGACCAATATGAATCCTGCTTTTCCATCTTTGGATTTCATAGTTGGCGCACCGCCAGTAGACCAGTAGGAGTAAGTCTTAGAAACCCCCTTTTGGCCTTGAATCTTCTTTTCTATTTCAACAGCAGTTGTTGCAACTGATGGATCATCAATTGTTGAACTTGCAGAGTCAACGACCATCACTGCAACGGGTTCTTCAGCACCGAATACATCCACGACATACTTTGCAGCTCTAGCCGAATCACTATTAAGGTCTGAGTAACCACCTGAATCTAGGCGGCCAAAGGATAATGATCCAACAGCGCCAGCAACGATGGTTGCGATGACGAAGATTAATAGGACTAACTTGCTGCGCTTAGCAATAAACTTTCCAAGCTTCTCAAACACGTTTAATACTCCTTTAGATGTAGACTTAGAATTATGAGCAATCTATTTCCTGAAATAACATCAGATGAAATTGATCCCGATGCCGCTGCAGAACAAATGCGTCGTGAAGAAGAAATGAAGTCAGATAAGCCGCCACATCACCAGGATTAATCTGCCTTAGCTACCGGAGCAGCTGGTGGCGTGGGAGTTGTTTTTGCAGGTTCACTCGCAGTTGTCTTTTTTGCAGAATCTGTTTTATAAAATCCTGATCCTTTAAAAACTACTCCGACTGCGGTGTAAACCTTTCGGATCTCACCTTTGCACTCAGGGCACTGAGTTAAAGAGGCGTCACTAAAAGATTGGAAAGCTTCAAATTCGTGGGCACAGGCGTTACATGCATATTGATATGTAGGCACTGACCCTCCAATTCATAAATGTGACCCAAAAAGGGTAGATGCCAAGTCTAAAGAAGTGAGACGATTGGCGCGAATTTAGGGTCAGGCTACGAAGGGGATGCTCAGTGAAAATCACGCGAACCGCACAGTTGCTGGCATCTTTAGCCCTTATTACCTTTATTGGTATTTCATCAGCAAGCGCTAATTCTCTTATTACGACATCACCAATCAGTGGATCAACGGTTAGTACAGCTCCCACATCAGTCACGCTCACAACTCAAATTTCATTATTACCTGATGCCAATGAAATAGTTGTAACAGATTCATCTGGCGTCCGCGTTGATGACGGAACACTGACCGTTTCTGACACAACCGCAACTATTGGATTAAAACCGTTAGTTGATTCAGGTATATATCGCGTCTCCTATGTTTTATATTCAGAGGGAGATGTTCCACTAGAGGGTTCATTTACATTTAATTTTTCTGCACCCAGCGTGATTACTCCCAATGAGCCGTCCCCGACACCTACTAAGTCGCAAACCCCAGCAAGTAGTAGCTGGGGAACAAATGTATTTATTATCTTTATCTTAATCCTGGCATTCTTTGTCTTTATAGGACTTGCGCTTTACGCAAGAAAACTATTTAGGGACCGATGATCGCTTTAAGCACAATCTTTAAATATCTATCACTTATAGGAAGTTTTGCAGTCGTTGGAACACTTCTAGCAATGGGCTTTCTACTTCTTGATACTCATGGAAAACTTTCGACTTCATCCCAAAAACTGCGCACAATGTTGTGGGTTTCAGGTCTAACTTGGTTTATTGGAAGTGTCGCCACAATTGTGTTTACCCTTGCAACAATTTTGGATCAACCACTTTCGGTAGCCTTAGATTCAACAGTGTTACGTTCCTTTATTACACAAGTCACGCTTGGCCAGTACTTACTATTTCAATCTCTTGTTGCGCTCTTTATAACGCTAGCTTCAACCAGAGTTAACAAGGTATTGACGGTAATTTCTTTATTGATATTTACATTAATCGGATTAATCGCCCCAATTTTCCAGAGTCACTCAGCCTCTAGCGGTTCTCATTCATTAGCTATTGGATCCCTAATCGTCCACGTTGTTGCGCTTTCGTTATGGGTTGGCGGCGTGATAACTCTTGCGATACTTGATCCAGAAGATCGCCCTGTGGCAGTTCCCCGTTTTAGTGTTTTAGCTCTGTGGGCAGCAATCGCTGTTGTTGCAAGTGGAACAGTTAATGCTTGGGCACGTTTAGATTTTAAACAAGCATGGGATACGACTTATGCCTGGGTTGTTATTGGAAAAGTAGTACTAACAATTGTTCTACTTGTTATCGGATATGTGCACCGCAAGAATTTAGCTGTACGAGATTCAATCGATTGGAAAGGTTTTGCGCGTTTAATCTTTGCAGAAAGTCTTGTCATGGTTGTAACGGTTGCTATGGGAGCTTGGTTGTCATCTAATCAAGCACCGATTCGCCCAGAGCGTCCGAAGTTTGATCCGGCATTAGCAGTTGCTGGAATTGCGTCACCGCCTGCGCCAACGTGGAGCCGAATTTTTCTTGGTTACGAACCAGATGCATTAATGATCGGCCTATTAATTACAGCCGTAGCACTTTATATAAAAGGTGTCGTTGTGCTTACTAAGCGAGGAGACAAATGGCCAGTTGGTCGCACAGTTTCTTTTTCACTCGCAATCGCTGCAATAGATTTTGCAACTAGTGGCGGCCTTGGTTTATACGCACACTTTGCATTCTCATATCACATGGTTGCGCACATGATTCTAGGAATGATTGCACCAATTGGAATCGTTCTTGGTGCGCCAATTACTTTGGCACTTCGCACATTGCCGCAAGGAAGAAATGCTGACGAACGTGGCGTTAGAGGGTCACTTCTTGCTGCATTGCACTCCAAGTTAGCCGTTTTCTATACCAACCCGTTAGTTGCTTTGGCTTTCTTTGACGGATCATTATTTGTTCTTTACTTCACTCGCCTTTTTGGTTCGCTCATGCAGTCACATGTGGGTCACCTATTTATGAACATCCATTTTCTACTAGCCGGAATTCTTTTCTTCCATGTAATTATTGGGATAGATCCAAATCCACGCCGTGTTCCACATCTAGTTCGTATTGTCATTTTATTTGCAGCCATGAGCATTCATGCTTTCTTCTCTATTGCCCTGATGTCAGAAACATCGCTTATTGACGGCGGATATTTTGCATCGCTGAAATCTCCATGGCTTACAGAACTTTTGGTGGATCAGCGAATTGGAGCTTCGCTTGCCTGGGCTATGGGAGAAATACCAATTTTGCTTGCATTGGTTGCTACTTTTATTAGTTGGATGCGTGATGATTCGCGCGAAACTAAGAGAATAGACAAGAATACAGAACGGGCAGCAGCGATGGGTCAGCCCGATGATTTAGCGGCCTATAACAAGTACTTACAAGATTTGGCAGAACGCGATAGGGGTGAGAGATAGTGGAAAAACTATTTGATATTCCAAGTGAATACAGAGAATTACGTACGAGTGTGCGTGCATTAGCTCAGAAAGAAATCGCGCCATTTGCTAAAGCAGTTGATGAAGATCATCGATTTCCACAGGAAGCATCTGATGCACTCAATAAAGCAGGTCTATCTGCGGCGCATGTTCCTACTGAATTTGGAGGCGATGGTGCAGATGCTTTAGCAGTAGTAATTATCATCGAAGAAGTAGCGCGTGTTTGTGCTGCGTCATCCTTAATACCTGCAGTTAATAAACTTGGCTCGTTGCCATTAATTCTTGGTGGCAACAAAGAGCAAAAGCAACGGTGGTTATCGCAGTTGGCGCAAGGTAAAGGTTTTTCTTATTGCTTATCTGAATCCGATGCAGGCTCTGACGCATCTGCACTTCGCACCAAAGTAGAACGCGATGGCGATGGATGGATTCTCAACGGCAGCAAGAAGTGGATCTCAAATGCTGGTGTTTCAGAGTTTTATACAGTCATTGCTCAAGGAGATGCATCCTTAGGTTCAAAAGGAATAACTGCTTTTGTAGTCGAAAAATCAGACTCAGGTGTTTCATTTGGTGCCCCAGAAAAGAAAATGGGATTTAGAGGATCTCCAACGCGTGAAGTTTATTTTGATAATGTGAAATTGGCAGATGATCGACGAATCAGTGAAATAGGAGAGGGCTTTGCGCTAGCCATGGACACTCTTGATCACACTCGCATCACCATTGCAGCTCAAGCACTTGGTATCGCCCAAGGTGCACTTGATATCGCGACGCAGTATGCCCATGAGCGTAAACAGTTTGGTAAAGAGATATTCGATTTTCAAGGTGTGCAATTTATGTTGGCGGACATGGCAATGAATATCGAAGCGGCTCGCCAGTTGACCTATGTTGCTGCATCAAAGAGTGAGAGCGGTGAAAAAGATTTGCGCTTCTTTTCAGCAGCAAGCAAATGTTTTGCAAGTGACATAGCTATGAAAGTGACAACTGACGCAGTCCAGATATTAGGTGGATATGGCTATGTTTCAGATTATCCCGTTGAGCGAATGATGCGTGATGCAAAATTGACTCAAATTTACGAAGGAACAAATCAGATTCAACGCATTGTTATGGCGCGTAATTTACCTAACGCTTAAATCGAACAACTAGTGATGGTGTAGCCGCTGCATCTAGTGCAATGTCATGAGCTTCGCGTGGAAGAGCTTCACTTGTTAATTCGCCGGCATGAACTAAACCAATTTTCCACCCTGGCAATGTCGGAAGAGCGCGATCATAAAAGCCTCCACCTTGTCCCATTCGATAACCCTCTTGATCAATTCGAAGTGCGGGAGTAACGACAGCCCCAACATCACTGGTATCTAAAACTGCTGGTCCGATTGGTTCAGTTAATTTCTTTGTAATCTTCAATGCGTTTTCATCCCCGTTCCATTGAACCCATTCAATGACTGAACCATTAACACGTGGAAGAAGAAGTTTTTTCCCTTCTTTCAAAAATGCCTGATTAATCTCGGTGGTACTTGGCTCTTCGGCATATGAAAAATATGAGCAGATGGTGCTAGCAGCTACTATCTCTGGGCATTTTAAAATGACATTGAAATTTGAAGGCAGGAATTTTTGAACCCGTTCGCGACGATAGCGATCCCGCATCTGTTTTTTGAGTGTGTTCTGATTCATTGATGCCCTTTCGTATTTCCACGCCTAAATCCCAGAGATTGCGAACTCCAAACAGTATGGTGTGATTATGGCAGAGCACACCAGGGTTGATGAGTTTTTAACTTCACTTTTGGCGATCTGTAAACCTCTTGATTCCTTTGAGATGCCACTCTTGGACGCGCACGGTGCAACTTTGTCCGAGGATATTTATGCCGGTGAGCGCTTAGTTATGAAGGCAGGTAGTCGAATACGTTCGACGCAGATTGGCTTAGCTGCATCTATTGGGCGAGATCATTTACCAACTAGACCGCACCCACGTGTAGTAGTTATGTCAGCCGGTCCGGACTTAGTTGAACCAGGCAAAACTTTAAAAGATGATGAAGAGTTTGAGACTAATTCCTGGATGCTCACAACTGCGGTACGCGAAGTTGGCGCAGTTGCTTACCGAGTGCATTCAATTCCAGACGATGAGGCACAGTTACAAAATCTTATTGAGGATCAGTTAGTACGAGCCGATTTAATAATCATTTCTGGTGAACGTCATGATGATTCTTTTGATTTAATCACTCGGACAATTTCAAATATGGGTGAAATTACAACTGTAGATATGGCCATCGAGATGAGCGGGCGCCATAACTATGGCCTTATAGGTCCAGACAAAACTCCTGTTGTTACCCTGCCGGGAGATCCAATCGCTTCTTATATCTCCTTTGAGCTTTTTGTCCGCCCAATGATTCGTACGATGCTAGGCGCTGCAACTATTCACCGCCCAAGTGTTAAGGCAAAATTAGAAAAGGCTATTGAGTCTTCAGCTGGAATGCGCTCATATATTCGAGCCTCACTTTCAGAAAATGGAAAATCGGTCCTTCCATTAGATCATCAGGAAGAAATATCTTCACTCTCTGATGCCAACGCATTTATTGCAGTTGGCGAGAAAGAAAAGCACCTGAAGGCTGGCGATGAAGTTACGGTTGTCGTCTTAGAGCGCAGATACATTTAGGTTCATCATGACAAGTACTTGGCCGGTAGTTCTTCATACTGCAGACCTACGTTTACAAGCTCTTAGATTTCGTGATCGAACTCAATGGAATAATGTTCGTAGCGAAAATCGTGAGTGGTTAGCCCCATGGGAAGCAACAATTCCAACTATCACTGAAACTGAAGACCCCAGCCGACTCCCTTCATTTTTTGAAATGGTGCGCACCCTTAACTCCGAAGCTCGTGGAGGCCGCTCATTTTCATTCGCAATCTGGCACGAACGTAATTTAATCGGACAGATTTCTCTGGGCGGGGTAATTTACGGTGCAATGCGGGGTGGTCATATTGGCTATTGGATTGATAAAAACTATGCCAATCGTGGATTTACTACTCAAGCTGTCAGCGCACTTACAGAGTATTCATTTGCTGCCTTAAATCTGCATCGAATTGAAATTAATATTCGCCCCGAGAACGCTGCTTCACGGCGAGTAGCTGAGAAAGCGGGCTATATTTTTGAGGGCGAGAGGCCACGGTACTTACACATCGGCGGCACTTGGAGAGACCACGTCGTATTCGTAAAGGAAAATCCTTCAATTAAGTAGGCTCTAAATCCCAAGAATTTAACGCGCAATCCTTTATCTTTGTTCATCATGACTTCCGGACTTATCTATATTGCGATCATCGGTATGTGGGTCGCTTATTTTGCACCCCGCTGGATCCATGACCGCAACGAATTTTCTGGAAAATCTGTTGAGCGATTTAAGAGTGCACTCATTATTGTTGCCAGTTCATCACCACATGGAGCATCTGGCAGCGGAGCAATTCATATAGATCTAGATCGTGAAGCAAAAGTGGCACAACTCTTAATGCGCCGAAGAATTATGTTTTTCATCCTTATAGGTTCTCTAACAACAACACTTGTAGGTGGGTTCATGAATACGATGCCATTTATTTACGCACTAGTTCCTCTAACTGGAATTTTAATCTATGTTGCAAATGTGCGTCGACAAACTATCGCCGACAAAGTTCAATATCGTCGTGTTCAGCAACTTCATCGTCGTACTGCTGGAATTTCAGCAACAAACTTGGCAGATGTTGTAACACCCAAAGCATCACAGGAACATTGGATTCCTCTATCAGAGCGTGAACTCAAAGGCGTCGTACTTTTGCCTAAAGGCAGTGCTGCCGAACGCCAAACGTGGGAGCCAGCAGAAGTTCCTGCACCAACATATGTCAGTGCTCCAAAAGCAATTATTCCAAAGCGAGTTATTGATTTAACAATTCCTGGTGCATGGAGTGATGAGCAAGAGCTTCTTGAAAGAGAGGCACTCGCAGCAGCTTCACCTTCACGTGATGAAATCTTTGATCAACAGCTTGCTGATGAAGCTGTAGCACGGTTAAACCAAGCACGCGCATCTAACGAATAATTAGATCCACGAACTCATCCACATACGCTGCAGCCATGCATCGTATGTAATCACTTCGCCCGTAAATAAGGGCAAGAAATAGATAAAGTTCAAGAAAATGATTACAACAAATGCAGCAACAAGGCCTTGCGAGACCCCTGATTTTAATGAGCTATCAAGAAGTAATTTAACGCAGTAGATAATTGCAAGAACCATAAATGGTTCGAAAATTACTGCATAAAAAGTGAATACCGTGCGCTGTTGAAAAAAGAACCAAGGTAAGTATCCAGCGGTTATGCCAAGCACAACCAGATTAAGTGCTGGATCTGTTGTTCGCTTAACTAGTGAGCGAATCCAAAAACCAATAGCAACGGCAACTGCGAATGTTCCTACCCACCACAGTAAGGGTGTGCCTATTGCTAAAACTTCTTGCGCACAATTATCACTACCGCAGCTTTTGGGTGAATCATAGAAAAAGGATGTTGGACGTCCCATGATCATCCAGCTCCAAGGATTGGCTTGATAAGAATGCTTCTCAATTAATCCAGTATGAAAGTTGAGCATCTCTGAGTGATAGTGAATCCATGAGAAGATAATATTAGACGACCACTTTCGATCCCATCCTCGATTACTTATAAACCAACCAGTCCACGTGCTGATATAGACAGCTACAGGAAGAAATCCGTATTGAACAAATTTGATAAGAGTTGGCTTGATTAAATCTCGTGAAGGATGCTTTGAGAAGATTCTGTATAGCGATACAAAAAGCAGTGCGACTAAATAATAGAGCGCGCTCCACTTTGTCCCCATGGCCAAACCAATTAAAATTGCAGCTAACCAATGTCTTTCTTGCTGCCAGAAGTAAACCGCCAACAACACAAAAAATGTTAAAAATAGATCTAGTAAAGCTGTTCGTGAATGAACGAGTACTAATCCATCACACGCCATCAGTAATGCACCGATAGCAGTTAGTAAGGGTGAATAAAAAAGAACATGAACTAATCGGGCAAAAAGCAGGATTAGGAGGGTTCCAAAGATGGCGGTGGCAAATCGCCAACCAAATTCGTTATCTCCGAATAGTTTGATACCAGATGCAATCAACCATTTTCCAACTGGGGGATGGACAATAAATTCGGGTTTGCTACCTGCAACTTCGACTCCGTATTTTAGAAAATCTCTGGCGCCATCAACGTAATAGACCTCGTCAAAGACAAAGCCCTTGGGCGTAGCCAAATTAATTAACCGAATGGCAAGGGATGCGATCGCGATGAGAATCGGGGCGATGGCGGCAATCATGTGTGTAATCGTATGCGCAATTAGTTAAGAAATAACTGAGATGATGGACCTATGGCATTGATATTGGCAGCTACCCCGCTGGGCAACCCAGCAGATGCAAGCGCGCGCCTGAAATCTGCCATTGAGGACGCCACGATTATTGCGGCCGAGGATTCCAGAAGGTTTCACCGATTATGTGCAGATATCGGCGTGACATTTACTGCGCGAGTTCTTTCTTTCTTTGAGGGAAATGAAGATGAACGCACACAAGAACTATTGGTAGAACTTGAATCAGGATCACATGTATTAGTTGTGTCAGATGCCGGCATGCCGACAATTAGTGATCCAGGTTTTAGATTAATGCGCGAAGCAATTGCGCGAGGCCTTGACGTTTCGGTTATCCCTGGACCAAGTGCAGTAACAATGGCAGTTGCGTTATCAGGCCTTCCAACCGATCGATTTACTTTTGAAGGCTTTCCACCGCGCACAGCGGGTGCACGTTTGGCAACATTTGAAAAACTGCGTCACGAAGAGCGAACCATGGTTTTCTTTGAAGCACCGCATCGACTTGGAGATTGCTTATCTGATGCACAAACTGTTTTTGGTGTCGAACGCCGTGGTGCAATTTGTCGCGAAATGACTAAACATTACGAAGAAACTATCCGTGGTTCATTATCTGAACTTTCCTCATGGGCTGATGCCAATGAAGTTCTCGGTGAAATTACGTTAGTTATTGCTGGTGCTGTTATTGATTCTGCTTCACTAACGGCTGATGAAATGGTGGCTCGCGTTCGCGAGTTTGAAGCCGCTGGAATGGATCGCAAAGGGGCAATCGCCTCGGTTGCGGCAGAATTTGGTATTGCAAAGCGGTTGGTTTATGCCGCAGTCGTCGATGCGAATAAGATGAGCAAGTGACTAAATCCTTTTATCTCACGACGCCGATTTATTACGTCAACGATGCCCCGCACATTGGCCATGCCTATACAACGGTAGCTGGCGATGTGCTGACACGTTGGCACCGTCAAAAAGGTGAATCAGTCTGGTTCTTAACTGGCACCGATGAGCATGGCCAAAAAGTGATGCGTACTGCGCAAGAAAATAACGTGGCCCCGCAAGCTTGGGTAGACCGCTTAGTTGAAGATGCATGGAAACCTAATTGGCAGGCGCTCAATATCGCTAACGATGATTTTATTCGTACGACCGAACTACGTCATACAGAGCGCGTCCAAAAGTTTTTACAATCACTCAAAGATTCTGGTCATATTTATGCAGGTAAGTACGAAGGTCCATACTGTGTTGGCTGCGAAGAGTTCAAACTACCTGGCGATTTAATTGATATTGATGGCAATAAATGCTGCCCAATTCATAGCAAGCCAATTGAACTCGTTAATGAAAATAACTGGTTCTTCAAACTTTCAGCTTTTGTGCAACCTTTGCTCGACCACTATCGCAAAAATCCAGATGCTTGCCAACCCGAAAGTGCGCGTAATGAAGTTGTTTCGTTTTTAGAAGGAGGAGTTACTGACCTTTCAATTTCTCGTTCAACTTTTGACTGGGGTATTCCTGTTCCATGGGATACCGATCAAGTTGTTTATGTTTGGTTTGATGCCTTGCTCAATTATGCAACAGCGGTTGGATTAACCGATGCCCCAGATACAGAAGGTGGTAAAAAGTTTGCCCAAACATGGCCTGCTGATGTTCATTTAGTTGGAAAAGATATATTGCGCTTTCATGCCGTTATCTGGCCGGCGATGTTGATGGCAGCAGGATTAGATGTTCCTAAAAAAGTTTTCGCTCACGGCTGGTTACTAGTTGGTGGTGAGAAGATGAGTAAAAGTAAGTTGACTGGAATTGCTCCTAAGGACATTACTGATCACTTTGGTGTTGACGCATTCCGTTATTACTTCCTGCGCGCTATTCCATTTGGCACCGATGGTTCATTTTCATGGGAAGACATGAGCGCTAGATATACATCAGAGCTAGCAAATGACTTTGGTAACTTAGCTTCGCGTTCTGCGGCAATGATTGAAAAGTATTGCGGCGGTAACTTGCCTGCAAAAAGTAATGATGCTGGACTTGAAAGTGCGCTTAAAACTGCGGCAGAAAAAGCTGATGCTGCGATCTGTCAGTTAGATTTTCAAGGTGGAATCGTTGCAATCATGGATTTCTGCAAAAAAGTAAATGGATATGTCACAGAAAAAGAACCATGGATACTTGCTAAAGATCCTGCCAACCAACAAATTCTTGAAGATGTTTTGTATAACACTGCAGAATCTCTTCGTGCGCTTGCGGTTTTATTGAACTCTGTAATGCCACACACCTGCGAAATCTTGTGGGAGAGCCTAGGAGCACAAGCAGTTCTTGGTGATCTTGGTGCTCAGAAAATAAGTGAGGTAGCAACATGGGGTCAGTTGCCACCCGGTGCAACTGTTACTAAGACTCCAGTTCTTTTCCCCCGCTTAGAAACGAACGCTTAAGAAATATGGCTGATCGCCACAACCGTGATATTGATCGTTCACGCGCACCGCTACCAGAACCATTACCTGCTGCAACCGTTGATGCACACGCACACATGGAGATCATTACTGATACGGCGCCAGATTCGATTGAAGTTGGCGAAGTAATTGCCGAAGCTAAATCAGTGAATGTTGATCGCATCGTTCAGGTGGGGTATTCGGCAGAACAATCTGCTTGGTGCGTTGCAGCTGCAGAAAAGTGGGATACATCAGTTTTAGCTGCAGTAGCGCTGCACCCCAATGAAGCACCGGTAGTTAACGACTTAGAATCCGATTGGGCGATTATCGAAAAATTAGCGCAGCACCCTCGGGTTCGGGCCATAGGTGAAACAGGATTAGATTATTTTCGTACTCCACCTGAACTACGTGCACGCCAGCAGGAATCATTTAAATGGCATATCGAACTCGCGAAAAAAACTAATAAGGCTTTAGTAATTCACGATCGCGATTCCCATGATGATGTTCTGTCAGTTTTACTTGAAGTAGGGGCGCCAGAAAAGACCATCTTTCACTGCTTTTCGGGAGATCTCGAGATGGCGAAAACCTGTGTTGAGCGCGGATATGTTCTTTCCTTTGCCGGCACTCTGACCTTTAAAAACGCACCTGCGTTGCGCGAAGCGGTAAAGATAGTGCCAATCGAGCAGTTGTTAGTCGAAACTGATTCACCATTTTTAGCACCCATGCCACATAGAGGCGCACTTAATACTCCAGCTCAAATCGCAAATATCGTTCGCGCAATGGCAGTTGAACGTAACGCAGATCTTGGTGAGTTAGCGACTGCCCTTGGCAATAATGCCGAGCGTTTATTTGGTTCTTTTGCCTCATGACGTTATTGGGTGCAGCACAAATCCGTGAGCTAGCAGCAGCGCTAGATCTAAAACCATCAAAATCTCTAGGACAAAACTTCGTAATTGATTCTAATGTCTGCACAAAAATTGTTCGTACTGCCGCCGTTGGCCCAACAGATATTGCACTTGAGATTGGACCAGGATTAGGTTCACTCACGTTAGCTTTATTAGAAAACGCCGCATCAGTAGTGGCAGTCGAAATTGATTCACGATTAGCCGAACAGTTACCAAAGACGGTTGCAAATCTCTTTGAGCATCCAGAAAATCTGACTGTGCTTAACAAGGATGCGCTTGCTATTCAAACTCTGCCCGTAGACCCAACAGTCCTAGTTGCAAATTTGCCCTATAACGTTTCAGTGCCTGTGTTGTTACATATGTTAGAAAAATTTCAAACTTTGCGTACGGGCGTAGTTATGGTTCAAGCCGAAGTTGCCGATCGATTGGCAGCAAAACCAGGAACCAAAGATTATGGAATTCCATCAGTAAAAGCGGCATGGTGGGCAGAAGTAAAAGGAGCAGGCTCAGTGTCGCGTTCGGTATTTTGGCCTGCACCAAATGTTGACTCAAAATTAGTTTCATTCACGCGTCGCCAAACTCCAGGGGATGACGAACTGCGCCGTAAAGTTTTTACAATTATTGATGCAGCTTTTGCACAGCGCCGAAAGATGCTGCGGTCAGCATTATCTGGCCTATACGGTTCCTCATCTGCGGCCGAGGAGATCCTTACACGTGCGCATATCGATCCAACCCTTCGCGGTGAAGCATTAGAAATTGGCGGATTTTGTGCCATCGCTGCAGTTGCACCTGACATTTTCTAGCCAACGCATTAAGGTCAATTCATGCCAATAAAAACCGTGACTGTGCGAGTACCTGCAAAGGTCAACTTGCAACTTTCGGTTGGTCCACGTGAAGAAGATGGCTTTCATAATTTAGTTTCAGTTTTTCAGGCAATTTCAATCTTTGATGAAATCACATTAACTTTGGCAGAACCACAATCTGGTCTTACCGTTTCAATTACCGGCGATCAGACACACGGAGTTCCAGCCGATGCCAGTAATTTGGCTGCCCAAGCTGCTGCTTTACTAGCTAAAGAATTTGATCTTGAAATCGATGCACACTTGGAAATTAAGAAATCAATCCCAGTTGCTGGAGGTATGGCTGGTGGAAGTGCGGATGCAGCAGGAACAATTGTGGCAATTGATTATTTGTATTCGCTCAACATGAGCCGTGAAGAAATGTCAGATATTGCAACAAAGATTGGCAGCGACGTTCCCTTCATGCTCAATGGTGGAACTGCAATTGGAACAGGTCATGGTGATCAATTAACATCAGCGCTTTCACGTGGTACTTATCATTGGGTTCTTGCACTTTCGACTCATGGACTTTCAACACCTGCGGTTTATGCAGAGTGCGATCGCTTACGCACTGGTTTAGAAATTGTTGAACCTCAAACTAATGAAACGCTCATGCAGGCTTTATTAGCTGCTGATGCAGAATCTGTTGGTGCAGCTTTGGTCAATGATTTGCAATCAGCGGCATGTTCACTGCGTCCGGCACTTCGTTTAGTTTTAGATGTTGGTCAAGAATATGGAGCACTTGGGGCGTTAGTGTCAGGTTCAGGGCCAACTGTTGCTTTTCTTGTAGCCGATGAAGAAGCGGGCCTAGATTTAACTGTCGCGCTAACCTCTAGCGGAGTAGTTGGCAGCGTTGTACGCGCATTTGGCCCAGTTCCAGGGGCAAAAGTAATCTCATAAAGGACAGGCGATGTGGTCACAAGCATCCCCATTTATGAGGGAGAATACGTGTTCCGCCATTGTGTAGTGGCTAGCACATGGGCCTTTGAAGCCCAGGGTCCAGGATCGATACCTGGTGGCGGAGCCACCGATAGGATTCACTCGTGACCGTAGAAACCGTGATCGTTCTCGCAGCTGGCGAAGGAACACGGATGAAATCGGCTAAAGCCAAAGTTCTTCACAACGTTGCAGGTCGTTCGTTACTTGGACATGTTCTCAACGCAGTCAATGAATTAAACGCTAAAGAAGTTCGCATCGTTGTGGGCTCAGATCGTGCTGCAGTAGAAGAACACATAACTGTGATTGCACCAAAAGCTTCAACGGTTTTTCAAGAACACCGTGGGGGAACCGGCCATGCTGCGCAATTAGCGCTCGCAGGTTCAACTCCAAAGGGGACTGTTTTAGTTCTAGCCGGTGACACACCAATGCTTACCGGTGAATCTCTTGCGGCTTTTATCGACGCACATGTTGGCGGAAAATTCGCTGCATCAGTATTAACCGCTGAACATCCAGATCCAACTGGTTATGGGCGCATCATTCGCGATGATGCTGATGAGCTATTAAAAATTGTTGAAGAAAAAGATGCAACAGATGAACAACGTTTTATCTTTGAAATTAACTCAGGTGTATACGCCTTTGATGGCGCAGCTCTAGCGGCTTCGATTGGCAAACTCAATAATTCAAATGCTCAGGGCGAGCTGTATTTAACTGATGTGATTGGAATTCTCAAGGCCGAAGGCGCATCTGTTGCAGCAATCATGATTGAAGATTTCACTGAAATTCTTGGTGTTAATGACCGAGTTCAGTTAGCTGAATCTGCGGCACTCTTGCGCGATCGAATCAACGATTACTGGATGCAAGCCGGTGTGACAATTATTGATCCAACTACAACCTGGATAGATGCAACGGCTTCGATTTCAAACGATGTAACTATCCACCCAGGTAGCGCAATTTACGGGACTACCTCAATCGCGTCCGGGGCAGTCATTGGTCCGCGCACAACTCTCACCAACTGCCAAGTAAAAGAAGGCGCTTCGGTACTGGAATCGATAGCTATAGATACAGTTATTGGCGAAGGAGCAAGCGTTGGTCCATTTACTTATTTACGTGCTGGAACAGTTCTTGGCGATGCAACTAAGGCTGGGGCATTTGTTGAAATGAAAAATGCAACGGTTGGTGCTGGTTCAAAAGTCCCACATCTTTCATATGTAGGCGATGCCACAATCGGAGAAGGCACCAATATCGGCGCTGCAACAATATTTGTTAACTATGACGGCGAAGAAAAGCATCACACCACTATTGGAGACCATGTCCGAATCGGTAGCGACACAATGTTGGTAGCGCCAATTACTGTCGGAGATGGGGCATACACCGCCGCTGGTTCTGTCATCACTGAAAATGTTCCGGCTGGAGCTATTGGTGTTGGCCGAGCTAAGCAGAAAAATGTATTAGGTTGGGTCATGCGCAAGCGTGCAGGATCTAAATCAGCACAAGCCGCCGAAGCTAATGAGAAGAAAGGCTAATAAATGAGCGAGATCCGTTTAACTTCTGAAAAGAAATTACGCCTTTTTGCAGGCCGCGGATTTCCTGAGTTAGCCGAAGAGGTGGCATCAGAGCTCGGCATTCCACTCACACCAACATCTGCATATGACTTTGCTAATGGTGAAATCTTTGTTCGTTTCGAAGAATCAGTTCGTGGTTGCGATGCATTCGTAATCCAAAGCCACACAGCTCCTGTCAATAAGCAGATCATGGAACAACTCATCATGGTCGATGCGTTAAAGCGCGCCTCTGCAAAACGCATTACTGTTGTGGCACCGTTTTATGGATATGCACGTCAAGATAAAAAGAGCCGTGGACGCGAACCTATTACCGCACGCCTTATGGCAGATCTTTTCAAAACAGCTGGTGCTGATCGTTTGATGTGCGTTGATTTACATACATCTCAAATTCAAGGTTTCTTTGATGGTCCCGTAGATCATCTCTTTGCACTTCCAATGCTGGCTAACTATGTTGGTAGCAAAGTTGATCGCACTCGCTTAACAATTGTTTCACCAGACTCTGGTCGCGTACGAGTAGCGGAGCGTTGGTCAGATTTACTAGGTGGTTGCCCAATTGCATTTATACATAAGACTCGCGATCCACGCATCCCTAATGAATCAACAATTGGGCGAGTAGTTGGTGACGTGCAGGGCCAAACTTGTGTGGTTATCGATGACATGATTGATACTGCCGGAACAATTACCAAAGCTGTAGAAGCTCTATTTGATGCTGGTGCTGCCGATGTCATTATGGCTGCAACACATGCGGTTCTTTCAGGTCCAGCAGTGGAACGTTTAAAGTCTTCTCGAGCTTCAGAAGTAGTTGTTACAAACACACTTCCAATCTCTGAAGATCAAAAGTTCGATGGGCTAACAGTCCTTTCAATTGCTCCACTTCTAGCCCGGGCCATCCGCGAAGTATTCGAAGACGGGTCAGTCACCAGCCTCTTCGACGGGCATTCGTAAGCAAATCCGGCAGAATTTTTTGCAGGACAGCTCGTTCACTGCTACGCCTTTACGTTCCCTACGCTTGCCCTGACTGCAAAATTCTTGGAATTTGCCTTACATAGCCCCTCGAAGATATTGTTCGCTTTGTTCCGGCGAGGGTAAGAATTTACTTCCGTAATCGACGGTGTGGGTTAGTTTTCCTGCTGGGACTTTTGTGAAGTAACCGAAAGATACCTAGAGGAGTTTAAAATGGCAGAAATCAGCATCAACGGCGTACGTCGTACCGAATTTGGTAAGGGCGCATCACGTCGTGCACGTCGCGATGGTTTGGTTCCTGCCGTTATCTACGGTCACGGTGAAAAGCCACAACACATCACTCTTCCAGCACGCGA
>WLQG01000027.1 GCA_009698445.1 Actinomycetota bacterium
ATCCCGCGGATTGCTCCGGGTGGGCGTTACCCACCACTTTGCTCTTTGGAGTCCGGACTTTCCTCGGTGCATTGCTGCAACGCGGTGATCCGGGCGACTCTTCTTACCCATAATTGTAGTCGAAGGATAAGGGCCTACGATTGGCCAATGACAAGCGCTACGTTGCCTAATGACCCTAAATGGAAGCGTGCAAATACTGTTTTTTCAGTGTCTAACCCGTCGGCAGATTTTGCACTCATTGGAATCCCGGCGCATCAATCATCAATATCTCCAACGAATGCCCACCAAACTCCTGGCGCTGTACGAGATGCTTTAACTCGATACTCAACATTTTCAACTTCTGCAGCAATAGATATTGCAGGGCTTACTTACACTGATTTAGGTGATGTGAATTCTCCAGATGGTGTTGAAGGTAATGCACGGGTTCACGCAGCGGTGAAAGATACGTTAAATAACCATAACTTACTTGTTGCACTTGGTGGAGATAATTCAATTACTTACTCTGTGGCTTCGGGTTTGTGGGCCAATTTATCTAACGTTGGGCTTATTACTTTTGATGCGCACCACGATCTTCGTGACGGCAATTCAAATGGATCGCCTATTTGGCAGTTAATTCAGGCAGGCCTACCCGGAAAAAACATTGTGCAAATTGGTATTGCTGACTTTGCTAATAGCGCCGATTACAGTGCGCGCGCTAAAGAAAATGGAATTACTGTTATTTCACGTGCCGAGCTTCGCACGCGTTCAATGGCAGAAGTTGTTAAGCAAGCCTTAGAAATTGCAGGTGCTGGCGGCCGCGAAATCTACGTTGACCTTGATGTAGATGTTTGTGATCGCAGTGTTGTTCCTGCCTGTCCTGCAGCGATGCCAGGTGGAATATCTGCTGATGAATTGCGACAAGGTGCATTTTTAGTTGCTGCTGATAAGCGGGTACGTGCAATTGATATTACTGAAATCGATGCATCCCTTGATACGCCAGATCAGCGTACTGTGCGATTAGCAGCGTTACTTGTTCTTGAAGCTGCTGCGGGCCTTGCTTCTAGATAAGTTCTTTAACAACTTCTTTGGCTGCAGCAACGACTGCACCTGAATTAACTAACGCAGTTGCGGCCTCAAGTTCTGGGGAAAGAAAGCGATCTGGTCCGACTCCCCCAACAACTGTGCGAAGTTCTTTTACTACACGGGCAGTTGCAGGTGCAGGTGCTAAGCCGGTGCGAAATTCAATTGCCCTAGCAGCAGTTACTAACTCAATAGCCAAGATGCGCGCCAAGTTATCTACAACTTTGCGCAATTTGCGCGCAGCAGACCAGCCCATAGAAACGTGATCTTCTTGCATTGCAGATGATGGAATTGAATCCACACTTGCCGGAGTTGAAAGGCGTTTGTTTTCACTTACTAATCCAGCTTGTGTGTATTGCGCAATCATCAAACCTGAATCCACACCTGGATCATGGGCCAAAAATGGTGGCAGGCCAGCAGAACGGTGCTGATCAAGTGCTCTATCTGTTCGGCGCTCTGCCATAGAACCTAAATCCGTTGCAGCTATTGCAAGGAAATCTAAAACATAACCAACAGGTGCGCCATGGAAATTACCATTTGATTCAACGCGGCCATCAGGTAATACAACTGGGTTATCAATTGAACTTGCTAGTTCGCGCGCGGCAATTGTTGACGCATAAGCAATCGTGTCGCGGACCGCACCTGCAACTTGTGGGGCACAGCGCAACGAATATGCATCTTGCACGCGTGAATCATTTTCGCGGTGCGATGCAACTATCCCAGAGCCCTTTAACAGTGCAAAGATATTTGCAGCACTTACAGCCTGACCAACTTGCGGGCGAAGTGGTCCATGCAAATCTGGAGCAAATACTCGGTCAGTGCCAAGCAAACCTTCAATACTCATTGCCGTTGTTATGTCGGCAACCATGCAAAGCTGTTCAAGATCGGCACATGCCATGATCAACATACCCAGCATTCCATCGGTGCCATTTATTAGTGCAAGACCTTCTTTAGCCTCTAATTCAATTGGCTTTATACCTGCAGCATTCAAAGCTTGCATGGTTTCCATTTCAACACCATTAGCATCGTGTACGCGACCTTCACCCATTAATGCAAGTGCGCAATGTGACAATGGTGCTAAATCTCCGCTGCATCCCAATGAACCAAACTCCGGAACAACTGGAGTAATACCCTTATTCAAAAAATCCACATAAGACTGCGCTAAAGCAACGCGCACACCAGTGCGACCAGATGCCATTGTGCGAAGTCGCAAGAACATCAGCGCACGTACAACTTCGCGCTCAATTGCAGGACCAACACCTGCTGCATGTGAGCGAATCAAAGATTTCTGCAATTGGGCGCGATCTGCCACATCAATATGACGATTAGCAAGGGCGCCAAAGCCAGTAGATACACCGTAAACAGGAATTCCCCCGGCGGCATAACCTTCAATATATTTTCTCGAAGCTTTCATCGCATCAATGGATGCGGGTGAGAGTTCAACTAATGCGCCATGTCGTGCAACATCTACGACATCGGCAAATGTTGTGCCAGATGTTGAGAGCGTTACGGTCTTATTTGATTTGGAGGCCATCGCGCCATACCTGTTCTACTAGTTGAACACCCGGGCGGTAAGCCAAGTGAATGTATGAATCTGCATTAAGAATTGAAAAATTTGCTCGGGCACCTTCAAAGAGATGGCCAATATCATCACGCCGCAGCGCTTTGGCCCCGCCCATAGTTGCCGACCACAGCGCTTGTTCTGGAGAAAAATGCATTTCGCGAACCGCCACAGCAATAATAAATGGCATATTGGTTGTGTATGAGCTTCCTGGATTGCAATCCGATGCAAGAGCCACCGTAATACTTGCTTCAAGTAACGGACGAACATCTGGATAAGCAGAGCGAGTTGAAAATTCGGCACCTGGCAACAATGTTGCTACCGTGTTAGATGTCGAGAGTGCTTCAATATCTTTCTCGCTCACATGTGAAACATGATCAACGGAGGCTGCATCAAGTTCAACGCCTAAGCGAACACCTTGGCCTTCTTGTAATTGATTGGCATGCAAACGTGGCAGTAAACCTTTGGCCATTCCAGCTTTCAAAATTGTGCGGGCATCATCTACCGAGAATGCACCTTTGTCGCAAAAGACATCGATCCATTTAGAAAAAGGCAAGACGGCATCTAACATCGGGCCAGTTACTAAATCTACGTAATCCTTAGGATTCTTTTTGTATTCAACGGGAACAACGTGCGCGCCAAGAAAAGTAGTTTCATCCGTAAAGGTCTGTGCAATTTCAAGAGATCGGCGTTCATCGTTAATGGTTAGCCCGTAACCAGATTTGATTTCGATTGTTGTTGTACCGCTTGAATAAGCCTCATTTAATAGGGATTGGGCGTTCGAACGCAGTAGTTCATCACTTGCACCTCGAGTTTGTTCGACAGTATGTGCAATACCGCCAGCTGTATAACTCTCCCCCAACATACGTGCGCGAAATTCCTTGCTGCGATCTCCAGCAAAAATCATATGTGTGTGGCTATCTACAAATCCGGGTATAACTGCGCGGCCCTTGGCATCCAAGCGGCGCTTGATGTGATGTGTTGGAGCATCCGCATTGGGTCCAGCCCATGCAACAACGCCATCTTCAATTAGCAATGCTGCGTTATCGATTACACCTAACTTTGTACCATCATGTGCCGGGTCATTAGTTACTAACTGACCAATGTTATGAACAAGCGTGCTGGTCATTCAGTATCCAGCATCGGAACATGCACGTGGCGATGTTTAGCAGTGTCAATCGCTAAGTCATATCCGGCATCGGCATGACGAATAACTCCCATACCCGGATCATTTGTTAATACTCGTTCCAATTTTTGTGCTGCAAGCTTTGTTCCGTCGGCAACTGATACTTGGCCAGCATGTATTGAACGGCCCATACCAACGCCACCGCCATGGTGAATTGAAACCCATGATGCGCCAGAAGAAATGTTGACCATGGCATTTAATAATGGCCAGTCAGCAATTGCATCAGATCCATCGATCATCGCTTCAGTTTCACGGTATGGCGATGCAACTGAACCACAATCTAAGTGATCTCGGCCAATAACTATGGGTGCGGATACTTCACCGCGTGCTACTAAATCATTAAATGCTAAGCCGGCTTTATCGCGTTCGCCATAACCCAACCAACAAATGCGTGCTGGCAAACCTTGGAAAGCAACTTTTTCTTGCGCCATTGTGATCCAGCGATGCAGACCTTCATTGTCTGGGAACAAATCAAGAACTGCTTTATCAGTGCGATAAATATCTTTTGGATCTCCAGATAAAGCTACCCAGCGAAATGGACCCTTGCCTTCACAGAAAAGTGGGCGAATATAAGCTGGAACAAAGCCAGGGAAAGCAAAAGCTCTAGTAAAACCACCTTGGCGGGCTTCATCACGGATTGAATTACCGTAGTCAAATACTTCTGCGCCTTTATCCATAAAACCAACCATGGCTTCAACATGTTTTGCCATTGATGCCTGAGAACGCTTAGTGAAATCTGCTGGGTCATCTTTTGCCATGCGTGCAGCGTCATGAACATCAACACCAACTGGAACATATGAAAAAGGATCATGTGCCGATGTTTGATCAGTAACGATATCGATTGGAACGTCCATCGAAAGAAGTAGCGGAAAGAGCTCTGCAGCATTTCCCTCTAAACCAACCGAAAGTGGAACGCGGGCATTTTTTGCTTTTAAAACTCTTTCAATCGCATCATCGACGTTATCTGCGATTTCATCGAGGTATCTAGTTGCAATTCGCTTTTCTAAACGCGTCTTGTCAATATCAATAACTAAACAAACTCCGCCGTTCATCGTTACTGCCAGAGGTTGAGCTCCGCCCATACCGCCGCATCCACCAGTAAGTGTGAGGGTTCCTTGCAAAGTTCCGTTAAAACGTTTTTGCGCAACAGCTGCAAAAGTTTCATATGTGCCTTGCAAAATTCCTTGAGTACCAATGTAAATCCAAGAACCAGCGGTCATCTGTCCATACATTGTTAAACCAAGTTGTTCTAATCGGCGAAACTCTGGCCAATTAGCCCAATCCCCCACAAGGTTAGAGTTTGCGATTAATACACGGGGTGCCCACTCGTGAGTTTGAAATACTCCGACAGGTTTTCCAGATTGAACAAGAAGAGTTTCATCATCATTTAAATTTGTAAGGCTTTTTACAATCGCATCAAAAGATGGCCAGTTACGGGCAGCTTTACCAGTGCCGCCATAGACAACAAGGTTTTCAGGGTGTTCAGCTACTGCTGGGTCCAAGTTATTGTGCAGCATTCGAATCGCCGCTTCTTGTCCCCACCCTTTAGCCGTTAATTGTGAACCAGTTGCCGCATGCAAAATGCGAGAAGACGTTGTCATGGGTGAACACTATCGGGGCAAAGCAAACCTGCAAAGAGGCTAATTACGTAGGCTTTGCGCCCACTCTTGATACTTAACAGATAGTTCTTTAACTGCAGATATTTCTTCGATTTTAGAACGTTCCCCATTTTTTGCGGCATAGAGATCGGCGATTCTAATTGCATGGTTGGGCTTTGAAATTACTTCGATTGAATCTCCTGCACTAATTTCACCATCTTGGATGATTCGAAGATAGGTACCGGGTTTACCTGCGGCCATGAAATCTTTAATTAAAGTTGGCCGCTGCCAAAAGCCAGCAAATACACGACATGGAATACGAGGTTGAGAAACTTCAAGAATAGTTGTTCCAATTTTCCAACGCTCTCCTACCAATGCTTGATTCACATCAATTCCAGAAGTAGTTAAGTTTTCACCAAATCGCCCGTTTGAAATCGATTGGCCAATTTCTTTTTCCCACCAGTCGGCATCTTCGCGGGCATATGCGTATACCGCTTGGTCATATCCCCCATGATGGTTTCGGTCGACAACTACATCTCCGATTACTTCTTGATTAGCAAAGCTCACCGGACCAACTGCACTGCGCTTATCAATCCCCGTTTTGCCTTCACTACCTGTCCATTCACCCTCATGCACAATGCTAGTTATGTTGACAGATAGAACTTTCATTTTTTTACTTTTCTGGGAAGTGACAAGCTACTTGGGATTTACCAATTGTAAGAAGCTGAGGTTCGCTAGTTGAGCAAACATCTTGAGCTTTCCAACAACGTGTACGGAAACGGCAACCTGATGGAGGATTAGCTGGACTTGGTACATCGCCAGTTAAAACAATTCGAGAAGCTTTACGAACTCGCTCTTGCTTTGGATTAGCAAGTGGCACAGCTGAAATTAGCGCCTTTGTATAAGGGTGCTTAGGGTTTTCGAAGATCTCTTCGCGAGTACCAATTTCAACAATCTTGCCCAGGTACATCACTGCTACGCGCGATGAAATATGTGAAACCACAGATAAATCGTGAGCTACAAAGAGATAGCTGAAACCAAATTGAGCACGTAGATCATCAAGTAAGTTAAGAATTTGGGCTTGAACTGAAACATCTAGGGCTGAAACTGGCTCATCTAGAACTACTAATTTTGGACGTGTAACAAGGGCGCGAGCAATACCAACACGTTGGCGTTGTCCGCCCGAGAATTCGTGTGGGTAACGATTACCAAATTCACGAGAAAGTCCGCAGAGTTCGATCATTTCATCGACAGCTGGATCAGAATCATCTTTAGCTAACCCATGCACGATAAGTGGCTCTGCAACAATCTGGCGTACAGTCATACGTGGATTAAGTGATGCGTATGGATCCTGGAAAACAATCTGCATATTTTTGCGCTCTTTGCGAATTTCTTCACGAGAAAGCGTATGGATTTCTTTACCGTTGAAGTAAATCTCTCCATTTGTTGGATCTAATAGACGAAGGATTAATCTGGCAGTTGTAGATTTTCCGCAACCAGATTCGCCAACTAAACCTAAGGTTTCACCCTCGGCAATTTCAAATGAGATTCCATCGACTGCATGGATCTGTCCAACAGTGCGCTTTAGAAGTCCGCGTTGGATTGGGAACTTCTTTTCCAGATTAACGACTCTCAATAATGGTTCGGTCATTTGAGCACCTGCACAAAGTTAGGTTCTGATACACGATGACAGCGCACCATTCGATTAGGGGCATACTCAACTAAATCTGGAACACTTGTCTGACATTTATCAACTGCAAATTCGCATCGCGCAGCAAATGCGCATCCCTTAGGTGGACGTGACATCACAGGTGGTGAACCTGGAATTGTGTAGAGACGAGCACCCTGAACGGCGTCCATCTGTGGAATAGATTTCATTAAGCCCCATGTGTAAGGCATTAATGGGCGTTCAAAGAGATCATCAACTGGTGCTTCTTCAACGATTCGACCGCCATACATAACTGCAACGCGATCACAGATTCCGGCAACTACGCCTAGGTCGTGCGTGATCAGAAGAACTGCAACATTTAATTCGCGGGCAGATTTCTCTAAAATCTCAAGGATTTGCGCTTGAATAGTTACATCTAGGGCAGTAGTTGGTTCGTCAGCAATTAATAGTTCTGGGTTACATGACAAAGCCATTGCAATCATTGCACGTTGGCGCATTCCACCTGAAAATTGATGCGGATAATCATCTACGCGCTGCTTTGGATTTGGCATTCCGACTAAATTCAACATTTCAATTGAACGCTCTTTAGCTGCTTTAGCTGAAATGCGCTCGTGTACACGGATCATTTCGGAGATCTGATGACCAATTGTGTACACCGGATTCAGTGAAGTCATTGGATCCTGGAAAATCATGGAGATTTCGCCACCACGAATTTCGCGAAGTTCGCGGTCAGGAGTTGTGAGTAAATCAATCCCCTTCCACAAAATGCGACCTTCTGGGTAAACCGCTGGAGGTTTTGGAACTAGACCCAAAATACTCATGGCAGTTACAGATTTACCTGAACCAGATTCACCAACAAGGCCAACGATTTCACCGGGATTAAGAGTTAGCGATGCGCCATTAATTGCTTGGACAACACCGTCTGAAGTGTTGAAGTGAACATGCAGATTATCGATATGAAGTAATGGCTGGCTCACTTGACTCCTCGTAACTTTGGATCAAGTGCATCGCGTAGACCATCACCGATTAAAACAATTGAAAGAGTCAGCAGAACCAAAATTGAACCTGGAATAAAGAATACAAAAGGCTTATCAGTTAAGAAGTTTCGAGAGCTTGAAATCATTACGCCTAGTGAAGGAGTCGGTTCGCGGAATCCAACACCAAGGAATGCGTAAATCGATTCAGATAAAATTGCACCGGCGACTGAGAACGCCAAGACCACAATGATGGGTGGAATTGCATTTGGGCCGATGTGGCGCAAAATAATGCGCTTTGTTGTTGCACCGCTCGCTCGAGCAGCCTCGACGTATTCCAAAGATTTCACTTGCATTACCGAAGCTCGGAAAAGACGCGTCGTGGAATACCAACCTGTGAAAACAAGTGCAGCCACGATGACCCAAAAAGATGAGCCAAATACTGTGATAATTGCAAAGCCAATTAAAACAAAGGGAATTACCTGCCAGGTATCAATGAAGCGGCTAATCAATGTATCAATCCAGCCACCGAAGTAACCAGCTAGGCCACCCAAGGTAACTCCAACAAATACTGAAATAGTAGTAACCACGATGGCAACGGTTAATGAAAGTCGAATACCAAAAGTAACGCGAGTAAAGATGTCACGACCTAGATCATCGGTTCCAAACCAGTGGCCTTTTGAACCAGGGCCAACCAAAATATCTGGCCCTAGGTCGTCATATTTCCAACCACTAATAAATGGTCCAATGATTCCCACGGCTATCAGTAAAACAAGCATGACTAAGCCAACAATTGAAATCTTGTTTCCAAAGAAGCGTTTGCGGACATCTTGCCAATATGAAAGTGAAACTGGGATCTGTTCGAGCTCAGACATTAGTGCACCGCCTTTGAATCGATTTTGATTCGTGGATCAATAAGGGCATAACTTAAATCAACAATTAAGTTAACGATTGCCCCGAAAGCAATAACAACTATTGCAAGGCCCAACACAACTGGGGAATCTTGCGACAAGGCAGAATCTGCAATGGTGGATCCCATACCCGGGAGTGAAAAGACTTTTTCGGTCTGTACAGCAACGCCAAAAATAGCAATCAATGAAGTTCCATAAACAGTAATGACTGGAATCATTGCATTACGAAGCGCATGGTGGAACCAGACTCGGCGCGCAGATAAACCTTTAGCAAATGCGGTACGGATGTAGTCGGCACGCAAGACCTCTAATAACGATGAGCGAAGCATTCGCGCAATGAAAGCGGCATCAACTACTGCAACCACGAGAGCTGGAAGTACTACGCCTTTCCAACTATCACCTGGAATTATTCCTGCGTGCCAGCTTTGAGGCCAGGGTTTAAAGAAGTTGAGCCAATCCCAATGCAATTGGAATGGCAGAACACCGAATAAATACTGCGCAAGAAGACCTGAAACGAATACTGGGATGCCCTGGATTCCCACTGAAAATACAGTACCGATGCGATCTCCCAGAGATCCACGCTTAATAGCACTCGTTAAACCAACGGTTAAAGCAATAATGAGTTGAAGCAAAGCGCCCCAAAAAAGTAAGCGGGCGCTTGTTGAAAGCCCATCGTGCAAAATTGTATTTACTGATTTGTCATTTTTATATGAATAGCCAAGGTCGCCTCTAAATAGGTGACTCCAAAAACGGAAGTACTGCACGTAAGTAGGTTGGTCTAAACCATATTTCGCGGTGATATTTGCCAAAATCTCAGGTGGTAATGATTTTTCACCACTCTTAAGTGAGATTGGATCACCAGGAATTACAAAGAAAAGTGCGAACATCAACGTAACAGCGGCCCAGACAACAATCAGACTCTGGAGCAATCGCTTAATCGTGTATGTAAACATTTCTCACAATCCTACTGGTTTTAGTTCTAGGGGTTAAATCGAAGTGAGGGGCCCCTATTCAGGGACCCCTCACGACGAGGAACTACATATTTCTTATTAGTTTTTTACGATTTGATCGTAAACAACCATTCCAAGTGGACTGATTGGGAATGTAGTAATGCTTGGTGAAAGCACTGTTGCAATTCCACGGTTTACAGTCTGTGTGATCACTACGTCATTACGTAGAGCTTGTATTTCAGCACGACGGTACTGGCTCTGAGCGAATGACTTGTTAGTTGATGAACGAGCTGAGTCAATAAGAGCATCAAATGTCTTACTGTTATAACGCTCTAGGTTGTCGCCATCAATTGACTTTGAGTGAAGTAATGGATACAAGAAGTTATCTGCAATTGCGTAATCGGCAAACCAACCAGCACGAATCATCTGGCCTTGACCCTTACGCATCTTTGAGAAATAAGTACCATCAGCTGCAAATGGATCAAGCTTTGCTGGGATACCGACATCCTTCAAGTTAGCGATAATGATTGAACCAACTTTGTCCCAACCAGCGCCGTCGTTGTATGACAGACGGATTGGTGCAGGAGTCTTGTTACCAAGATCTAACCAACGCTTGTAATCAGCCTTTGCGCCAGCTAGATCGCGAGTATTTGTGAGGCCTTGACCTGAAACATATCCAGGAAGTCCTGGTGGAAGTAGACCTGTAGCAGGCTTACGAACACCTTGGTAGATCACATCTGAGATCTGCTGGCGATCAATCGCCTTTGAGATTGCTGAACGAAGATACTTGTTCTTCGCTCCGCCAACGATTGGATCTTCCCAGTTGAATCCCCAGTAGTCAGTTCCAAGAGTTGACTTAACGCCCTTAGTTCCCCACTTTGTGAGAAGTTCTGTGTAACGACCTGCTGGGATTGGACCGCTGTCGCATTGACCTGAAGCAAATGCATTGTATGCAGCATTTGTGTCAGAGAAAATCTTTGCAGTCATCTTTGAAATAGTTGGTGTCTTTCCACCGTAGTTAGGGTTCGGAACAAGAACAACTTCGCCACCGGCGCGCTTTGTAATTGCTGAAGCCAACATGAATGGACCGTTACCAACGAGCTTTGTTCCATCTTCTTCAACTTTGTCTGTTGCACCAACCATTGTTGTAGGAATTGGTGAGAACACTGAGTGACCAACAATTGATGGCCAGTCTGAAGTTGGGTTTTCCATCTTTACTGTAAGTGTCATTTTGGCATCATCTGCAACTACTGATGATGATGGGAATGCGCCCTTACCTGAAGAGTACGTATTCATTCCAAGAATAAAGTCACCATGGTATGCAACTTCTGAAGCCAACTTGGAATCCATTGAGCGCTTCCAGCCGTTGACGAATGATGAAGGAAGAACTGATTCTCCGTTAGAGAACTTCAAGCCCTTCTTAAGTGTGAAGACCCAAGTCTTTGAGCCGTCAGTTGTCTTCCACTTTGATGCAACTTCACCATAAAGGTTTCCGCTGGCATCTGTGTCTGTAAGACCATCAAATAACATTGTTGCAACGTTTGCACCAACAAGAGTTGATGTTAGAGCTGGATCGATGTGATCAGGCTCGCCTGCTGCAAATAACTGGCAATCGATGAATGCAGGAGCTGTAGCAGCATGAGCTGAAACAACAGTGCCACCAACTGCAAGGCCAACAGCAGCAAGAACTGCAATGCTGCGCTTTCCTAGTGATAGAACCTTCATGTAAACCATCCTTAAATTAACAGCTTTGACGAGGGTCAAAGCATTGAAGAGAAGCCACCAAAAGAACGTGTGGCTTCGAGGGTGGGCCTACTCTAGGCGAAATGAGGCATTTTCCCAATATTCATGCGTAACAAAAGGGTTACAATAGCTGGAATTCAGCGTAAGTGGGACTGCTCATTAAGGGTTCGCAAGGCTCGCAGCCCATCACTTGGCCATATAGAAACAGTGGTGATTGAGCATGGAGAAACATCGATATGAAATATAGATTCTGATGGCGCTCCAACAACTACTTTTGCTGCTGACTTAATTGTTCCGTTGTGCGTTACAACTGCAACACGCTGGCCTGGATATTCGGCAGCGATTTGAGAAAGTGCAGCATCTACGCGCAAGGCCACATTGTCATACGACTCGCCTTCAGGCGGTGCAAATGAAGTTGAACAAACCCAGGCGTGATAATCAGCTGGGTATCTCTCTTTAACCTCATCTATAGATAAGCCATCCCAAATTCCAAATGAACATTCAATCCAAGCGTCTTCAAAGTTAATAGGTAGGCCAGTGGTTCGCGATATTGCTTCGGCAGTTTGGGTTGTGCGCTTCAGTGGAGAAGCAATAAGAACCTCAGGGTTTAACTGTGCAATCGCAGCAGCTACTTTTTCTGCTTGACCTAAACCTGTATTTGTTAGCTCTGGGTTAAGCGGCCCATCTCCTGAAAACTTTTTCATCGGTGTCAATACGGTTTCACCATGGCGAATTAAAAAGATAGTTGTTGATTGTTCTGGATTTAAAAGGCGCTCCGTTAAATAGTTCTGGCGCACTGAAATTATTTCGCCCCCACCTGATTGCTCATCTAAAGCCTTATTAGCGAGGCGATCTGCATGTGAGTTCTCATCACGAGGAATCCATGAATAAGTAACTAGAGATGCAGTGTGAGCATTACGGGCATCTGAGGCCAGCTTTCGCATATCTGCATGCTTGATCTGCCAACGTCCTGACATCTGCTCGACAACTAACTTGCTGTCCATTCGCACATCAACTGTTGCTGCTGGATCTAATGCATTGATTGCCGTTAATCCCGCAATTAATCCGCAATATTCAGCAACGTTATTTGTAGCAATTCCAATAAAGTCATACAACTCGGCAATGATTTTGCCATTTTCAGTAATAACGGATCCATAACCAGAAGGACCAGGGTTGCCGCGTGAACCGCCATCGGCAGTTAAGGAAAAATGACGGGCCATTACTTAAATCCCACGCACCAAGATGCATCGACACTCTTCGCATCGCACAACTTCATCATCTGAGAGTTCTGACATTCGCTTCAATTCGACGGTATTAATTGACAAGTGGCATCCAGTGCAAGTTCCGGCAACTAGCGCAGCGGCACCAGTTCCATTATTTGATGCACGAATTTTTTCGTACAGGGCAATGAGCTCGGGTGAGACTGGCGCAAGTGTTTCTGCCCGCTCTTTTGAAATTGATTCAAGTTCGCCATTGATACGGGCGAGCGCATTTTCTTTGCGGATATTAAGGTCATTAATTTGATCGGTAAAACCAGATTCCTGCGACTGTAATTCATCGATGCGCGCTTTGATTTCATCTACACGCATCATGATTTCAAGTTCAATTTCTTCTAATTCAGACCGTCTTGTATTGAGAGTTCCAACTTCATGCTGTAACTGTTCTAGCTCTTTAGGTGAGGCTGATCCACCAGATAAACGGGCTTCATCACGGGTAATGCGTGTAACAATTTGTTCCACATCACCTTCGGCACGCAAAAGTTCGCGTTTAACATCACTGAGTTCAGTCTCTGCAGCAATGCGTAGATCGCAAGCGTTATGAGATTTTGTTGTAAGAGTTGCTAGCTCTGCAATTTCAGGAAGCGTTGCAGCCGTGTGGTTAAGCGCAGTTGTTTTTTGGTCAAAAGCTGCCACATCAATAATCTGACGTTGATCACTTGGGCTGGCTTTCATTCTCTGCAATCAACCCCTTCTGGCAACTGGTGGGCGCTGAGGGTTTCGAACCCCCGACATTCTCGGTGTAAACGAGACGCTCTACCACTGAGCTAAGCACCCGCGTACTCGGTGATCTGAGTACTGGTGAATCTTACTTCACCATTGTAAAAAGGCTAAATCCTGCGCCTATAACGCAGCGATTGCCGCCTTGTAATCATCGATATTGCGCGCATCACCGAGGCCGTTTACTACCTGCCAGCGCAAGATGCCTGCTTTGTCGATCACAAAAGTTCCACGTGTTGAACAACCGCGTGACTCTTCAAAAACTCCATACGCCTTTGCCACTGCGCCATGTGGCCAGAAATCTGCAAGCACTGGAAACTTATAACCTTCTTGTTCTGCAAATGCGCGCTGTGCATACATTGGATCACATGAGATTGCTAAAAGTTGAACATCATCATTTTGAAATGCTGCTAAATCATCGCGAAGTGCACAGAGTTCACCAGTGCAAATTCCTGAGAATGCGAATGGATAGAAAAGGAGTACAACATTTTTCTCACCTTTAAAAGATGAAAGTGAAATTTTTTCACCATGTTGGTTTAGTACTTCAAAATCGGGAGCGGCTTGGCCAATTGTTAATGTCATATGCCAAATCTATCGTTTGCCAGCTTTACGTGCCACTAGACGAGAGGCGCTCCAATCAGGTGCAATAGATATAGATGATGTTTGACTCAAGCCAGCAGTGGGTGCGGCATCTTGAATATCACTTGGTTCAACATGACCATCACGGCCAACTTTTGGAGTTAAAACCCAGATTGGACCAGTCTCTGATAAATAAGTTAGGGCATCCATTAACTCGTCAACTAAATCACCATCGCCATCACGCCACCAAATAATCACACCATCGACAACTTCTTGAAAATCGCTGTCCACGAATTGAGATTGAGTGATTGCACATACTTGCTCGCGAAGTGATTCATCGCAGTCGCTGGCACGGCCGACCTCCAGAATCAGGTCACCCTCCTTGAACCCCATACGCGCTGGCACGGGCTAATTCCACACAATCCCACGCATATGCACAAGGGGTAGGACGTCATAATCGGTATCTGATTTCAATTTCGACTTACCGGTGAGTTCACGCAAGAATAGGCTCCATGAGCGAAACCTTTGAAGCCCCTGACCAGATCATCGATCAGTTAGTCGATACAGACCCTTCAGAGACCGCCGAATGGCAAGCATCATTTGATGCAGCTCTTGATAACGCCGGCCCAGTTCGCGCTCGATATTTAATGTTGAGCCTTCTCAAGCGTGCTCACGAGAAAAACATTGGACTATCGGCACTTCGTACCACTGACTACATCAACACAATTTCTCCAGAACATGAACCAGCGTTCCCAGGCGATGAAAGTATCGAACGCAATATCCGTGCGATAAATCGTTGGAATGCCGCAATGATGGTGCACCGTGCGCAACGTCCAGGTGTTGGCGTTGGTGGACACATTTCAACGTACGCATCCTCAGCTGCGCTCTATGAAGTTGGTTTTAATCACTTCTTCCGCGGACAAGATCATCCTGGCGGAGGAGATCAAATCTTTTTCCAAGGACATGCAAGTCCTGGAATGTATGCACGCGCATTTCTTGAAGGACGTTTAACCGAACATCAACTCGATGGTTTCCGTCAAGAACTTTCACATGAAGGTGGAGGACTTTCTTCTTATCCGCATCCACGCTTAATGCCAGATTTTTGGCAGTTCCCAACAGTTTCAATGGGAATTGGACCAATCAACGCTATTTATCAAGCACGCTTCAATCGTTATTTACATAACCGCGGAATCAAAGACACAAGTGATCAACGAGTGTGGGCATTCCTCGGAGATGGTGAAGTAGATGAAGTCGATACATTAGGTGCAATTGGTTTAGCAACGCGTGAAAAACTCGACAACTTAACTTTCGTTGTTAACTGTAACTTGCAACGCCTTGATGGGCCGGTTCGTGGAAATGGCAAGATTATTCAAGAGCTTGAATCAATCTTTGGTGGCGCTGGCTGGAATGTTATTAAGGTTGTTTGGGGCCGCGAATGGGATCCACTATTGGCGCAAGATCGTGAAGGCGCTCTTGTTAATTTAATGAATAAAACATTAGATGGTGATTATCAGACTTTTAAAGCTGAATCTGGTGCATACGTTCGCGAAAACTTCTTTGGTCGAGATCCTCGCACTGCAGCAATGGTTGCTAACTGGTCTGATGAAAAAATCTGGGGCTTAAAGCGTGGTGGTCATGATTATCAAAAATTATTCGCCGCCTACACAGCTGCAACGCAAAACAATGGTCGACCAACAGTTATTTTGGCGAAAACTATCAAGGGTTGGACACTTGGTTCTAGTTTTGAAGGTCGTAACTCAACTCACCAAATGAAGAAGATGTCGCTAGAAGACATCATGCAGTTCCGCGACACATTGCACTTAGATATTCCTGATGAGAAGTTAGATAAGTACTTACCTCCTTATTACATGCCTGCAGCTGATTCTGCTGAAGCTCAATACCTTGTTGAGCGCCGCACCGCACTTGGTGGCTCAATTCCACGCCGCCGTGCAATTTCACGCCCACTAGCTCAACCTGATGATTCAGTCTATGAATCTGTAAAACGCGGTTCGGGTCACCAAGAAATTGCAACAACTATGGCATTTGTTCGAATGCTTAAAGATTTAGTAAAAGATCCTGGTCTTGGTTCACGAATCGTTCCAATCATTCCTGACGAGGCCCGTACTTTCGGAATGGACTCTTTGTTTCCAACGCTCAAGATCTATTCACCAAACGGCCAGCAATATGCCGCAGTAGACCGTGAATTAATGCTGTCGTATAAAGAATCTACTTCAGGTGTGATCTTGCACGAAGGTATTAATGAAGCTGGATCGGTAGCTTCATTTACTGCCGTTGGTTCCTCGTATTCAACACATGATGAACCAATGATTCCTATGTACATTTTTTATTCAATGTTCGGCTTCCAACGCACAGGAGATGCTTTCTGGGCTGCGGCAGATCAATTGGTTCGTGGATTCGTTATCGGTGCAACTGCCGGGCGCACAACACTCAATGGTGAAGGCTTGCAGCACGAAGATGGTCACTCTCCACTTCTAGCTTCTACAAATCCAGCAGTGGTTGCATATGATCCTGCCTTTGCATTTGAACTTGGCCATATCGTTAAAGATGGTTTACGCCGTATGTACGGCGAAAATAGCGAAAATGTTTATTACTACCTCACTGTTTACAACGAGCCATATGTACATCCAGCAGAACCAGAAAATCTAGATGTTGCCGGATTGCTCAAAGGAATTTATCTCTACTCTCCTGCAGCTAACTCTCGCAAAAAATCTGCACAGATTTTGGCTTCTGGTGTCGGCGTTAATTGGGCGCTTAAAGCACAACAACTTCTTGCAGATGACTGGGATGTAAATGCATCTGTGTGGTCAGTAACTTCTTGGAATGAACTTCGCCGTGATGGCCTCGCAACTGATAGACATAACTTAATGAATCCAAAAGATAAGCGCCGTGCATATATTTCGCAGAAGCTAGATGGACATAAGGGTCCAGTTATTGCAGTAAGTGATTACATGCGTGCAGTCCAAGATCAAATTGCTCCTTGGGTTGATGCGCCGTTCTACTCATTAGGAACCGATGGCTTTGGACTTTCTGATACCCGCGGTGCATTGCGTCGACACTTCAAGGTTGATGCCGAATCAATCGCCGTGGCCGTATTGCAGCAACTCTGTAATCAAGGAGAAATCAAGGAAAGCATTGTCACCAAGGCAATGGAAAAGTATCGTATCCATGATGTCTCAG
>WLQG01000028.1 GCA_009698445.1 Actinomycetota bacterium
AAAATGGCAGAAATCAGCATCAACGGCGTACGTCGTACCGAATTTGGTAAGGGCGCATCACGTCGTGCACGTCGCGATGGTTTGGTTCCTGCCGTTATCTACGGTCACGGTGAAAAGCCACAACACATCACTCTTCCAGCACGCGAACTTGGCGTTGCACTGAAGCAATCAAACGTACTGCTCGACATCATGATTGATGGAAAAGCAGAACTCACACTTCCAAAGGCAATTGTTCGCCACCCACTCAAGCAGATCCTTGAGCACGTCGACTTAGTTCTAGTACGTCGCGGTGAAAAGGTTGTTGTTGCTGTTCCAGTTCACGCAATTGGTGAGCACGATCGCGATGGAATCCTTGAGCACGTTCACAACACAATCGACGTTCGTGTTGAAGCAACTGCAATCCCTAGCTTCCTAGAAGTTGATATTGCGGGAATGCATGCAGGTGAATCACGTTATGCATCAGATGTGAAACTACCAGCTGGCGTAGAACTTGAATCAGATCCAAAGACAATCGTTGTTCACTTGTCTGAGAAGTCCACTGCAGTAGTAGAAGAAGTTGCAGCTCCAGTAGCAGCAACTGATGCTGCCGCACCTGCCACAGATGCAGAAAAGAAGGACGCTTAACCCTTACGCTTATCGTTATGACGTGGTTGGTAGTGGGCCTGGGCAATCCAGGTGATAAATACGCTGCCACCCGTCACAACGTAGGGCAGATGGTGATTGATGAATTAGTTCGCCGTCATAACGTTAAATTATCTTCACATAAATCTCGTACACATATCGCAGCGTTTAAATTAGGCGTTGGCGTTGATGCGCATCCAGTTATTGTTGCAAAGTCTCAGTCATTTATGAATGAAACTGGCGGACCGATCAAAGCACTAGCTAATTTCTATTCAGTTGAACCCCAAAAAATAATTGCATTACATGACGAGTTAGATATTCCATTTGCAGCCATCCGAACCAAAATTGCCGGTGGAGATAATGGACATAATGGCCTCAAATCAATGACATCGGCATTTGGCACAGCGGAGTATTACCGGGTGCGGTTAGGAATCGGTCGGCCAATGGGAGAACAAGATCCAGGCGATTTTGTACTGAAAGCGTTTTCAAAAGTTGAGCAAAAGGATTTAAGTGAATTTATTGTTCGCGGCGCAGATGTTGTTGAGTCTTTAATTAATGAGGGATTAGAGCGTACACAGACCCGCTATAACTCTTAAAAATTAACCTGTATTTCGAAGGCCCGCTGCAACACCATTAATTGTTAGTAGAAGTGCACGACGTAAAATTGGATCTGCAGAATCTCCTGCCTCACGAACACGCTTGAGCAAGTTAATCTGTAATAAATGGATTGGTGAAAGATAGGCATCACGAACTTGTAAAGTACGGGCCAAAATCTCTTGGTCACCAAGCACAGCTTGTTTACCGGTTAATGTGAGAATCTCAGCCACAGTTAACTCAAACTCGGTTTCAATCTCATCTAAGAAGTGATGAAGCTCTTTTGGAACTAAAGTTTCAACATAGCGGCGAGCAAGGGTTAGATCTGTTTTAGCTAAAGTCATTTCTACGTTACTGATAAATGTGTGGAAGAAGTGCCATTCGCTCAGCATCTTCTTTAATACCTGTGTGTTACCTGCTTCGCGTGCAGCCTTTAATCCAGAACCCACACCAAACCAGCCAGGAACAATCTGTCGAGATTGAGTCCAACCAAATACCCATGGAATCGCACGCAGTGAATCAAGTCCGGCAGATGCATCTGGGCGACGCGATGGACGTGAACCAAGGAAGAGATTTCCCAATTGTTCTACGGGAGTAGATGCATAAAAGTATGAAGGTAGATCTGGGTGATCAACTAGTGCGCGGTATGTCGCAAATGAACTATCACTTATCAATTGCATGCACTCGTTCCAGCTATTTAGATCTGCAACTGATTGGCGTGGACCACGGTTGAGAACAGTCGCTTCTAGGGATGCCGCAAGAGTTAATTCAACGTTTTCACGGGCAAGGGATGCAAGTGAATATTTATCACTAATAACTTCGCCTTGTTCTGTCATTTTAATTTGGCCATCAACTGAGCCCCAAGGCAACGCAACAAGTGCTTCATATGTCGGACCACCACCGCGACCAACTGAACCACCACGTCCATGGAATAAGCGAAGCTTGACGCCGTATTTCATTGCTACATCTCGCAGGGAGCGCTGAGCTCGGTGGATTTCCCATTGGCTAGTTGCAATTCCTGCATCCTTGTTGGAATCTGAATATCCCAACATCACTTCTTGAACATCCCCACGCAAAGCAACAAGGGAACGGTACGCGGGATCACTTAAAAGCTTTTCCAAAATCTCACCAGCTGCGCGAAGTTCGGCGACAGTTTCTAACAATGGCGCAAAACCAATTCGAGCCTTTTTATTATTCAGATTTACAAGTCCTGCTTGCTGCGCAATAACTACAGCCGCAATTAAATCGTCAGCTCCCTTAGTCATAGAGACGATATAGGTTTCGATAGCTTGTGAACCAAAGCGGTCTATGAGATCAGCAATAGCAAAGAAAGTATCAAGTGTTTTTTGTCCGCCCGCATCCAACTTAGTTAAATCCAAATTTGTATTATCAGCAAGTAAGCCTTTGAGGATTTCAAACTTTTCTTCATGTGATTTTGTGACATAACCATCAACTCCGGTTGCCTGAGCTAAAACATGATGATGGGCATCTGAGTGCTCACGAATATCCATAGTTGCATGGGTTATTCCAAAGGCAGCAACTGTACGAATAGTGCGCTCAAGTAAGCCAGTAGCAATGAGTTCACCCTTATGCGCAAAGAGTGAATCGCGCATCAGCATCAGATCTTTAAGTAATTCATCAGTATCTGCATAATCTCGATGATCAATATGAGCTGCACCTTTTGCATGACGATCACGAGTTAAAGCCAAGCGATGCACAATCGCGGTGGCCTTCAAGCGATAAGGCTCTTGGGCGTTAAGGCGCAAGAAACGCGGTTCAAATTCACTGATGTGTTTAATATCGTCTTCTACCGAAGCGGTTAACTCTGGAGTTGCACCAATAATGCGAGTTGAAATTGAAAGCATTTGCCGCAGTGAATTCATAGCATCAATTGTTACTCGAATAGCGTGAGCAACCTGTAAAACCATTGCATCGGTTGTCACTTGCGCAGTTACATTCGGGTTGCCGTCACGATCTCCGCCAATCCAGCTACCAAAAGATAGAGGGCGGGCAGTAACGGGAACTACAACATCGATACGTTTCATTTCGCGTGCAAAATCATTGAGAACTTCAGGCACAGTTTGTCGGAATAAATCATCGAGGTAATACAACGCGTTCATCGCCTCATCAAGAGGTTCAGGTTGACCAACACGCAGTTCATCGGTCTGCCACAATAAGTCAATTGTTTCTGCCAGACGTTCATCTTGAGATGGATTACGTGAATCTTCAAGCAGATCAGCAACTCGCCCCATTTTGCTTAATACCGAACGACGTGCGGCTTCAGTTGGGTGAGCAGTAAAGACTGGGCGCACCGACATTTCATTTATCCATTGGGAAATTTCTTCAGTACTTAATTCATGTCCAGGTGTTTGTGCTTTTAATGCTGCTTCAATTTTATCTACGGCACGTGCTAGCCATGAACCACCATCTGCACGGGCATCGGCTAAAACGCGTGAACGGTGAACTTGTTCAGCGATATTTGCTAAGTTGAAATATGTACTAAATGCGCGTACTAATTGAACTGAATCCTCAATAGAAAGTGAGGCGAGAAGTTCAACGCCTTCACCGTCACGAACAGCTTTGCGAACTTTTTCAACAAGGGCTAAAAGTTCTGGTCCTTCTTGGCGAACTAATGTTTGGCCCAGCAAGTCACCCAGTCTGCGGACATCACTGCGCAATGCAGCATCATCGGCAGCTACTGCAATGCCAAATCCGCTGGTTTCCATTGGGCAATCCTCTCAGGTCGCCGCACGTGGTGTGAACAAATTACAATGAATCCATTAGCCCCCTCCCTTTTGGGAACGGGGCCTTACGGCGTTTACCGGGAGGTGCACAGTGCGGGGCTTAATTTCTGTATTGCCGATACAGCAAGACGCATCTCATATCGTGGCCCCATCGCCTTTGTATCCATTTTTACTTGCCCGCAGATCACATGATCGGCCGATATTAGTAATCACGAGTTCAAGTAGAAGTAGTGAAGATTTAGTCAATGAACTGCGCGAGTTACACAACAATGTATTGGAGTTCCCAGCTTGGGAAACTTTGCCTCATGAACGTTTAAGCCCACGCAGTGACACCGTTGCAAAACGAATTCAAACGCTCTATGAATTAGAAAAGAAACAGCAAACATTTCCCATTGTTGTCACACCAGTGCGTGGTGCGATTCATCGAATAATTGCAACTCTAGGCAAAGGTGAACTACTTGCCCTTGAAATAGGTAAAGAACAATCTCTAGATGATTTAGTCCGACATCTTTCTGCACTTTCTTACGCCCGAACAGATTTAGTTGAAAGACGTGGCGAATTTGCAGTACGCGGTGGAATTGTTGATCTTTTCCTTCCTTTGAGTGATTACCCAATCCGTATTGATTTCTTTGGCGATGAGATTGAGGACATGAGCTTCTTTGAAGTAGCAGATCAACGAACTTTCAAACCAGTAGTTGGCACTCTCGAAATCTATCCGTGCCGCGAACTTCTGCTGAACACGCAAATGAAACACCATGCAATTGAGTTGAAAGATTCATTGCCGGCTGCAGCCGAACTACTAGAAAAAATTAGCGAAGGCATTTCTTTTGAAGGAATGGAGTCACTTATCCCACTATTAATTGATGAGACAGAAACGATTCTTACCCGAATGCCAGTTAATACGCAGGTCGTCTTTATTGATGAAGAGCGAATTAAATCGCGTGCAGCAGATTTATTGGCAACTAACGAAGAGTTTCTCAACGCATCCTGGAGCAATGCCGCCCATGGCGCCGTGGCTCCAATTCATGATGGTTCAGGAACATATATGTCGTGGATTGAGTTAATGGCAGAGATCAGTGTTCACAAACTTGCAATGGGTTCATTGTCACCATTTGGTAGCGATTTAGCTGATGACACTGAGTTTCTAGATTTCAATGCTATTGACCCAATGCGAGGTGATATTGAGCGCACAATTGAAGCGTTACGTGAAGCAGTTCAATCACATTTCACCGTTATTTTTGCAACGCACGGTCATGGAATGTTGGAGAGATATGCCGGAATTTTTCGCGCAGCTGACCTACCGGTACAGATAAATGAAAAACTATTAGCCACTCCAACCAAAGGCGCGGTGCACTTAACAACATCAATCATTGCCCATGGCTTTGAAAGTACTGCCCAGCAAATCTTTTTCATGACTGAACGGGATTTAACGGGTAGTAAAGGAAGTGTTAAAGATTCAGAGCGCATGCCTACTAAGCGTAAAAAAGCTATTGACCCGCTTGAACTACGAGCTGGGGATTTTGTAGTACATGAGCAACATGGAATTGGTCGCTATGTCGAACTACTAGAGCGCACCGTTGCCGGCGTAACTCGTGAATATTTAATTATTGAATACGCACCTGCCAAACGCGGACATCCAGGTGATCGAATATTTGTTCCAACCGATGCACTCGAACAAGTCAGTAAATACGTGGGTGGAGAAACTCCGACGGTTCACCGAATTGGTAGTGGGGAATGGCAAAAAGCAAAGGGAAGAGCACGCAAAGCTGTCCGACAAATCGCTGGTGAATTAATACGTTTATATGCCGCCCGAACAAGTTCCCCTGGTTTTGCATTTTCACCAGACACGCCGTGGCAGCGTGAATTAGAAGATTCTTTCTCATACATTGAAACTCCTGATCAGCTTTCAACAATTAACGATGTTAAAGCCGACATGGAACGTCCTTATCCGATGGATCGTATTATCTGTGGCGATGTGGGTTATGGAAAAACAGAGATTGCAATACGAGCAGCTTTCAAAGCAGTGCAAGATGGCAAGCAAGTTGCTGTACTAGTTCCAACGACACTGCTGGTTCAACAACATTCCAAAACCTTTGCTGAGCGCTTTGCAGGTTTTCCACTAAAGGTCGCCGGTCTTTCACGTTTTAGCAGCGCCAAAGAAAGCAAGGAGACCTTGGCGGGCCTTGGTACTGGAGTAATTGATGTAGTCATTGGTACTCACCGAATTCTTTCTAGTGACGTTCAATTTAAAGATTTAGGTCTTGTAATCGTTGATGAAGAGCAGCGCTTTGGTGTTGAACAAAAGGAATCACTTAAGAAGCTACGCACTACCGTTGATGTTTTAGCTATGTCGGCTACACCAATTCCGCGCACATTAGAGATGGCCGTTACTGGAATCCGTGAAATGTCTACGATTACAACGCCTCCAGAGGAACGCCACCCAATTCTCACGTACGTCGGTCCGGCCGAGGAAGCACAAATAACTGCGGCTATTCACCGAGAATTATTGCGTGATGGACAGATTTTCTATTTGCATAACCGTGTTGAAAGCATTGATCGTGCAGCATCACGATTACAAGAATTAGTGCCTGAGGCACGGATACGAGTTGCTCATGGGCAGATGAGTGAAGGCGCACTAGAAGATGTGATTTTGGCTTTCTGGAGCCGAGACTTTGATGTGCTTGTCTGTACAACTATTGTTGAAAGTGGTTTAGATATTCAAAATGCAAACACATTAATTGTTGAACGCGCAGACATGTTTGGTTTATCGCAACTCCATCAATTGCGTGGCCGAGTAGGCCGTGGTCGCGAACGCGCTTATGCATACTTCCTTTATCCGGCAGACCAGCCGTTATCAGAGTTAGCACATGATCGATTAACTACAATCGCAGCTAATACCGAACTAGGTTCTGGTATGCGAGTTGCATTAAAAGATTTAGAGATTCGTGGCGCCGGAAATCTATTAGGTGGAGAACAGTCGGGTCATATTGCAGATGTTGGCTTTGATTTATATATGCGTATGGTTGGTGAAGCCGTTCAAGATTATAAGCAGGGAATTATTGAGACTGAAGAAAAAATTTCAGAGTGCAAAGTTGAACTGCCAATCAATGCCCACTTATCAAGTGACTATGTCCCTGGTGAGCGTTTGCGCCTAGATCTCTATCGCCGATTAGCTGATGTTAAAAATCCAGGTGATGTTGAAGCCATTCGTGCCGAATTAGTAGATCGCTTTGGTGATTTACCAGATGAAGCAGTTGCACTATTAGGTGTAGCCCAACTTCGTGCACAAGCAAAGATTACAAAATTAACTGAAGTAGTTGTACAAGGAAAATTCTTGAGATTGGCACCCTTAACTTTGCCTGAATCTGCCCAGTTGCGTCTGTCACGTTTATATCCAGGCTCGCTCTATAAGCCCGCTACATCCACTGTTTTAGTTGCACTAGCTAAAGGCCCCGCATGGAATCCGTCGCAGAATGAGCCAGAGATAGTGGATACTTCTCTTCTAGCCTGGGTCGTTGAGGCTTTAAACCAATTATGCCAAGCACCGAAAGCGAGTTCATAGTGAAGAAGATTCTGGCCGTTGTAGCCGTTGCAACCACACTCCTGCTAACTGGATGTTCCCAAGTTGGTTCAGCAGCGTCAGTAGGAAGCACAAAGATTTCTCAAGCAACAGTGCAAGGCAGCATCGACGCAATTTTGGCAGCGCGCAAAGGTGTAGACACTTCACAAATGCAATTACAAACGGGCGAAGAACTTAATCGCGGGCAACTTCGTTTTCATTTATTAACTGCGCTACTTCGAGATGTTGCTACTGAAATTAAACTTTCAGTTTCTAAGGCTGAAATTGATACACGCCGTCAAAGCATTCTTGATCAAGTTGGAGGAGCAGATCAGTTGCCTAACGCACTTGTTGGCGCAGGTATTGCACCAAATGATTTTGATCAGTACATCGAAGCAATCTCACTTTCGGACAAGATTAGTGAAGCGCTAAAAGCTGCGGGTATTGCAGATGCTGATATCGGAGCGCAGATCCAAAAGCTTGTAGTCGCAAAAGCTAAAGAACTTGGCGTGACAGTTAACCCACGTTATGGCAAGTGGGATGGGACAGTTGCAGATGTAGTTGCTACTGATTCAGCAGGAACTGCTGTAACTCCTTCAACCAAGTAAAGTTTTGACGATGACGCAGGGTTCACAACTTCAACGATTAGTTGATGTTATGAATCAATTGCGATCACCTGGAGGTTGTCCTTGGGATGCCGAACAGACGCATGAGTCACTTCTTAAATATCTTTTAGAAGAGTCATATGAGTTTGTGGATGCAGTTGCAAGTGGTGATCGAGTGGATATGCGTGAAGAACTCGGTGATGTATTACTTCAAGTTTATTTCCATGCGCGCATTGCTGAAGAACATCCAACATCGCCATTTTCAATTGAAGATATTGCTCAAGGGATCGCCGACAAGTTAATTCGTCGGCACCCTCATGTATTTGCTGGGGTTGAAGTTGGTGGCTCGGCAGATGTTTTAAAAAACTGGGAAGAGATCAAGAAGCAGGAAAAAGGGCGAACATCAGCGCTAGATGGAATCGCAATCGCGCAACCAGCACTGCCATTAATTGAAAAACTCTTGTATCGAGCCGAAAAATATGACGTTGTCTTAGAAACTCCCTCCACTGTGAACATTGCCGGTCAAGCCGATGAAAGTTCAGTGGGCCAGGCTTTGCTTGCCGTTATCGCTTGGGCCCATGCCAATGGAATTGATGCTGAAGCGGCCCTGCGTGCAGAGGCGTTGAAATTAAGCGAACAAGTGCGCACTATTGAGGCGCGGTAGGATTACCCAGTAAAGATTGTGCGATTTCAACGTTGAGGTCTACGGCACAAAATGTGTAAGTGACGAAGGAGAAACTCAATGGCAATAATCGAAGCTCTCGGAGCCCGTGAAATTCTTGACTCCCGTGGAAACCCAACGGTTGAAGTCGAAATCGAATTGGAAGATGGAACACAAGCACGCGCTGCAGTTCCAAGTGGTGCATCTACAGGTGCATTCGAAGCCGCCGAGCTTCGCGATGGTGGAAAGCGCTATCTTGGTAAAGGTGTTGAAAAGGCAATCGCATTTGTAAATGATGAGATCGCGCCAGAGATTATTGGTTTTGATGCACAAGATCAGCGCTTGATCGATGCTGCGATGATTGCTCTTGATGGAACGAAAAACAAATCACGCATGGGTGCCAATGCAATTCTTGGTGCTTCACTAGCTGTTGCTAAGGCATCTGCAGAATCTGCTGACCTTTCTCTGTTTCGCTATTTAGGTGGACCAAACGCACACGTGCTTCCTGTTCCAATGATGAATATTCTCAATGGCGGAGCACACGCAGATACAAACGTTGATATTCAAGAGTTCATGATTGCACCAATTGGTGCACCAACTTTCCGCGAATCACTTCGCTGGGGAGCAGAGATTTACCATGCACTTAAGTCAGTTTTAAAAAAGCGTGGACTGGCAACATCTGTTGGCGATGAAGGTGGCTTTGCACCAAACCTTGAAAGCAACCGTGCAGCACTTGATTTGATTCTTGAAGCTATTGAAATCGCTGGATACAAGCCAGGCAAAGATATTGCACTTGCGATGGATGTTGCGGCAACTGAATTCCATGACAACGGCAAGTACACATTTGAAGGCGCATCAAAGACATCGGCTGAAATGATTGCGTATTACACATCTCTAGTTGATGCATACCCAATCGTTTCAATCGAAGATCCTTTGAACGAAGAAGACTGGGCTGGATGGACCGATATGACTAAGGCCCTTGGTTCACGTATTCAAATCGTTGGCGATGATTTATTCGTAACTAATCCAGAGCGTCTTGCTCGCGGAATTGCAGGCGGAACAGCTAACGCGCTTCTTGTGAAGGTTAATCAAATTGGAACGTTGACTGAAACTATTGATGCAGTAGAAATGGCGCACCGTGCCGACTACCGCAGCATGATGAGCCACCGTTCAGGTGAAACAGAAGACACCACTATTGCTGACCTAGCTGTTGCACTTAACTGCGGACAGATCAAGACAGGTGCACCAGCACGTACAGAGCGCGTTGCAAAGTACAACCAACTACTACGCATTGAAGAAGAGCTACAGGAAGGCGCACGTTACGCCGGCCGAGAAGCTTTTCCACGCTTTAAGGCATAAGTGATTTTGTGGCACGTCGACAATTAAGTTTTAGAAGTCGGCGTAGTTCGGGGCGTGCATTAGCGTTATGGGCAATATTTTTTATATTAGCTCTAGCTATTGCGCCTCCGGTAAAGCACTACTTCACACAACGTGCACAGATCAGTGCACTCAATGCCCAATTAACAAATGATCACAAAGCTTTAGAAGCTGCACGTCAAGAACTTCTGATGTGGCAAGACCCTGAATATGTAAAGTCTCAGGCACGCGAACGTCTGCACTTTGTCTTGCCAGGTGAGCGCCAATATATTGTTACTGAAAATGGCGTTACTTCTGATGCTACTGCGACCAATAAAGTTGCCAACGCTCTAACTAATGGTCAGCCTTGGTATGCACGATTAATTGCATCAATTAGTGAAACAGGTTGATGGATTGCGTGAAGTAACACAATCAGATTTAGATTGCATAGAAGTTCAACTGGGCCGCACTCCTCGTGATGTTCATGCAATTGCTTATCGCTGCCCATGTGGAAAGCCGGCAGTTGTCGAAACTCCACCGCGCCTTGCTGATGGCACACCATTTCCAACTTTCTATTACGCAACGTGCCCACGTTTAACTGCAGCAATTTCAACCCTTGAAACAACTGGCTTGATGGGTGATATGAATGAACGCCTTGAAACCGATGCCGAACTTGCCGGGGCGTATCACGCAGCACACGATGATTACATCGCTGCGCGATCAGCGTTAGGTATTGATGTTCCTGAAGTAGACAATGTATCTGCAGGTGGAATGCCTACCCGTGTTAAATGTTTGCACTCACTTATCGCCCACTCGCTTTCTGCCGGACCAGATGTGAATCCATTAGGCGATGAAGCATTAGCAAAACTACCCAAATGGTGGGAAGGCAACCCGTGCGAGTAGCAGCTATTGATTGCGGAACTAACTCAATTCGTTTACTCATCGCAGATATCGAAGGCAATAATTTTCGTGAAGTCCTGCGCACGATGGAGATTGTGCGTTTAGGCCAAGGCGTGGATGAGACCGGCCAGTTCCACCCAGAAGCAATTGCCCGCACGTTAGCTGCAGTCGACTTATTTGCCATTGAGATTGCAAAGCGGGGAGTTCAAAAGATTCGCTTTTGTGCAACTAGTGCCACCCGCGATGCAAATAATCGCCACTTATTCGTTGATGGCGTCCGTGAACGCTTAGGAATTGAGCCAGAAGTTATAAGCGGTGAAGAAGAAGCCGCACTTTCATTTACTGGTGCTATTCAAGATTTTCAACCATCGGATGGCCCATTTCTAGTTGTTGATATTGGTGGGGGTTCAACCGAGTTTGTCTTTGGCACAACAGAAGTAGAAGCAGCCAAGTCAGTCAACATTGGTTGCGTGCGAATGACTGAACGTCACTTTGCTTCGGACCCGGCAACACAGGCCCAGATTGATTCAGCGCGTGCAGATATTGAAGAATCGATTGCAATTGCCGCCAGCGTAGTAACTATCACTAAAGCAAAAACTCTTATTGCCGTAGCTGGTACCGCAACCACAGTTGCAGCAGCTGCTTTGAACTTATCTGAATACGATCGCTATGCAATTCACTTATCTCGAATTAGCGCTAAACAAGTTCATGAAGCATCACAAATGTTTCTAACTAAAACCAGAGAAGAACGATTAGCCCTTGGTTATATGCATCCTGGCCGCGTTGATGTAATTCCTGCAGGTGCACTAGTTCTTTCAGAAATCATGAAAGCAACTGGGGCAGTTGAATTTGTGGCATCTGAATCAGATATCTTGGATGGAATTGCCCGTTCTTTAGCTGGATAAAGTAATAAGAAAAGCAGGGTAGATTTACCCCTTGCACGTGGCCCCGATAGCCCAATGGCAGAGGCAGAGGACTTAAAATCCTCCCAGTGTGGGTTCGACCCCCACTCGGGGCACCAGTTCGTGCGTAAATCATCAAACTCGAAATAAAAATTTCGTCTTTGACCTTTTACATAAAGTGATATGTAAACTTCTTGAATGTCGCTTCTAGAATTTAACAATCTGAGCCCCAAGCGCTCTGACTCTAGAAAGCCCTTCAAATTTCTTGTAGGAATAGGCGCGCTTGTTGGTGTAATTGCACTCGGATCGACATTTGCGGCGAATATCGCAATCAACACTGGCGCGCCAATTGAGTTCGGACAAGGCGTAGCGCAAACAACGGCCTGTGATGATGAGATAGAAATGACGCCCATTTCAACTTTTGTAAATGGCAATCCAGATGAATTCAAATTTACTGGAATCACACTCTTAGGAGTAGATGGAACTGATCAATCAAATTCTTCGCAAGGTTGCGCAGGCAAGAGTTTCACAATCAAATCCTTTAGTTCAAGTGGAAGTCAACTCTCTGAAACTTACGTGCTTTCATTAGATGGCAATGGCTCATTCATTAGCATTTATGGAAACATTCTTGCAACAAATCCAAGCACTGAAAATTCACGAGTAACTATTACTTTTTTGACACCAATTATCAATGCATCAGATGTTTACACAATCACAATTGAAAGCAGTTCTGCAACCTGTTGGGATTTAATCACTTGTGAAGTTGGCGATATCGGGCCTGGTGGTGGAATTATTTATTATGCATCAGTCGGTGCATTTGCTTCTAGTGGTTCGCACTGTAATACAAATTGTCACTACCTAGAAGTTGCTCCTGATGGTTGGTCTGGAGTTCCATCCGATCCAGCTCAGAGTTGGTCTTTGAATTATTCAGAAGCAACGGGACAAGAGCTAACTTTAACAACAAACCCACAAAGTGGTTTTAGCGGAGAAGCAGATAATTGGTTTATCGGAAAAGGTATGAGCAACTCGATACTTATTGCCAATCAACCTGGTCACGGTAATGCATCAGAAAATGCTGCGATTAGAGCACTTGCGTATGCCGGAAATGATTCAAGTGCAGGCCAATGGTATTTACCAGCAATGAATGAGTTAAATGAATTATGTAAATATGGAAATTCACAAGCAACTGGTGATTTAAATGAAGAATGTGTAGCAGGAACTTTGCGTCTAGGTTTTCTTGAAGGCGGGTATTGGAGCTCATCAGAAAGTTTGTGGGAACCACCTGGAGTTAGAGCGATGGGACTTTTAGTTGGAAATCAAGCAAATTTATTAAAATGGGCAGCAGAGAGCAGCGAGTATCTAACTCGAAGAGTCCGCCCAATTCGCGCCTTCTAAAAATCAATATCCTCCCAGTGTGGGTTCGACCCCCACTCGGGGCACCAGTTCGTGCGTAAATCATCAAACTCGAAATAAAAATTTCGTCTTTGACCTTTTACATAAAGTGATATGTAAACTTCTCGAATGTCGCTTCTAGAGTTTAACAATCTGAGCCCTAAGCGCTCTGGCTCTAGAAAGCCTTTCAAATTGGTTGTAGGAATATGCGCACTTGTTGGAGTAATTGCACTCGGATCGACATTTGCGGCGAATATAGCAATCAACACAGGTGCGCCAATTGAGTTCGGACAAGGCGTAGCGCAAACTACGGCCTGTGATAGTCAAGTTTTTGTTACTCCATACTCAACTTTCGTGAATGGCGATCCTGGGGACTTTAGATTCACAAGCATTTTAGTCTCAGGGGTCGATGGCACCAATCAATCTAATTCATCAGCAGGGTGTGCCGGAAAAGTATTTAAATTTGAATCTTATGCTGAAGATGGAACACTTCTAGGTTCTTCTTTCTCGATCTCATTGGATAGTAACGGAAATTTCTTTAGCGAAGATGGGGACCTGACTTCCGGTGGAGTTGGTACGACCGAAAGTTCAGCAACTCTCACTTTCCAAACGGCTCCAATTTCGGCAATAGATATCTATCAAATCACCATTGAAAGTGCCAAAAGCGAATCAAGTGAAATTTATGCGCTTGGTGACACTGGCCCTGGCGGGGGAGTAATTATTTTTATCGCGGAATCGCCTCAACCATGGGGTACTTATCTTGAGTCAGCTCCAATTGACTACCCACTTGGTTCCTATGGAACCGGCAGAATTGGTCCAAGTCCATTTAGCTCAGAATTAGATATCAGTTCCTATAACGGTGGTGGTTTATCAGATTGGCGTTGGCCAACTTCACAGGAATTAATTTTGATGGCTAATCTTTCAGTTTCGAATTTTTCTAACTCTCTATCCTGGACTTGGTCTAGCCCTCTTGATAACACCTGGTATTGGTCAAGTAATTGTGATGGCAGTGGATGCGATTATTTAAATCCACCTATTACAGATTGGAACAGAGTTGGAATTTCTGGACATGTAGATGGCGGAGCACGGGTCAGGCCAGTTAGAAGCTTCTAAATTTCTTAGCGCTTATTTGACCTGTTACCTGAAGGGATATGTAGACTTCTCGAATGTCGCTTCTAGAATTTAACAATCTGAGCCCTAAACGCTCTGACTCTAGAAAGCCTTTCAAATTGGTTGTAGGAATAGGCGCACTTGTTGGCGTAATTGCACTCGGATCGACATTTGCGGCGAATATTGCGATCAACACTGGCGCGCCAATTGAGTTCGGACAAGGCGTAGCGCAAACAACGGCCTGTGATAACGAAATCATCATGACTCCAGAATCAAGTTTCGTTAACGGCACAGGTAGCGGTGATTACCTCTTTACTTCAATAACTGTCTCAGATATTTCGGATTCTTGTTATGGCAAGGACTTCACAATTAAAGCGTATAAGAATGGTGAAAACTCGCCGCTTCCTTTATATCAAACAGGTGGAACTGGTTCTTATACGGAGATTAAAGTCCACGATGATTCGGGAGATTTCAGTTTCGTAGATGGCGGACTTCTTGATGATGGCATCACTAACGTTACAGATGGATTTAAAATAACATTTTATACTTCTGGTCCACCTTCAAGTGTTGCATTAGCTTCTGCTCTAGATGTCGATCAGATTTCGATTGAATCTGCAGATGGTATTTCCTTTGGAAGTTTAAGTTTTACAAATAATTCAATAGTTTATGCAGCCAATGATGCTTTTAAATTTGGAACTAATGACTTCACAATTGAAACCTGGGCATATGTTTCATCAAGTGTTTCAAGTACAGACGGGGCTACATTTTATGACACCGGTAGCGAAGTAAACTATCCGGGAGGCTTTGCATTTTGGATTGAAGGAGACAAATTAAAGTATCGAATTAATGGCTGTAGAGCCTGTAGTATCAGTGGTTACGATATTGAAGTTCCGATGATCTGGTATGACAATTGGCATCACTATGCTGTTTCTCGAACAAATGGAATTATTCGGCTCTTCGTCGATGGAACACTTGTGGCAAGTAGCTACGATACAAATGATAATTTACCAACTGTCGCCAATACTCTGGACTTAAATAGAAATACCCCATCAATCGGTAGACTCGACGGCTATCCAACTCGCTTTGATTTATCCGGCAAGATGGAATCACTTCGGGTGATAAATGGTGTGGCTAAATACGTTTCCAACTTCACGCCACCGCAGCAGTTAATAAAAGAAGCAAGTACCGTTCTTTTGCTTACGCCAACTAGCGCTACAACGCTGTTTCTAGACCGAAGCGATAATCACTGGGTTCCAAGCGGAGCCTCAGATCTTCCAAGCTGGTCGACTGACCATCATTAATGCGGCTCAAGGGTTAAAGTTTTAAGAATTAAAATCCTCTGAGCGTGGGTTCGACCCCCACTCGGGGCACCAGTTCGTAACAAAGATTAACTCATTGGCACTTGAGCAAAATACGTGCTCCTGCTGCATCCGCTATTTTGCCAATGCAGTCCTCCTTTTATCGATTTTGAAGGTGGAAGTAAAATCACTAACACGGTAGAAATTTTCACTAAAATGTCTAAGATTGAATTATGAGAAAAATTCTTCCCCTACTCATATTAATTTCGATGCTAGCAAATATGAATTCTGCCAGCGCGAGCAGCTGTGTACCAGACTGGCCTTCGGATATTTTTGATAATGGATATTCAGGGTCTGTTCTAGCTGGGGCCTCTATTGTGTCGAGCACTGAGTTCTCCGGCGGGCGCCCAATAATTATTGCTGTTGCTCCAACGATAAAGAGTCAGTACAGCACGCAATTAGCCGCATTAGGTAAAGACGTAAAAGTCTCAACTTCCTACATAAGCACAAATGGTCTAAAGATTGACAGTCAATTGGCGAGTCTTGATCCCGCAGCATTAAGCAGTGTGTCTTTCTCTTTATTTGGTCCGCATGGGCCAGCAGTCCCCGGTTTGGGGCGCTTGTCTGGACTTAACGGACTGCTCATTGTCCCTTTCTCCTTCACACCTGGAGCCAAATTAACAACAAAAGTAAATGTTCTTACTCCTGGATGCGACGCTAGAACATTTACATCAGCAACTGTCGAAGTACCAAAATATTCACTTCTAGATATATCGGCGCCCAGTATTCAGTCCGATTTGAAGAATGCCTCCAAAGATTTTACTCAGTTAGATAACTTGAATAAACTCGCGACTATCTTGAATACAACTACACAGCAAATTGACCAGAGTTTGCAATACACGTTGCCAAAAGTTGGGGAATTTGCGGGCACTCTCTCCTTCTTCCCAGATTGGAGACTTTGTAATGCAGTCACTGCTATAAACATAAGAGACTATCAGCAAATCCCTTTTAAGATAAATAATTTGTCGGATTCTTTTGTCTGCACAATCCCAATTTACGGGTACCTAAGTGGAAAAGTATTCACGCTTGCAACTACTAAATTTCAATATTCTGCGCCCATACCTAAAACGCCTGAATCTGTCTTAAACAATCCAAAGAAATTTACGATTACCTGTGTTAAGGGCAAAGTAATGAAAAAAGTTACCACTACAAAGCCTGCTTGTCCCACAGGGTATAAAAAGAAGGTTTAGCGGCTGCAGACGACTTATTTGAGCGTGCCTGTGGCGTGATTAGCCGGCAGGCACGGGAATCTTCCAGGCCTTAAACTTGTTATGCATCGCAAACCACCAGAGGTTCTGGTGGCACTACAAAAGGAGAGAAAAGATATGCGCAGTTCAAACCCTGTTTTAGGACGGGCGTTTAATCAGCGTGGATACGCTGCATTTGATCCGAGCACAATTAACTCAGACCCAGCAGCGATGGAAGATCTTTACAACGCACCAGCTGCAT
>WLQG01000029.1 GCA_009698445.1 Actinomycetota bacterium
AGGCCGTTGAAGCCGAGAATGGATTAGCCCTTGTTGCTGCCCTAGATCTTGGTGACTCACTTGATCAATTAAAAGATTCTGGCGCACACGTAGTTGTTGATTTCACTACTCCAGATAGCGTCATGGCAAATCTTGAATTTCTTATTAATGCAGGAATCAACGTAGTAGTTGGTACCACTGGCTTTGATGCAACCAAGCTTGCCACCGTAGAAAATATTTTAAAAGCAAACCCTGGTGTTGGAGTACTTATTGCACCTAACTTTGCAATTGGCGCAGTTCTGATGATGGAGTTTGCCGAAAAGGCTGCGCGTTACTTTGAATCAGCTGAAATTATTGAACTCCATCACCCACTTAAAGTTGATGCACCAAGTGGAACAGCATCACGCACCGCAGAGCTCATGAGCAAAGCACGCAAAGATGCTGGTCTTGGCGCACAGCCAGATGCAACAACAACAACATTAGACGGTGCGCGCGGTTCTAAAGTTGGCGATATTCCTGTCCACTCAGTTCGCGCACGTGGCTTGGTCGCACACCAAGAAGTAATTCTTGGAGGATTAGGGGAGACGTTAACGATTCGTCACGATTCACTTGACCGTGCAGGATTCATGCCAGGGGTTATTCTTGGCATACGCAATGTAATTTCACATCCAGGCCTGACTCATGGCCTAGACAAGTTCATGTAAGGGGAAACAAAATGTCTAAAGATCAAATCACTATGTACGGTGCGGATTGGTGCGGAGACTGCCGACGTTCAAAGCGTTTATTTGAAGAACTTAATGTTGAATACACACTCATCGACGTAGATGCTGATCTGAGTGCAGCTGAAAAAGTTAAAGAGATAAACGGCGGTGCTCAGTCAATTCCTGTCATCGTATTTTCAGATGGAACTCATTTAACGGAGCCATCAGATAATGACTTGAAGGCAAAGCTTCAAGCCTTAAGTATTATTTAAAGCCAGTTATAGATTGCAGCTGACGTAAAAGCTGCGCTTATAACAACTATCGGAAATGGCGCCTTGAGCAATAGCGCCAGGATTGCCACCCCTAATCCAGCTAAGCGATGATCAATGATCAACTTAGATTTTTCGGTAAAAGTTTGAACGGCTACCAATGCACTCAAAAGTGCAATAGGAATCAGAGCATTTATCGCTTGCACTTTAGGGTGTGAAAAAATCCGTTCGGGAACGTTATGCCCGGTGTACTTTAAGAGAAAAGCAATGACACTTGTTCCAATGGTTGCTACCCAAAATGCATTCATGCGCGTAGCCCTACCGCGACTGCAATAAAGGCTGTGGCAATAATCGGTAATCCTGCCGGCAAAATTGGTGTCATCGCGAGAGCAAACACAACACATGTGATTGCAAGAATTCGGTCACGGTTAGTTTTTAAGCGTGGCCAAACAAGTCCTAAGAAAGCAGCAGGTACGGCAGAGTCCAGACCCCACACACGGATATCTCCCATAGCTTGCGCGCCAAGAGCCCCAGCTACTGTAAATAAATTCCAAAAAATAAATACGCCAAACCCGGTGAGCCAAAAACCCTGACGCATCGCCTTTTCACCGCGAATTTCTTGTCCGAGTGCAACGGCCGTTGATTCATCTATTGTTATTTGCGCCGCCACGATTCGCTTGAAACCTTTTACTTTTAAACGTGGAGCCATGATCACTCCATATAAACCATTTCGAATTCCAAGAAGTGAGGCAGTTGCAATTCCGCTGATTGCGCCGCCACCTGCACCTAAAACTCCAATGACAGCAAACTGAGAAGCACCAGAAAAAGTGAGAAGTGAGAGCAAGCAGCTTTGCAGAACTGAAAAGCCATTGGCGACAGCAGCGGCTCCAAAAGCGGTTCCATATGCCCCCACTGTCATGGAAACGCTGAAAGAATCGCGAAGTGTGGTGGATTCAATTCTGGACACGCAGACATTCTGCCGTAGATATCCAAAGACTCAAACCCGGCCCCTTATAGGGTGAGGCCATGCCTGAAGAAATCATTTTTAGAGACGATGTCACCGTTGAATTAGTAAAAGCGAGTGCAAGTGATGCCGACGTAATTTGGGCGGCACGCGTATCAACTGCAGGAGAACAATCAATGGATGAAATTGGCGAAGATCCAGCTCGCTCTGCTGGGTTAATTAATTACCTAGCTCGCGAACGCCATGGATCACCATTTGAGCATACGTCGATGACTTTTTTTATCTCAGCTCCGATATTTGTTTTTCGCGAATTCATGCGCCATCGCATCGCTTCCTACAACGAAGAGAGTGGGCGTTACCGCGAATTAAAACCAGTATTTTATGTTCCATCTAAGGAACGCAAACTCATTCAAGTTGGCAAGACTGGTGCATATACTTTTGAAGATGGAACTACCGAGCAGTTTGAAGTAACTGTCAAGGCGATGAAAGAAGCATATGTTGTCGCGTATGAAAGTTATATAAAAATGTTGGATGTTGGCGTTGCCCGCGAAGTTGCACGTGCAGTTTTGCCAGTGGCCACATATTCATCAATGTATGTAACTATGAATGCCCGTGCACTTATGAACTTTTTATCCCTTCGCACATCCCGCGACGGTTCGCACTTTCCAAGCTATCCCCAACGTGAAATTGAGATGGTGGCCGAGAAAATGGAAGCCGAATTTGCGAAATTGATGCCGCTTACATACGGGGCCTTTGAAAAGTCTGGTCGCATCGCCCCATAAAACGGGTAGAGTTACCCGCATGAGTACGCCAGCGCCATTTGGCCGCATGTTGACCGCAATGGTCACTCCATTTAATAAAGATGGATCCATTGATTGGGATGGCGTTGAAAAAATAGCTGATCATCTGGTCAAAAACGGTCACGATGGAATTGTTGTTAACGGTACAACTGGTGAAGCTCCAACAACTAAATCCTCTGAAAAAGAAGAGATTATTAAAGTTGTAAAGCGTGTAGTTGGCCCAAATATCAAAGTTGTTTCTGGTGCTGGCGATAATGAAACCGATTATTCAATCAACCAGGCCAAGCGCAGTGAAGCTGCCGGAGCTGATGGAATTTTGGTTGTTACTCCTTATTACAACAAACCACCTCAGGCAGGTATCAAGGCTCACTTCTTAGCTATGGCCAATGCAACTGGGTTACCAATGATGTTGTACGACATTCCAGGTCGCACTGGTGTTGAAATTGAGTCAGACACAATCGTTGAACTCTTCGAACATCCATCAATTGTTGCGCTCAAAGATGCCAAAGGAAACGTTGCAGCAACTTCATGGGTAATTAAGCGCTGCGGAATACCTGTTTATTCGGGTGATGACATTCTTAACTTGCCACTGCTTTCAGTAGGTGCAGTTGGTTTCGTTTCTGTCTGTGGTCATACAGTCGGAAGTGAATTGAAAGAGATGCTCAATGCTTGGTTTGCCGGAAATCCTGCACGCGCGCTTGAGATTCATCAACAACTTCTGCCGGTATTTACCGGAACTTTCCGTACCCAAGGTGCAATCATGACAAAGGCTGCTTTAACTTTGATGGGTCTACCTGGCGGTTACACCCGACTTCCTCTTGTCGATGCAACAGATGCGCAAATTGCGCAGTTGCGTGACGACCTACGCGCAGGTGGCGTAGCAATTAAATAATGAATCATCCTCACCCAGATCTCGAATTACCCTCACCTTTAATTGCTGGGGGATTGCGCATTGTCGCCCTTGGCGGATTAGGTGAAATCGGTCGCAATATGACTGTTTTTGAAACCAAGGGAAAACTATTAATCGTTGACTGCGGCGTGTTATTTCCTGAAGATACGCAACCAGGAATTGATTTAATTCTTCCTGATTTCTCATATATTCGTGAACGTTTAGATGACGTTGTCGGTGTCTTTCTAACTCATGGCCATGAGGATCACATTGGGGCAGTGCCTTATTTATTGCGCGAACGCGGTGATATTGCGCTGTATGGATCAGCTCTGACATTAGCTCTGGTTACGGCAAAATTAAAAGAGCATCGCATTACACCTTTAACGCGTGAAGTTCGCGAAGGTGGCCATGAAGATGTTGGACCATTTGAACTTGAATTTGTTGCGGTTAATCACTCAATTCCTGATGCCTTAGCAGTTGTTATTAATACCGATGCTGGTCGAGTTCTGGCAACCGGAGATTTTAAAATGGATCAACTTCCACTCGATGGTCGCATAACAGATCTGCGCACCTTTGCCCGTTTGGGTGAAGAAGGTGTTGATTTATTTATGGTTGATTCGACCAATGCTGACATCCCAGGCTTTACCCCTTCAGAGCGCGAAATTATGCCAGCACTTAATCGCGTCATCGGATCTACAAAACGTCGCGTGATTGTGGCCTCTTTTTCATCTCACGTGCACCGTGTCCAACAGGTAATAGATACTGCGGCTTTGCATAACCGAAAAGTTATTTTCATTGGGCGATCAATGGTTCGAAATATGAAGATTGCACAAGATATGGGTTACCTGACAGTTCCCGCCGGAATTCTTATGGATGCCAAAGATCTTGATTCATTCGATGACAATGTTGTATTAATTTGCACTGGTTCACAGGGTGAACCAATGGCAGCCCTTTCGCGAATGGCCAATGGTGATCACCAGATTCGCGTAGGCGAAGGTGACACAGTTATCTTGGCCTCATCACTGATCCCGGGAAATGAAAACTCTGTTTTTAGAGTGATTAACGAGCTCACTCGATTTGGTGCACGTGTAGTACATAAGGCAAATGCGATGGTGCACGTTTCAGGACATGCTGCCGCCGGTGAACTTTTGTACTGTTACAACATTGTCAAACCTCGTTATGTGATGCCAATCCACGGTGAATGGCGACACATGAAAGCAAACGCTGAATTGGCGATTCAAGCCGGTGTCCCACGTGGCAACGCTTTGATTATCGAAAATGGCGTGGTTGTGGATCTCATTGATCATGAAGCACAAGTTGTGGGATCGGTTCCTTGTGGCTTTGTTTATGTAGATGGCCAGAGCATTGGTGACATAACAGAAACGTCCTTAAAGGATCGACGGATTTTGGGCGAAGAAGGTTTCATCTCGGTAATTGTTGTTATTGATTCTCAGAGTGGCAAAATTGTTGCTGGCCCAGATATTCATGCACGCGGATTTAATGAAGATATGGCGCTATTTGATGATGTTAAGTTAAAGATTGAAAAAGCTTTAGCCACAGCCGTTGCCGATGGAATCAATGGAACTCATCAGCTTTCACAGATTGTTCGAAAGACCGTTGGCGGTTGGGTTGGGGGAGAACATCGTCGAAAGCCGATGATTGTCCCTGTTGTTATAGAAGTTTAAGGACGGCGCGCCTAGGCGCCTTCAATTTACTCTTCCTTTACGATGAGGAGTGTGGCTAAGAAGAAATCTAAATCAAAGAGCAGCGCAGTAGGTGGCGCGCTCGGTAGAGGTTTAGCTGCAATCTGGCGCTTCATCGCCAAGGTATTGGGTAACTCAGTTCGATTTATCGCTCGAGGTGCACGCGATTTGGATCCGGCGCATCAACGCGATGGGGTTGCATTCCTTATTTTAATTCTTGCCCTAATAGCTACGGCTGGAACCTGGTTTCATGCCGACAATATTGTTGGCCGTGCGGTTTATGCCTTTATATATGGTGGCTTTGGTCGTATTGGATTCTTTACTCCATTCGTACTTATTTACTTCGCATTTAAATTGTTTAGAACTCCTGAGGACAAAGCCGCAATAGGGCGCGTAATTGTTGGAACAATAGCTCTTCTGCTTTCATCAACTGGGCTCTCACATTTATTGAACGGTTCAATCGGAACTGGTGCAACTGCAATTCGCCATGGTGGTGGCTGGATTGGTTATGGAGTTACAACGCCTTTAGTTTCGTTGATGACATCTGTTTTAACGTATCCAGTTCTCATTATCGTTTTCATCTTTGGCTTACTAGTTATATCGGCCACGCCTGTATCTGACATATTAGATCGATTTAAATCTACGTCATCATGGCTCTGGTCCAAGCGGCCTGAACGCGGGATTAAAGTAGAAGATTTCGAAGTTACAGATACTCCACCTTTTGAATCGCCCATTGTGGCAGCCTGGAACCAACCAGTTGAAGAAGATGAAGAGGAACTGGATGAGGAAAGCTTTGACGAAGAGTTCACAGTTCCAATTCCAGTTTCACCGGTAGTTACAGAAGAGAATGTAACAAAGCGTCCAGAACAGCTTTTATTAACCCCTGATTCAACGTATGAATTGCCACCCGCAGATTTGCTGCGAACCGGGCCAGCTGCAAAGGCTAAAAGTAAGGCAAATGATTTAGTGGTTGCAGCATTGACGGAAGTATTTTTACAGTTTGAAATTGATGCGCAAGTCACCGGATTTATGCGTGGCCCAACAGTTACACGATATGAAGTTGAACTTGGCAATGCAGTAAAAGTTGAGCGCATTACCGCACTAGCTAAAAATATTTCTTATGCAGTCGCCAGCAGCGATGTGCGCATCTTGTCTCCGATTCCAGGAAAATCTGCTGTTGGTATTGAGATTCCAAATACTGATCGCGAAATCGTTGCCCTGGGTGATGTATTACGTTCAAGTGTTGCGGGTCAAGACCATCATCCAATGTTAGTTGCCTTAGGCAAGGATGTTGAAGGTAATTTTGTTTGCGCAAACCTTGCAAAAATGCCGCACTTATTAGTGGCCGGAGCTACTGGTGCAGGAAAGTCTTCAATGATTAACGCAATGATTACTTCAATTTTGGTTCGTGCCACACCTGATGAAGTGCGCTTGGTTTTAATTGATCCTAAGCGAGTCGAACTGACTGCCTATGAAGGTATCCCGCATTTAATTACGCCGATTATCACCAATCCCAAAAAGGCTGCAGATGCCCTCACTTGGGTTGTTCGTGAGATGGATCTGCGCTATGAAGACCTGTCTACCTTTGGCTTTAGGCACATTGATGATTTCAATAAAGCAGTTCGCGCTGGCAAAGTAATCGTTCCGCCTGGAAGTGATCGAACAGTGGAGCCGTACCCATATCTACTAGTCATTATCGATGAGCTTGCAGATTTAATGATTGTTGCCGCAAAAGAGGTTGAGGAATCAGTTGTTCGTATCACACAGCTAGCTCGCTCTGCCGGTATTCACTTGGTACTTGCAACACAACGACCATCTGTGGATGTCGTAACAGGTTTGATCAAGGCCAACGTTCCTTCAAGACTTTCTTTTGCTACAAGTTCATTAGCTGATAGCCGAGTTATTTTAGATAGCCCTGGGGCAGAAAAATTGGTTGGTCAGGGGGATGCTCTCTTTATTCCGATGGGTGCAAGCCGTGCTGTACGAATTCAAGGTGCTTATGTGTCAGAGCGTGAAATTGAAGCGGTAACAACGCATGTGAAGAAGCAGTTAAAACCGCGCTATCGTGATGATGTCACTGCAGTGCAGTCACATCCCAAAATGGTTGATAAAGAGATTGGTGATGATCTAGATATTTTGCTACAAGCTGTTGAACTAGTTGTTGGAACTCAGTTTGGTTCAACATCGATGTTACAAAGAAAACTGCGAGTTGGTTTCGCAAAAGCTGGGCGCTTGATGGACCTCATGGAATCACGGGGAATCGTTGGGCCCTCAGAAGGTTCCAAGGCGCGTACTGTTTTAGTAAAGCCAGATGAACTTGACTCAGTGATAGCGACCTTGCGCGACTACTAGTAGTGCTTAACGGTTTTTACCCAGATTTCACCCTCCGTTCTCACACCTACCCATAGCCAGGTGCGTACCGAGAGTTCTACAATTAAGACCTCATCCGCAGCAGCAATTTCCCTTTAGGACCACTAATGATGTCACTTGGATCTTTGATAGCGAAAGCGCGTAAAGACGCGGGCCTTTCACTTGAAGCTTTGGCGTCAAAAACAAATATTCGTGTGACTGTTTTGCGTGAAATTGAAGGCGATAACTTCAAAAATTGTGGCGGTGAAACCTATGCACGCGGCCACGTACGAAATATTGCCGCTGTATTAAAAGCTGATCCGCAAGAATTTATCCGTGTGTATGAAGAAGAACAAGGCGAAGAAGTTCGCACAATGCAGCAGTTACTTGTTGAGAACAGTGTGATGCGCGAACCTCGTGAAGAGCGAAGGGTTTCTTGGAAAATCCTTGTAATGATCTCTGTTATTTCACTTATGGTTGTCGGTATTGCTCAGGTAGTTATATCTAATACCAATACAGGTAACGTTGTTATTGCGGCTCCGACTAATAGTGCTACACCCTCCGCCTGGCTAACACCATCTGCTCAACCATCAGACCAGAATAGTTTTTCAAGTGGCAAAGGTGTTGAAGTGAGAGTTAATGCAGTACGAGCAAAGTCTTGGCTCTTTGTTTCAGATGCGGTAGGCCGAACATTATTTAGTGGTCAGGTGTCACTTGGTACAGAGAAGGTCTTCACGGCAGATAGTCAGATTAATCTCAAAGTAGGTAATGCAGGTGGTGTTGATTTAGCAGTTAATGGCAAAAAAGTTGCTGCAATTGGGGCCAACGGAGCCGTAGTTAGCGTGTCGTACGGAGTCGATTCATAACCCGCTAAGATTTACCAAATGAAGCGCACCGTAGCAGTTATCACTTTAGGGTGCTCCCGTAATGAAGTTGATTCTGAAGAGTTAGCCGGGCGTTTAGCTGCCGATGGTTGGACTTTAGTTGATGATGTTGAATCAGCAGAAGTTGCTCTAGTAAATACCTGTGGCTTTATTGAATCGGCTAAAAAAGATTCCATCGATGCGCTATTAGAAGCGAACTCACTTAAAGGTCATGGAAAAACACGTGCGGTTGTAGCTGTGGGGTGCATGGCTGAGCGTTATGGCAATGAGCTCGCTGAGGCGTTGCCTGATACAGATGCAATTTTAAGTTTCGATGACTATCAAGATATTTCAGCACGTCTGCAATCAATCGTTGCAGGTAAATCGCACACACCACATATCCCACGTGATCGCCGAGCCTTACTTCCTATCGCTCCTGCAGACCGCCCAGATGTACGCGAATCCAGTGAATTTACCCGAAAGCGCTTGGGCGATGCCCCATGGGCACCGCTAAAGATTGCATCGGGCTGTGATCGCCGTTGTTCATTTTGCGCTATCCCATATTTCAGAGGCTCATTTGTTTCGCGCCGGCCCCATGAAATTATGGATGAAGCGAGATGGCTTGTTGCCAACGGTGTGACAGAGCTATTTTTAGTTAGCGAAAACACAACTTCATATGGAAAAGATCTAGGCGACCTTCAACTCATGGAGAAAATGTTGCCTGAAATTGCAAGCATTGAAGGCGTAGAGCGTGTTCGGCTTTCATATTTGCAGCCAGCTGAAATGCGACCAACGCTGATACAGGCCATGATTGCTACCCCTAAGACGGTTCCTTATTTTGATTTATCTTTCCAACATTCAGCCCCGGCAGTTTTACGTCGTATGCGTCGATTTGGCGACAACGAAAAGTTCCTCCATTTGATCAATCAGATTCGTGTTTTAGCACCGGAAGCTGGCATACGTTCAAACTTTATTGTTGGTTTTCCAGGTGAGACCCAAGAAGACTTTGATGAGCTTGCAACCTTTATAACTCAAGCAAAATTAGATGCCGTTGGAATTTTTGGTTATTCAGATGAAGATAACACTGAAGCACTCACACATGAAAATAAGATTGATGAAGATGTCATTGCCCAGCGCGTAGAAACTTTATCTTCACTTGCTGATGAGATGGTCTCTGCCAGAGCTGCGGCTCGCATCGGTGAAACTATCCGGGTATTAATTGAGGATGCCGAACTTCAAGAGGGCCGAGCCGCACATCAGGGCCCTGAAGTTGATGGGAGCACTACTTTTATTGGCACAGATTTTATTGCTGGACAGTATGTTGATGCTGTGGTGATTGATTCAATGGGCGCCGACTTGGTGGCAAAACCACTATGAATCTACCCGGATTTGTTACGCCAAACTTCATAACGGTTGCACGATTATTACTTGTACCAGTGGGTGTTTATACACTTTTTAAAAATGGTGGCAATGATGCAACATGGCAATACATTTCTTGGATTGTTTTCTTTGTGCTTGGACTCAGCGATATTGTCGATGGGAACTTAGCTCGAAGTCGCAATGCTGTTACTGAGTTTGGAAAATTTTTAGATCCAGTGGCTGATAAAGTGATGATCGGTGCGGCCATGATTAGTCTTTCAATTTTGGATCGCTTACCGTGGTGGATAACTATCGTTATTTTATTTCGTGAAATTGGAATCACAGTATTTAGATTAATTATTATCAATCGTGGAGTCATTCCAGCAAATAAGGGAGGCAAAATTAAGGCCTCCCTGCAAAATTTTGGTGTTGGATTCTATGTTCTTCCATTGAGCTCCTCCCTATATTGGTTCCGTGATGGGTTTATGTATATTGCCGTAGCACTCACTATCTTTACGGGTGCCTACTATGTAAAATCAGCCTTCACTTCAACACCGCGTTAGGAGGTATTGCAATGACGCTCTCTGCCGAAATTCTTGGCCTTGCCGCCGAAGTTGTCGATGCTCTGCGTGCGCGAGGTGAAACTGTAAGTACTGCAGAATCTCTGACGGCGGGTGCCGTCAGTTCTGCCATTGTCACTATTGCAGGTGCATCGGATGTTTTTGTTGGCGGCACCACTGCCTATCGAGATGAAATAAAAATCTCGCATTTACATGTTGATCCTGCAATCCTTGAAGAGCACACATCGGTTAGTGAAGAAGTAGCTGTTGCCATGGCACGTGGTGCGATGAAATCTTTTGGAACTACTTGGGCAATTGGCACCACTGGCGTGGCTGGGCCTAACCCCTTAGATGGCCATCCCGTTGGTGCAGTGTGGGTCGCGATTGTCGGCCCTGTTTGCCAAAGTATTGAATTATCTTTATCCGGTGAGCGGGAATCTGTGCGAAACGCAGCGACAGCAAGCGCCATTGCCACCTTTGCGCGTATCCTTAGACATCGAAATTAGTTAAAACGAGGGGGGTGGTGACAGTGGTTCTAGTACGTGAAGCTGTTGGTCTGACTCTTCGCGCTGCCCGCACATCGCAAAACCGTACCTTGCGCGATGTAGCCCGTGACGCACGCGTTTCACTTGGGTATTTATCCGAAGTAGAACGCGGACAAAAAGAGGCATCATCTGAACTTCTCAATGCAATTTGTGTTGCACTTGGTCTTTCTCTTTCAGGTGTATTTAGCGATGTAGCTTCTGAATTAGCAAGCCGCGAGACCGTAACTCTTACTGTTGTCGATGCCGCTTAATAAGTACGCACCACAAGCTGCAACACATCGTCGAACACAAAGTGCAATCCTTGAAGGTTCAAAGAATTTAATTGCAACTGTTGGCTTGGCAAAGATGTCAATGATTGAAATTGCAGATACATCTCAAGTTTCTCGAGCAACTTTATACAACCACTACCGCGATAAAGAATCTGTGCTTGCAGCGCTATGTGACTCTGAAATTCGCCGTTTAGTTGCAATTGCACAAAGCGGATCTAATCCAACCAATGCACTTGTTGCCCTCTCGCTCGCAGTTTCTAGCGACCCAGCCTTAGCCCATATGCGCACTAATGATCCTGCTCCCTTAGCCCAAGTTTTATCTGCCACTTCTAACCCACTGTGGATTCAATTCAACGACGCGCTAGCAATAATTTTGAAATCACAGATTCTTGCAGATCTTGCTATGCGTTGGCTTATAGGTCAGGTGCTACAGCCATTAACTCCTGAAGATTCACGTTTACAGGCAGAATTCCTTATTTCAAGTGCGAATCTCTGATCTTCGCGAGCGTTTAACGCTTTCATTTGGTGCGCACTCACATTTTCCAACAGATATTGCAATTTCTGAACTAGGTAGCAAAACTGTCAACGAGGCATTAGCAGCGGGTTTAGAAGCAGATGAGATTTGGAAAGCAGTGTGCCGGGCGCATCCTAAAGAGACCGAAAAATATAAGTATTAATGATGAAACTTGTAACTACGCTAACTCAGTCTGATGCCACCCATCCACCGCTAGTTCTTATTCATGGCTTAGGTTCAGCGGCTACGGCATTTAAACCAATAATTCCAGAACTATCTAAAAACTTTCGTGTTATTACTGTTGATTTACCGGGTCATGGCCAAACTCCATTTGACCCAACGCAACCAATGGATCCCAAATCACTGGGGCGTGCAGTCTTTGACACTGTCGAAAGTGAATACAGAATCACAGTTTTTCATGTGGCTGGTAATTCATTAGGTGGCTGGATTGCACTTGAGATGGCGGCAGATCAACCATCGCGCATCATTACTCTCACTGGAATTGCACCTGCCGGCCTTTGGCTCATTCCTGCATCAGGACGACTACCAAGTGAAGCTCAGTCTTACTACTTAGCAAAAATTTTAAGGCCTGTTATTCGAATTGGATTGCACTCAATAGCGTTGCGCAAAATTGGTTATTCCAAAGTGAGCCCAAAATGGCAAGAGTTAAGTTATGAAATCTGTTATGACTCGGCCTTTGCCATGGGTAATGCAAAGGGATATTTCCCAGCCTGGGATGGCATGTTAGGAAAGCGCTTTGATGCACATGTCCCAGAAACGGTACCCGTAACTATTCTCTTTGGCGATACTGACAACACTTTGCCGTATCCGGTATCCCAAGAGCGATCTCTAGCACCTCAAAATTGCTCCTGGATTGTTATAGATAATTGCGGTCACGCACCAATGTGGGATCACCCAGATTTAGTCGCCACACTTATTAAAGAAACTACGCAGCGATAACCTCTAGCACCCAGGGTGTATTTCCGCTGTACTCAAGCAAGACACATTCAAATTGAGTAGAAACAATCTCAAATAGTTCTTGCGGTGTTGTCGGTACAGTTTTTGATTGCAACAGCATGCGCGTAACCTCACCTCGTGTCTTCTTGGACATATGAGTAATAGTTTTCTTCACTCCATCTACATACGTAAAGATTTTGATCTCTACACATTTACGTGCCGGGGGAGTCCAAACACCTTGATACGTCGAAGAGCGGCAGTCGATAATCAGGTCTGCATTAAGAGCATCTAGCTCGGCGCTAATTGGCTTTCGCATTTTTTTAGTATCAATCTTTTCTTTGTAAGGCTTGATTTCATCCAGGGGCCGAACAAGGCCGTATTTGGCCGAGATGATTACAATCCAAGACTGAGCTCGCTTCTGAGCGCCCTTATTCAGGTGGTGCCAATCAAGGGCGGCATAGAGGACGCCGGTGTAGACGGTGATTGCTGGGCCAAGAACTGCTGCCTTTTTCTCGCTAGGGGGCAGCAGAATCAACATGGGAGCAAGTATGTCTGGCCGGAAGGCCGCGAGCAATTACGGTTTATCTTGTAAATTTAAGGGAGATTTTTTCTTTGAATGCTAGGTATTTATCATCACCTAATGCTTCAAATAAAACCGTACATGTCCCTGCTTTTAAACCCTTAACATTCAATTTTTCCCCTACCCAAGTAGCTTTACAAACTCCAGGAGTAAACACAGTCGCACTACTTGCCTGCGATAGTGAGCTCAAGCCAATTGTTTGCCCCACCCTTACCACTTTGTTTGAGTTCGGGCGGGTGATTATTAATGATTGCTTCTGCGGAGGTGATTGGTGAATCTCCCAAGAATTAAAACTCGCGCACTCGCCAGCGTTGGTTTCATTGAGGGCGTGAACGCAAATTTGGTACTTGCCATCTGGAAGAAATTTGGTGTCAAAAAAACTCTGTGATATTTGTTCACTCTTTATTTGACCAGTGGGATTCCTCATAATTACTTCATATTTAGACCAATGCTGTTGAGAGTTAGGGTTGATTGGGTTCCACATTATGACGGTACTTTTTTGCGCCTTAGGTTTCCACTCTATATTGCGGGTAAAATCAGGTATTTCTAAACTCCAAAATAGATCACATTGATTATTCGTTAACGTTGCTAAAGGATTAACACAAAGATTCACATTACCAGCCATCAATTGTGTCGCGTCAAACTCTTCATTTTGTACTCGGTATTGTGCGGTGGCATTGCCGCGCCACTCTGTAACCTGGTAGCCAAGCATAGGGTTATTTGGTAATGACTTAACCTTCTGCCATGACAAGAAACTAGATTGGTTGAGGTCAAAATTTATAAATTGTAAGTGTGGAGCGTAATGTTCAATAATTGTAAATTTCCAAATTATCGGTGCTCTATCCGGTTGATTAATTGTGGCAATATGTAATCCAGGTTGTAGTTCAACCTTTGGAAAAAATATAACCATGTTCTCCGCTTTAATAAGGTATTTAGCAGCAGACCCAAGTATTGGATCTGTTGTAGTAAGATTGTGTTCATCAATGAGGCACAGTTCAGATTTATCAGAAATAATTTTCCCATCGGGGAGTGTTAAAGTAATTGAAGTTTGTGGTGAAGGAGCTGAGAGCAATGATGCATAAATAGCCAAACCCTTGTAATCCTGATAGTTGGGTCCACAAGCTTCACGGGGATCAGGTGATTCTCCTGCCCATGCATAGAGTCGAGAAGTTGAATCTGGAGCAGGAAACAAAATATTCTTTGTTCGCGGAGCCCAAGTCCGAGTCCCATTACTCATTCCAGTTTCAAATGAACCAGTTCTTTCATTGCGATAGCGAGCAAAGCCAGTGGCCGTCATATCTTCGTGTAAAGCGGCGATTGAATGAAATGGAGCTCCGAGCCAGGCATCGATAGCTCTACTCTCACTATCATCCGGGGCTCCAAATATGTTGCCTGCCCCTGTTGTAATTCCTTCTTTGGTTGCATAGGGGCTGGCTGGATTTTCAGAGTGTGCACTTTGATATTGCCCTACGAAAAGAGATGGATCTGTCTTTGCGAGGTAGATCATGTGTTTCATGACCCCGTCGTTGTATATCTGCTCTTCGGCAACTGGCAACAAGCCGGCGGCGACTCGATAATAATTTAAAGTTTCCAGCCACCCTGCGCTCACTGGCGTTAACGCTAGCGGGTCAGCCACGGCAGCCAATGGGCTAGACAGAAGAAAGAGCCAGGCGGCAACTATTGAAAATAACCACCTGCAAGTAACCGTACTCGAGTTAATCTTCATGTCCCCAATTCATTAATTTAGCCAACAGTAAGCGAGTGTCTCGCCACCAACAAGGGGGTGGGGTACTCGCGACACGCTCATATGTGTCAGTGGCTCCTGCTACCTTTCGAACAGATGTTCGGTTAATCTATACCCGTACAACCAGAGCGGTTCCATCCTCCGCCCGCAGCTCTTGCCCACAACCCCAGTGGGAAAACCTGTGAGCCGTCGTTGGGTCTCCGTACCTTCTGGGCCAGACCAAACGAATTGCCATCACGGCAAGACGTTCTATCGAAAGGAAAGTAAGTGGCTACTGAAAAAAGCAATAAAGCAACTGATGCTGCACAAGAAAAAGCTACAAGTGAACGCCAAAAAGCGCTCGACACAGCCCTAGCCCAGATCGAACGTCAATTTGGAAAAGGCTCAGTAATGAAGATGTCCGATCGTCAAAACCAGATTGTTGAAGTAATTCCAACTGGTTCAATCGCACTTGATATCGCACTTGGTATCGGC